>JAZRKL010000021.1:0-7706 GCA_045646265.1 Faecousia sp.
GCATCCAGGCAAGCTGCGCCGGAGTTCAGCAGGTGGATGATACCGTTGGACTCAGCAGCGTGACCTTCCAGCTTGTAGCCGGTAACACGCTCGGTAGCCTCGCCGGACCAGTAAGTACGGACGTCAGCGAAGATCTGTGCACGGTGAGTCAGCAGGCGCATCATCAGCATGCTCATGCCGTTGAGGATATCGTTCTCGGTAGCCAGAGTGTAGGGCTCACGGGCGCCTTCGTAGTCGAAGGTGGAGCTCAGCAGAGCCTCGGGGTAGTCACAGTTGGGCCAATGGTCGGTCCACTGACGCTGACCCTGGAAGCCGCCGGCGATAGCATTGTGGCCAACCTTCTCTTCTTCGAACTTGTCGGACAGGTTGGGGTTGCCAGCCATCAGATCCTTGATGATGCAGTACATCTTAACAGTGAACTCCCACTGTTTTTCCTTCTCTTCGGGAGTGAACTTGATGCGAACCTTCTCGCCCAGGAAATCAACCTCATCGACGTTGTCGTCGCGGCCTTCCTTGCAGTGCTCCTTGGTCCATGCCAGAGCCTTCTGGTATTCTTCCTCGTTGTAGATGCCTTCTTCCATTCGACGCAGGATCTCGACCTCGTCAACGGACTCAACGCGCATACCGAAGTACTCTTCCAGCACGCTCTGGTCCATGATGGAACCGGCGATACCCATGCACTGAGAGCCGATCTGCAGGTAGGACTTGCCACGCATGGTAGCAACAGCAACAGCGGCACGGCCGAAGCGCAGCAGCTTTTCCTTTACATCCTCGGGCATCTGGGTGACCTGGTCACGGTCCTGAACCTCGTGGCCGTAGATACCGAATGCAGGCAGACCCTTCTGGGCATGACCGGCCAGAACAGCAGCCAGATAAACAGCGCCGGGACGCTCAGTGCCGTTGAAGCCCCAAACACCCTTAATGGTGTGAGGATCCATGTCCATGGTCTCGGAGCCGTAGCACCAGCAGGGAGTAACGGACAGGGTGATGGAAACGCCTTCCTTCTTAAACTTGTTAGCACATGCAGCAGCCTCGGGTACGCGGCCGATGCAGGTATCAGCCATAACGACCTTAACGGGCTCACCGTTGGAGTAGAACAGGTTCTCCTCGAACAGTTTCTTTGCGGATTCAGCCATTGCCCAAACCAGGGGCTCCAGGGATTCACGCATCATCTGGGGGCCACGGCGGCCGTCGACGATGGGGCGAATACCGATTACGGGATAATCGCCAACATATCTGTTGTTTGCCATATTTTTTCCTCCTGATTCTTGCCGTGATGATCTCACGGACGTATTTACATTATATATAAAAACACGAATGTGCCTTTATACGAATTCATTTCTGCACCAGCTTGCAGGGCAGCCGCACGATCCGGGGTTCTTCCGAAAAGCCGTTGAGTCGCTCTATCAGGTGTGTCGCAGCCATTCTGCCGATCTCTTCTTCCGGCTGCTGAACCACCGGCAGCGGCGGTTTCATCATGGTGCAGATATCCACGCAGTCAAAACCGAAGATATCAAAGTCCTCCGGAATCCGAAGTCCCCGTTCTCTGGCCGCTGTGACGCATCCCATTGTAATATTGTAGTTGGTTGTGAAGATGGCCGTGGGCGGATTCTCCTGGGCCATCAAACGCTCACAGCCACGGTATCCGGTAGCAAAATCATTCTGGTCACTGATAAACAGGTCATCATCATAAATAAGGCCATGGTCGGAAATCGCCTTCAGGTAGCCGATCTGCCGTTCCTTTGCGGTCAGTACCGATTTGGGGCCTGTAATCATTGCCACGCGGCTGTGGCCTTTTTTGATCAGGCAGGACACTGCCTGGTAAGCCGCATCGGTGTTATTGACCAAAACCGCATCACCGGAAACACCCTGGATCATTCGGTCGATCTGTACCACCGGAATGTTGCAGTTGGCAGTCAGCTCATAGAACTCGTCTGCCGTCAGATCCTCCGGCGCATAGATCAAGCCGTCGATTCCATTGGAGATCAAAAAATGCAGGTTGTCGCGTTCCAGGCCGTGGTTGGCACCGTAGCAGGAAATCAAACTGTGGTAACCGTGTTCCCGAAGGGTCTTGTCCAAAGACGTCAGCACCGTACCGAAATAAGGTGTCGCAATGTCCGGGATCAAAATGCCGATGGAACTGCTGCGCTGTGTCTTAAGGCTTCTGGCAAAGGGATTGACCCGGTAATCCAAGGCCTCAATGGCTTTGCTGATAGCATCCACATTCTCAAGCCTTACATTACCGCCATTGATATATTTGGAAACGGTTGCAATGGACACACCGGCCATACGGGCCACATCTTTGATCGTTGCCATTGCTTACCCCTTTCTTGTTCTCTTAAAAAGTGAAACGTTTCGCTCTGAAAATACAAACATCCCACTATCGTGGACACCCTTACGGTAAATATAATATAAAAACATTTTTGTGCTGTCAATACAATTTTTCAAAAAATAGCTTGATTTTTTTAGTAAAGTTTATTATAGTATAGCCAGTGACGGGGCAAGTATGCCCTACCGTGCTCCCATTTTGTGCAAAAAATACAAGCGAAACGTTTCGCGTTTGTATAAAGAGCGCAGGCTTGAGAGGAAAGTGACAATAATTGGAATTTTGTCGTGTCCGGAGCACGAAAGCAGTGAATGAGAAAGGTGATGTTGAATGGGCGAAACGATTCTGAAGATGCAAGGCATCCACAAATATTTCGCAGGTGTCCATGCTCTGAATGGCGTTAATTTCGAGCTGAAAGCCGGCGAAGTCCATGCCCTGATGGGTGAAAACGGTGCCGGTAAGTCCACTCTGATCAAGGTTCTCTGCGGTATCCACCAGCGTGACGGCGGTACCATTGAGTATCTTGGCAAAGAAGTCGGGTTCCATAATATTGCGGAGTCCCAGGCAGCCGGTATCAGCGTAATCCATCAGGAGCTGAACATGATGAACCATCTGACCGTAGCGCAGAACATGTTCATCGGCCGTGAGTTTAAGAAGGGTGCTTTTATTGACGATAAGGCAATGGAAGCAGAAGCGCAGCGTCTGTTCGACAAGATGGGCGTTAAGATCGATCCTTCTGTCAGCCTGGGCACGCTGACTGTCGGTAAGCAGCAGATGGTCGAGATTGCAAAGGCCATCTCCCGTGAGTGCAAGCTGCTGGTTCTGGACGAGCCTACCGCGGCCCTTACCCTCCCCGAGGTTGAAGAGCTGTTCAAGATCATGGGCGAGCTGAAGGAAAAGGGCATCGGCATGATCTATATTTCCCACCGTATGGACGAGATCACCCGCATTTCCGACCGTGTCACCGTTATGCGTGACGGCGAATATGTAGGTACTGTCAATACCGCAGAGGTCACCCGTGACGACATCGTTAAGATGATGGTCGGCCGCGTGATCATGGGTGAGCAGAAGGCATGCAGCTGTGTTGCCAGCGATGCCCCCGTCATTCTGGAAGTCAAGCATCTGAACGCCGGCAAGGAAGTTAAGGATGTCAGCTTCAACCTGCGCAAGGGTGAGATCCTTGGTTTTGCAGGTCTGATGGGCGCAGGCCGTACCGAAGTTGCCCGTGCCCTTTACGGTGCTGACCCCAGCCAGAGCGGCGAGATTTACTTAAACGGCAAAAAGGTCAAGATCAAGACCCCCGAGCAGGCTGTCAGACACGGCATCTGCTACCTGTCTGAGGACCGTAAGCGCTTCGGTCTGATGCTGGACAAGTCCGTTACCGAAAACACCACCATCGCATCCGTTGACACCTTCATCCACGGCGGTTTGATCAACGACAATGAGATGCGTACATCATCCGCAGACTTTAACGCAAAGCTGCGCACCAAGACTCCCTCCATGGAGCAGCTGCTGAAGAACCTCTCCGGTGGTAACCAGCAGAAAGTTATCATCGCCCGCTGGCTGATGAAGAATGCAGATGTGTTCATCTTCGATGAACCCACCCGCGGTATCGACGTTGGTGCCAAGAGCGAGATCTACGCCTTGATGGATGAACTTGTCCAGCAGGGCAAGTCCATCATCATGATTTCTTCCGAGCTTCCGGAAGTTCTGCGTATGAGTGACCGTATCATGGTCATGTGCGAAGGCCGGAAGACCGGCGAGCTGGACATCGCAGAAGCTACTCAGGAAAATATTATGCAACTTGCTACTATGCGAGAGGAGAATTGATATGATTAACAAATTGAAGGCTAAAGGCACCTCCGGCATGCAGAACTTTATCATTATTCTGGCTGCCATTGCCCTGTTCGTCATTTTCACCCTGATCAACCCCGGCTTCGCAAGCTCCGGTAACCTGCTGACCATGGCCAAGTCCCTGGTTCCCTACGCGATTCTGTCTCTGGGCGTTACCTTCGCCATCGCCACCGGCGGCATTGACCTGTCCATCGGTACCGTGTGCTTCGGTTCCGCCGTTCTGGCCGGCGCTCTGTGCAAGACCGGTGTTACCGCTGAAGAAGGCACCCTGTGGCTGACCATCCCCATCATCCTGGCTGTCGGCGTGATCTTCGGCCTGATCAATGGTTTCCTGATCGCCAAGTGCAAGCTGGCTCCCTTTATCGCTACCCTGGGTACCATGATGGTTTCCCGCGGTCTGACCGCTGTTGTGGCCGAAGCTGCCCGCGGCACCTCTTCCGCTGTTAAGTACCCCTCCACCGGTTGGTTCCAGAAGGTCTTCACCAACCTCAACGGCTTCCCCATCGGTCTGGTCTGGGTTCTGGCTCTGACCGTCATCTGCATGATCGTTATGTACAAGACCCGCGTCGGCCGCTACATTCTGGCCATCGGCTCCAACGAAGAAGCTGCCCGCCTGTCCGGTATCAACACCGACAAGTACAAGATCATTGCTTACGTCATCACCGGTGTCTTTGCTTCCCTGGCTGCCCTGTTCTACGTTGCCGCTAACCCCTCTTTGAATCTGGCTGCCGGTAACGGCATGGAGCTGGACGCTGTCGCAGGCGTTTATATCGGCGGTACTTCCACCACCGGTGGCTCCGCAACCATCATCGGCTCTGTTCTGGGCGCTCTGATTCTGGTCATCATCCGTCAGGGCTTGAACCTGGCTATGGCCGGCGGTGTCGGCGTCTCCGCTACCAACGTTACTTACGCTGTTACCGGTGTCATCGTTGTTGGTGCGGTTATGCTGGACGTTCTGAAGAAGAAGAACGCTGCCAAGGTCAAGATTGAAAAGCCCGTCGAAAAGGCAAAGAAGTAAGACCCATTTGTTTCGTAATAAACCGACAGGTTTATATAAAAATTTAGGAGGAAATAACAATGAAGAAACTGATTGCATTGCTGCTGGCTCTGGTCATGGTTTGTGGCCTGGTTGCCTGCAACAGCAACTCTGGCGAGAAGACCATCGCTGTCATCGCTAAGGGTGAGACCCACGCTTTCTGGCAGGCTGTTAAGGCCGGTGCAGAGGCTGCCGGCGCTGAGAAGGGCTACAAGGTTACCTTCCGCGGCCCCACTTCCGAGTCCGAGAGCGAAGTTCCCGCACAGCGTGAAATGGTTCAGGCTGCTCTGAACGACAAGTCCGTCAAGGCTATCGTTTTGGCTACCATCGGCACCGGCTTTGCTGATGAGCTGGTCGCTGCATACGACAAGAAGCTGCCCGTCGTCGAGTTCGACTCCGGTCTGTACGCCAACGGCGCTGACATCACCGAGGGCAAGGACCCCACCATCGGCATCGTTGCTACCGACAACAAGAAGGCTGGCGCTGTTGTTGCTGAGAACTTCTATGCATACCTGAAGACCGCTGGCGTTCTGGCTAACGGCTACAAGGTCGGCATCATCCAGCACGACTCCACCGCTACCGGCATCGACCGCGCTGCTGGCTTCAAGGAGAAGATCGAAGAGCTGGCCAAGGCTGACAACTTCACTCTGGAAATCAACCTGCAGGTCAAGGCTAACAACGCCGGCGAGTACAAGCTGGGTCTGACCGCTCTGGCTGACTGGGGCGCACAGGCTATCTACATGACCAACGAAGGTGTTGTCAACGAAGTCTTCCCCGAAATCTCCGACAACGCTGC
This sequence comes from Faecousia sp., assembly GCA_045646265.1. Taxonomy (GTDB): domain Bacteria; phylum Bacillota; class Clostridia; order Oscillospirales; family Oscillospiraceae; genus Faecousia. The sequence goes on from JAZRKL010000021.1 coordinate 6,013, forward strand.
TACTTACAAGGACATCCTGTTCTGTGGCTTCGACGCTGGTACCAACCAGTACAACTGGATGAAGGACGCCGGCGCTAACTTCGCTCTGCTGGTTGGCTCCGTCGCTCAGGACTCCTACAACATCGGCTACGAGTCCGTCAAGCTGGCTATCGCTAAGCTGGAAGGCGCTGCAGTTTCCGATGTCGGCATCGGCGGTGCTTGGTACAACAAGGACAACATCGACGAGCTGAAGGACAAGAACGTCTTCTACATGGGCTAATTCTTACATAGTAAGTAAATAGCTAACGGCTGAAACCGACCGGCACCACTTCGGTGGTGCCGGTTTTCCTTAAAAAAGTACGCAAAGCTGAATAATATAGATGGAAATTTATGTCTATATTCTTGAACTTTGCGTCAGGAGGATGTATAATGAAAAAAGTGAGAAATCTGCTGGCCTTCGATCTGGGCGCCAGTAACGGCCGTGCCATTCTCGGCCAGTTCGACGGTGAAAAGATCACCATGACAGAGCTGCACCGTTTTGAGAACAACTATGTGGAAATGAACGGTGTATTCTACTGGGATACCCCCTATCTCTACAATCAGCTGAAGCAGGGTCTGCTGAAGTTCAAGCAGGGCGGTTTCGGCGAGCTGGATGCCTTTGGCATCGACACCTGGGGCGTTGACTACGGCCTTCTGGATAAGAACGGCCATTTGGCTGGTGTTCCCCGTTCCTACCGTCTGGGTGTACAGGCAGATATCGACGCTGTTATGGCAAAGATCCCCTCTCAGGAACTGTACAGCCGCACCGGCATCGACACCAAGCTGACTTTCAATACCATTTATCAGCTCTACCGCCGTGTGCGTGAAGAAGACGCTGCGCTGGCAGTGGCAGACACCATGCTGCTGACGCCTGACCTGCTGGGTTATTTCCTCACCGGCAGCAAGGGCACCGAGTATACCATTGCTACCACCACCGGCCTGTATAACCCCACCACCCGTGATTGGGATTGGCAGACCATTGAAGAGCTTGGCCTGCCCAAGAAGATCTTCACCAAAATCGATAAGACCGGCACCATCCGTGGCTACCTGCGCAAGGAGCTGTGCGAAGAGATCGGCCTGAATCCCGCGGCTTTCGTGGCTGTGGGCAGCCATGATACCGCTTCTGCAGTTGCAGCCATCCCCGGCAAGGGAAGCTTCGCCTTCTGCTCCTCCGGCACCTGGTCCCTGTTCGGCGCAGAAATGGACAAACCCGATCTGAGTGCCGAGGCTTTGGCTCGTAACTTCTCCAACGAGGGTACCATTCAGGGTACCTACCGTCCTCTGAACAACATCATCGGCATGTGGATCATTCAGGAGTGCCGTCGTGATTGGATCAAAGCCGGTATTGAAATGAGCTGGGATGAGATCGTACAAGCCGCAAGAGCGGCCGCTCCCCTTCGCTCCATCATCAACCCCGACGCGCCCCAGTTCTACGCAGGTGGCAATATGGTTCAGAAGATCAAGGACTTCTGCGCTGAGACCAACCAGCCCGTTCCTGAGACCGTGGGTGAGATTGCCCGCTGCGTCTACGAGTCCCTGGCGCTGAAGTACCGCAATGCCCTGGAGGGCCTGGAAGCCATGAAGGGTCAGCGGATTGACTCTCTGAATATTGTTGGCGGCCCCATCAATAATAAGTTCCTGGATCAGCTGATCGCCGACGCTTTGGACCGTGAAGT
>JAZRKL010000022.1:0-11043 GCA_045646265.1 Faecousia sp.
AGGATGGCCTGTGGGTGCTGAACCCAGGCGCCTGCGGCAGCTTTGGTGGCAGCGTGGGTCTCATCGAAACGGAAGGTAATAAAATAATCTCCTGCCGGGTGCTCAGGCAGGAGGATTTGGAGGCAATGGTATGATCTTAACTGTGGATATTGGAAACTCGAATGTTGTCATTGGCGGCGTAGAGGGGGATAAAATCGTTTTTGAGGCTCGTTTGCGCACAGAATCCACCAAGACTTCCGACCAGTATTGCGTGGATCTGAAGATCCTGATGGATGTATACGGTGTCAAGGTGGAAAAAATTGAAGGCTGCATTATTGCTTCTGTTGTACCCCAGGTGCTGAATTCTATGCAGACGGCGGTGAAAAAGCTGACCGGCAAGCAAAGCCTGGTGGTTGGCCCCGGATTAAAAACAGGTTTGAACATTCTGTTGGAGAATCCCAGCCAAACCGGTGCGGATCTGGTTGTTGGCTGCGTAGCGGCTCTGCGAGAGCATAAGCCGCCAATGATCATTATTGATATGGGAACAGCTACCACCATGGTGGTTGTGGATAAAAACGGTGCGCTGGTGGGCGGCTGCATCTGCCCCGGCGTAAAGATCTCCATGGACGCACTGACGGAAAGAACCGCCCTGCTTCCCGGTTTGCAGCTTGACCAGCCGAAAAAGGCAATCGGCAGAAACACCATCGATTGTATGCGCAGCGGTATTATGATGGGCGCTGCCTGTATGCTTGATGGTATGGTGCAGCGGATGGAAGAAGAGCTGGGTTATCAGACCACGGTGATCGCCACCGGCGGTATCGGCAAATTCATAACGCCCATGTGCCGTACGCCTATGATCTACGACAAGGATCTGCTTGTAAAGGGACTTGCGGCATTGTACCGGGAGAATAAGAAAAGCTGATGCTTGCATAAACGTGTGATTTGTGCTACTATGATGAAAATGCAACGAAAGCGGTGACACGGCTATGAAAGAAAAAGTAAAACAGTCCGCATCTGCGAACAAAGGGGAATCTTTGCAGAAAACAAAGGCAGCCTTTGAAAAGACGGGCCGTGTATTTGCTACCATTGGTAAGGTAATATACCATTTGCGCAAACTGTTTCTGGCAGTTCCTGTTGTGTGGCTGGCTGTGCGGCTGTATGGCGAGGCGATGGACAGGCTGCCCCAGGTGGTGGGTGTATGGCTTAAGGAATCCGGAGATTATGCCTACATGCTGGAAAAGGAAACCGCGGCTATGGGCTGTATGGCAGTGACTGCGGCCTGTCTGCTAATGATGCTCTGCTCCCGGCGGACTTTATATCCCTGGCTGATCAGCCTGTTTTCTCTTGTGCTGCCGGTTCTTTTGATCGTGACCAATATATTCCCAGCATAAAAATAAACACACGGAATGCATCCTGTGGTGCATTCCGTGTATTTTTGTTTATGAGCATTATCGGCTCCAGCCACGGGTGCAGGAGATAGCTTTGTGCCAGCCGTCGATTCTTTGCCGGCGCTCTGAAACTGCAATTTCCGGCATAAAGCAGCGATCCACCGCCCAGTTGGCACGAATATCGTCCAGATCCGTCCAGAACCCCACAGCAAGACCCGCAAGATAGGCCGCGCCCATGGCAGTGGTTTCCACGCACTTGGGACGGAGCACCTCGCCGCCGTTGATATCTGCCTGCGTTTGCAGCAGATAACTGTTGGCAGCGGCACCGCCGTCGACTTTCAGCGCGCCCAGAGAAATCCCGGAATCGGCTTCCATGGCCTTTAGAACATCATTGACCTGATAGGTCAGAGAATCCAATGTGGCACGGATAATATGGTTTTTGTTGGTGCCCCGGGTCAGACCAACGATGGCACCCCGGGCATAGGCATCCCAATGGGGAGCACCCAGACCGGTAAAAGCGGGAACAACATAGCAGCCGTTGGTGTCCGGTACTTTTCGGGCCATATACTCGGAATCGGAAGCGGAGTCGATGAACCGCAACTCATCCCGAAGCCACTGGATCGCCGCGCCGGCTACAAAGATAGAACCTTCCAAAGCATAAGTGATCTTGCCGTCCAAACCCCAGCCGATGGTCGTGATCAACCCGTTTTTGGACAGAATAGGCCGATCACCTGTATTCATCAGCAAAAACGCACCGGTGCCGTAGGTGCATTTGGATTCGCCGGGAGTAAAGCAGGTCTGGCCGAACAGCGCCGCCTGCTGATCGCCGGCAGCACCGGCGATGGCAATAGGCGCGCCGAAGAAGGCCGCATCCGTGTGGCCGTAAATCTGGCTGGAAGGCACGGGGGCGGGGAGAATGCATGTCGGAATATCCAGCTTCGTCAGAAGATCTTTATCCCAGGCAAGGCTGTTGATATTAAACAGCATGGTCCGGGAAGCGTTTGAATAATCGGTTACATGGACTCTGCCGCCGGTCAGCTTCCAGATCAGCCAGGTTTCTACCGTACCGAAGAGCAGATCGCCCTGCATCGCCTGTTCTTTTGCGCCGGGGACATTTTCCAGAAGCCAGCGGATCTTGGTGCCGGAGAAGTAGGGGTCCAGAACAAGACCGGTCTTTTGGCGTATGGTTTCCACCCAGCCTTCTTCAGCCGGTTGGTCGCAATAAGCAGCGGTTCGGCGGCATTGCCAGACAATGGCATTATGGATGGGCCGGCCGGTGTGACGGTTCCACAGGATCGTGGTCTCTCTCTGATTGGTAATACCGATGGAAGCAATGTCGGCAGCGGTTGCGCCCACATTGGCCATGGCCTGTCTGGCAACTTCCAACTGAGTTGCGAAAATCTCGTCGGCATCGTGTTCTACCCAGCCGGGTTGGGGAAAATGCTGGGTGAATTCCTTCTGGGCCACGGAGCAGATGTTGCCTGCCTTGTCAAACAGGATGCACCGGTTGCTGGTGGTACCGGAGTCCAAAGCCATAATATATTTACTCATAGTGATACCTCTTTTAAGAAAGCCGGGGCAACGGGGCCCCGGCTGATTCTATTGGATGTGGGTATGATTGTTGATGTGGTCCTGGCAGTAGCAGTGGTAGCCGTTGCAGCGGGAGCAGTAACGGAATTCCAGATCGGGATCGGAAACATCGGTTCTGCCGCAGACGGTGCAGCGGTGGGTATAGGGTGCTTTTACCTGCGCAGTGGATGCCTGGTAGGAACCGGCGGTGGGGAAGGGAATCGTGCCGGTGGCCTTTGCAGGTTTTTTTCGGAACAAGCGTCTTGTGTTTGCCCGCCAGGAAACGGGAATGACATTGACGATGTCTTTGCCGAAGAACAGGAAATAGTTCAAAAGCGCCACCAGCGGGAACAGGCTGTAGGGAAACAAACCCGCAAGGGTCATCATCGTCACATCGTAGGCAACGATGGCCAGATCAACCAGCGCAAAAATCCATGCCTTGACCGGGATGATGAAGAACAGAAGAAAATGCTCATTGGGATATAGAGTGGCATAGGCAAGGAAGAGACTTAGGTTCAGATAGTCTACGGTGGCGGTACCGCCGAAAATCAAGCAGAAAATATCCTGCAAAATAACACCGGTAAGGTAGAACAGATTAAATCGGAAGGTACCCCATAGATTTTCCATGGCTCGGCCCAGAGAGTAATAGCAGAGCAGACCAATCGCAACCAAAACAATATTGATACTGCCATAGCCATAGGTCAGCACGTAAGAAAATAGCCTCCAGACCTGGCCTTGCAGGATCAAACGGCGATCAAAGCGAAGGAACTCATATAAAGTATAGCTTTGATCGATCATTCCCAGCACATATACCAGGGCAGAACCCAACGCAACATAGAGCATCAGATTGGGAATGCCTTTATTCCGGTGCTTAAAACAGAACCGCTCAAAGCGTTTGCGTAATTGACTCAAAATACTCAACTCCTTAGTGTCGTACCTATATTTTATCAGTTGGATCACAAAATGTCCATAGCGGAATTATGAACTTTTTGTGGGAACAGAAAGAAAAGACTTGACAAACCGTTGGAATTCATGTAGAGTGTAGCCGAATTAAATAAAGCCTTATCAAGAGTGGTGGAGGGAACGGCCCGATGAAACCCGGCAACCTGCGTTCGCAAGGTGCCAAATCCGGCGGCAATACGAAAGATGAGGATTCGATATGGAAGCGCATCGAATCGTCGATGCGCCTTTTTGTTTGTTCTGTGTAAACTTAAGATTGTGGAGATATATAAAAATGGAAAAAAGATTATTTACTTCTGAATGTGTCACCTGTGGCCATCCCGACAAAGTAGCCGATGCCATCTCTGACGCGATCTTGGATGCCTGTCTTGCACAGGATCCCAATTCCCGTGTGGCCTGTGAAACTATGGTTACTACCAATTTTTGCGTGATCTGCGGTGAGATCACCACCAAGGCTCATGTGGATTATGAGCAGGTGGCAAGAGATACCATCCGTTCCATCGGCTATGTGTATCCCGAGGCCGGCTTCTGCGCCGATACGGTACAGGTCCTTTGCAAGATCCATACCCAATCCGCTGATATCGCGCTGGGTACCAACGACGAAGTCGGCGGTGCCGGTGACCAGGGTATGATGTTCGGCGGTGCCTGCGACCAGACAAAGGAACTGATGCCCCTGCCTGCCGCTCTGTCCAGAGCATTGGCTGCCAGATTGACCCTGTGCGTGGAAAGCAACGACCTGTTGCGTCCCGACGGCAAGACGCAGGTGACGGTTGCTTATGACGAAGACGGCAATGTGACCGGTATCGACACTGTGGTGGTATCTATCATGCACAGTGAGGATTTTGAAATGAGTGAGCTGCGTAAGTACATCCGCATGGGTGTCATTGATCCTGTTCTGAAGGACTACGGTTTTGATATTGAGAATGTTGAGCACATCCATATCAATCCCACCGGCAATTTCGTTATTGGCGGTCCCGACGGTGATACCGGTCTGACAGGCCGTAAGATCATTGTCGATACCTACGGCGGCTGGTTCTCCCACGGCGGCGGTGCTTTCTCCGGTAAGGATCCCACCAAGGTGGACCGCAGCGCTGCCTATATGGCCCGGTATCTGGCCAAGAATCTGGTGGCTGCAGGCCTTGCAAAGCAGGTGCAGGTGCAGCTTGCCTATGCCATCGGTGTGGCTGAGCCGGTTTCCATCCGGGTGGACAGCTACGGTACCGGTGTCATCAGCGATGAAGAAATGACCGCACTACTACGTAAGCACTGCGACCTGACCCCCGGCGGCATTATCCGCAAATTTGATCTGAGACGGCCTATCTACTCCGCTACCGCTGTCCGTGGCCACTTCGGCAACGAAGCGCATCCCTGGGAACAGACCGACCTTGCCGTCGAGCTGAGCAAAAACCGGTAAGCAAAAATCCGTTATTTGATAACAATGAACCCTCATCATGGTTTCGCCCATGGTGAGGGTTTTGTGTATTGCACTGGCGCGGGAGCGCCCAAGGCTCCTTTGCCCTATTCGAAGGCAATGTCATTAAGTTGACTTTGTCATCCTGAGCAAGCGTAGCGCGTCGAAGGATCTTCGCACCGAATTGCTGCAGAGCAGTTGCGCTAATGCGTAGATTCTTCGACTCCCTTCGGTCGCTCAGAATGACAGGATTGCTAGCTTAACAACATTACCTTGTAAAAGAGGGACTTTTTCTGCGATCAGTGAGAATGTGGTTTTATTCTATCCAACAAATCGATCATTTCGCTCCATTCGTGAATATGCAAATGTTCGCACTGCGGCAAGTATTCGTTGCTACGGTCCTTGTAACTTTTTTCCGTGTCATTATCGTACCAGATGGGGTAGATACCAACTTGTGACGCCCCCTCAATGTCTGCTTGCGGATTATCACCGCAATACCACACTTCATCCGGTGAAATGCCCGTTTTCCGCAAAGCAATATCAAACAAAATATGATGGGGTTTTCTTACTAAATAATCACTTGAAGTCATAACAAACTCAAATTGATTATTCGGCAATAATCGATTGAGTCTTTCGGTTAAAGCAGCTCCTGACCACAAAAGATTGCTGATAACGGCACTTCTTATGCCATTTTTGTTTATGCAATCCAACATCTTATTAACATCCGGCATAGCTGCACCAGCAGAAGCACCGTTCCAAAAAACTGTTTCCATTTCAACAGGTGTTAGGGAAAACTCAATCCCAAGATATTCATACAATACTCTGTCGCAAACTTGACCGGAAATGTCATAGCCTATTTTGCGAATACTTTCGATATGTTCTCCGTAAAACAGCTCTGCGGCTTTCCTAATATCTTCAAATGTGTAATTCTTAGGATTCTTTGTAACATACTTAAAAAGCTCCACGGTTCCATTAGCAGGATCCCAGCCGGGCTCGCACAAAAGAGTGTGCCCGTAATCAAACAGTATCATCTTGGGATATTTCATTTAACTTCTCCTTATTGATGTTGATAAGCATAACTTTTGGTACGATTGTTTGATGAATCGAGCGGTTTGTTTTTACATTTTATCATATAAAATTTGATTACACAATAGCAGGTGATTTCGATGCGGCGTGCAAAGTTTACTGTTTTTCTTTATATGTTCTTTCCAAACGGGAAAGACTATGATATGATAAAGCAAAAGGGGGCGATCTGATGCTGGACTTTATACGAATTGCGTGTGCGGTTCCCAATGTCAAAGTTGGGGATGTGCAAAAGAACGCAGAGGATATCTGTAATTACATTGTGCAAGCGGATGCGGCTGGCGTGGATCTGGTGGCTTTTCCGGAGATGGCACTGACCGGCTACACCTGCGGAGACCTGCTGTATCAGGATGCTCTGTGGCAGGGGGTAAAGACCGGATTGCGGAAAGTTGCGGATTGCTCCGGGAAACATCCCAACATAACTGCTGTTGTGGGACTGCCTGTCCGCCTGGACACCCGCTATTATAACTGTGCTGCCATCATCGCCAGAGGTCAGGTGGCGGGAATTGTTCCCAAAAGCAGCCTTACCATCCCGGAAAAACGGTGGTTTTCTGCCGGTTTGGAACTGAAGAGGCTCTGGCTGGAACCGGAGCAGATCGGTCTTGCGGCCAGTGAGGATTACTATACCGTACCAATGGGCGCGGACCAGTTGTTCCGTTTGGGTGATGACGCGATTCTTGGTATCGAGATATGCGAAGATGGTATGATCCCCCAACCCAGAAGCGCGGAACTGGCTGTTAAGGGCGCGGAAGTGATATTGAATCTTGCGGCATCCCATGAAATTATGGGTAAGAGCGCCTATAGACGGCAATTGGTCAAGCACCAGTCCTGCGTTTGTAAGTGCGTGTATGCCTTTGTATCTGCCGGTCATATGGAGTCCACTTCCGACATGGTCTATTCCGGTCACAGCCTGACCGGAGAAACCGGTGAAATTCTCTGTGAGAAAGGCCCACTGGAAACGGGCTACCTGTTGATCACCGATTGCGATCTGGGGAAAGTCAGAGCGGACCGGATCAAAAGCCAGCATTTTGAACATACACCAGATTCCTGGCTGATTACAGAACCCTACGGTGATACCCTTCGTTCTGATGGCAGTCTGTACCCTGTGGAAAAGATGCCTTTTGTTCCAAACACGGAAGCGGAGTGCCTGGATGTATTCCAGCTGCAGGTGGCGGGGCTTAAGCAACGCCTTTCTGCCATTGGCGCAAAAGCCGTGGTCGGTGTATCCGGCGGCATGGATTCTACCCTGGCACTTTTGGTGGCGGTGGAAGCCATACGTCAGTTGGGAAAACCGGCTACGGATGTTCACGGCATTACAATGCCCTGCTTCGGAACCACTGACCGTACCTATCACAATGCCCTTGCGCTGATGAAAACTCTGGGAATATCCGTTGTGGAGATTCCTGTAAAAGAAGCGGTCATGGGACATTTTAAAGATATCGGCCACGACCCCATGAATCACAACACCACCTACGAGAACGCTCAGGCCAGAGAACGAACACAGGTGCTGATGGACTATGCGGGCATGGTTGACGGCATTGTGGTGGGAACCGGCGATATGAGCGAGCTGGCTCTGGGCTGGTGTACCTACAACGCTGACCACATGAGTATGTACGGTGTCAATGCATCCGTAGCCAAGACATTGATCGGTCCTGTAATTAAAGCGGTTTCCAATCTGGAATCTTTTTCTTCCGCAAAGGTTGTCCTGAATGATATTCTGAAGACACCTATCAGCCCGGAATTGCTGCCCCCGGAGGAAAACGGAAAGATCAAGCAGCAGACGGAAGATATTGTAGGCCCCTATGTGCTGCATGACTTTTTCCTGTATTATATGGTTCGCTATGGCTTTGACCCCAAGAAGATCTATGCATTGGCCTGCAAAGCCTTTGATGGGGAATATAACGGTGACACAATCAAAAAATGGATGAAGGTATTCTACCGCCGTTTCTTCAGCCAGCAGTTCAAGCGCAACTGCCAGCCGGACGGAATCAAGGTAGGCCCTGTTTCTCTGAACCCAAGAGGGGATTGGAGCATGCCCAGTGATGCATGCGGCAAGCTGTGGCTGGATATGATCGATACTTTGTAAAATAAGCCGGTGGGCAAATTGCTGCCCACCGGACATTATTATATAAGGATAGGCTGTATCTGCTTGCCGGACAGTGCCAATTCCAAAGCTTGGGGCAGCTTTTCAAAATCCGCTACCATACTGGTTGGTTTCTTGATGGGATCATCCTGCCCAAATGGTACAAAATAATAGTTCTTCTTGTTTAAGAGTCTGCCGATGTTTTCTGCCGCCCCTGCCAGAGCGTCATTGGAAGAAACAGCAACCAGGATGGGACGGTTATTTCTTAAATGGCTCTTTGCGGCCATGGTCACCGGACCATCGGCAATGCAGTGGGCCAGTTTTGCAAGGGTATTTCCGGTGCAGGGCGCAATGACCAATGCGTCCAAAAGCTGTTTTGGTCCGATGGGCTCTACTTCACTGATGGAACAAAGGACTTTCTTTCCACAAACGGATTCTGCCCGTTCAATGTGTTCCTGTGCGGTGCCAAAACGGCTGTCAGTTGCGAATGCTGCGTGAGAGAAAATGGGTGTTACGGTATGGATGGAGGCAAGAATCTCTAAAACGGGGAATACCTCCGAGTAGGTGCAGAAGGAACCGCACATGGCAAATCCGATATTCATAAAGTACGCTCCTTTTCGATGAGGCGGATGGCAGTTTTGGCGATCAGCTTTCCGGAGGATTCCGGCATATCTTTTCCGGGTAGGCCCCTTGCCCAAATCACATGAGTCCCGGCGATCCCTAAGGTAGAAGCCAGATCAATTTTAAGACAGTTATCTCTGCAGTGCGATATCTGTTCTTCGGACAGAACCGGAGCGGGTGCGGTGTTGAAAATGATACGGTAGTTGTTCAGGGTTTGAACTAAGTGCTCGGTATCCTCCGTTTGGTATCCAAGGGCGTGGGCCATTGCCCGTTGCTCTTCCCGACGGGCAGCAATCGTTACATCTGCTTCCAACGCCCAAAGCAAAGCAGCCAGACATCTGCCGATTCTGCCCCAACCGATAATCAGTACCCGGCATCCCCGGAGCATAACGGGCAATTCCATCATGGCAAGTCTTACAGCGCAGTAGGCGGTTATGGCTGCGTTATCTGCCAGATATGTAGCGTCTTTTAATAGATCAATGGTCTTATATCCGCAGAAGCGGTCCTTTGGTAAATTCCCGCCGATGATCGTAACGCTTCTTGGAAGCGTTTTCAGTACACAATCCAAATCTCCTCCGCCTTTCAGATTCCCAAGATCGTCAAAACTGGGAACAGGAAGCAGCAAATGGGTTATACTCTCACAAGGCTGGCTCACAACACAGTAACCTTTTCTCTTCAGTGACTCGGCGGCTGCCTGCAGAACGGGGGATTGGTTCATGGGGTAAAAAATGAGTTTTGACACTGTTATCACCCTTTCGTGCCAGAATATGCAGCAAGTGTGCGGCTTGTGCTTGATTTTTTCTGCACCATGCGTATAATAAAAATATAGAGGTGATGCAGATGCAGCGACTTGGATTTATTCACGATATGATGGATGTTAAGGTTCTGATCCTGTTTGTAACATCCCGTTCCAGCTATCCCATGACATGCCAGGAAGTTTATGAGCTGTGCTATCAGGATGATTGTCTAAGTTATTTTGATGTTTGTACCGCAATCCCCGAAATGGTAAAATCCGGTCACTTGAAAGAACTGGAAGGGGAACGCTATGAGATTACCACAAAGGGTAAAGAAGCCGGCTCTTTGACAGAGGATTCCATTGCGTTTACCGTCAAGCAGCGTGCGGAGAATGCCGTTGCAAAATTCAACCGCCAGATGCGCCGCAGCAGTTTCGTGAAAACGCAAGTGATCCCCAGAGAAAGCGGAGATTTCTCTGTGATCATGTCGTTGGACGATGAAGCGGGTAATCTGATGACTTTGGAGCTTGTGGCGCCGGATCAGCGGCAGGCTGTACGCTTGAGCCGCTTGTTTGAAAAAAAGGCTGAAGCAGTTTACAGCCTGACAATGGCAGAACTTTTAGATGATGAGGATAGCTTGGACGATTGATCCCCCTTGTCGGTTCCTCAAAATCATGGTATAGTTTAATTACACCGGATAACCGGTGAAAAACGAAAGGAGCTGCCGCATATGAAGTTTCAGTACAGTGAGAAGAAGGTTAAGTTACCTGGCAATGTCCACGCTTATGCCGAAAAAAAGGTAATGAAGCTGGCACGGTATTTTGAGGAGGATGCGGAAGCACTTGTTGTCTTTTCTGTAGAAAAGAACCGGAATAAAGCTGAGATCACCGTTCACGGTGCAGGAACTTGGTTCCGGGCCAGCGAAAGCACATCTGATATGTTTGCGTCCATTGATGCAGCTGTTGCCACCATCGAAGGCCAGATTCGTAAGAATAAGACCCGTCTGTCACGGCGCCTGCGTAAGGATGCGTTTGTCCGCACTGCAGAAGAGACCTCCTTTGTTCCTGATGAGGTCGAAGAGGACCTGAGCATCGTGAAGATCAAACAGTTCCCGATCAAACCCATGCGTAGGGAAGAGGCGGTGTTGCAGATGAATCTGCTGAACCATTCCTTCTTTGCATTCAGAGATGAAGAGAGCGACGGTGCGTTTGCGAT
>JAZRKL010000023.1:0-19860 GCA_045646265.1 Faecousia sp.
TCTGAGCGGAGTGAAACGGAGCCGAAGAATCTACGCATTATCATAATGCTTAGCAGTATTTCGGTGCGAAGATCCTTCGACTCGCTCCGCTCGCTCAGGATGACAGGTGCGGTGGTAGCTGGTAAGATAAACGATCATTTATCTTATCGATTATCGTTGCAATCGCAAGGGATTTATGCTATACTCATGCCATACTTTGATACAAAGGAGTGTTTTGCTTGATTTCCAGAGAAATTTGTTCCCGTGTTCTGCAGGCCGCGGTTTCCACCGGTGCTGACTATGCCGAGCTGTTCGCGGAGAACACCCTGAACCATTCCATTAACATGATCGCTTCCAAGGTGGATTCCATCAATGACGGTGTCATTGCCGGTGCCGCTGTCCGGGTCTATAAGGGTCTGCGCAGTGTCATGGCGACTACCGTTGATACCTCTGAGGAAGGCTTGCTTCGCTGTGCCAAGAAGGCTGCCGACGCTCTGGGCGAAGGCACCGCCGAAATCGACATTGTGCTGCGGGAGCGTATTTTCGGTGATATCCACCCTGTCAAGATCGCCCCCACCTCCGTTTCCAACAAGGAAAAGGTAGCAGTACTGAAGGATGGCTACTTTGCCGCCAAGGACTATGCCGACTCCATCGTGCAGGTCAGCGGTACGCTGCTGGATGTAGACCACAACATTCTCATTGCCAATACCGAAGGCATTTATGCGCAGGATCGCCAGATCCGCACCCGTATGAGCATCTCCGCCGTGGCTGATTGCGGCAGCGGCACCCAGACCGGCTCCTTCAACCCCGGCCGCCGGATGGGCATGGAAATGTTTGACATCATCGACCCCAAGGAAGTGGGCCTCCACGCTGCCAAGCAGGCAGTGACCATGGCCGGTGCAGGCTACTGCCCCGCCGGTGTGATGCCCGTTGCCATTGACAACGGCTTCGGCGGTGTTATCTTCCACGAAGCCTGCGGTCACTCTCTGGAGGCCAGCTCCGTTGCCTATGGCAGAAGCCAGTTTGCCGGCAAGCTGGGTCAGAAGATCGCCAACGAAAAGGTCACCGCCATCGACGACGGCACCATTCCCAATGCCTGGGGTTCCATCAACATCGACGATGAAGGCACCCCCGCACAGCGCAATGTGCTGATTGAAAACGGCATCCTCAAAACCTATATGATCGACAAGTTTAACGGCCGCCGCATGGGTATGGCCTCCACCGGCAATTCCCGCCGCCAGAGCTATGCCTACACCCCCACCAGCCGTATGACCAACACCTATATTGCCCCCGGCACTGACAAGAACGAGGACATCATCGGCTCCATTGAGTACGGTCTGTACTGTAAGGAAATGGGCGGCGGCTCCGTCAACCCTGTTACCGGTGAGTTCAACTTTGCCGTCAGCGAAGGCTACATCGTCAGAAACGGTGTCATTTGCGAGCCGGTTCGCGGCGCTTCTCTGGTTGGCAAGGGCAGCGAGGTCATTCAGAACATCGACATGGTCGGCACCGATCTGGATATGGGTCAGGGTATGTGCGGCTCCAGCAGCGGCAGCGTTCCCACCAACGTAGGTCAGGCACTGATCCGTGTGTCTTCCATCACCGTCGGCGGTAGATAAGCGGGAGGTAACGATATGAATTTTGCAGAATTTAAAGAATTGGTTATTGCCGAGGCACAGGCCATGGGCATTGCCGAATATGAGCTTTACTATCAGGCTGGCGAAAGCACTTCCGTTTCCGCTTTCCAGCATAGCATCAACCAGTTCACCGACTCCACCGAGGGTGGTGTCTGCTTCCGCTGCATCGTCGGCGGTAAGATGGGCTACGCTTCCACCGAAGCGCTGAACGCAGCCGAAGCCAAGGCCATTGTGGCCCGGGCCGCTGCCAACGCAGAAGTTCTGGAGTCCGAAGAAAAGGTGTTCTTGGGCGAGGGCGGCAAGACCTACGCCACCATCGATCGCAAACCCATGGAGCTGCCCACCACCGACGCGCTGATCGCCAAGGTTCTGGACACTCAGGAAAAGATCTATGCCGCTGACAAGGCTGTTATTGACGGCTCTTCTACCCAGGGTATCAGTGAAAAGTCCGTTACCGCCATCGTCAATTCCAAGGGTCTGGATCTGTACCACGAGATCAGTGTTGCCGGTCTGGTGGTGGCTGCGGTGGTATCCAATGGCAGCGAAATGGCCAACGATTACCAGATCAAGCTGGGATCTCTGGATGACATCGATACCGACGAACTGACCAAGAAGGCAGCAGACGGCGCTCTGCGCAAATTGGGCGGCGAGGTTGCCCCCACCGGCCAGTATCCCGTAGTCTTTGACAGCGAAGCCATGAGCGATCTGCTGCAGGTCTATTCCAGCATCTTCTCTTCCGAAGCTGCCCAGAAGGGTCTTTCTAAGCTGGCTGGCAAGGAAGGTGAAAAGATCGCCGCCGACATCGTGACTATCGTGGACGATCCCTTCCACCCCGAAAATCCCATGCCCATGCCCTTTGACGCGGAAGGCAGCCCCACCGTCAAGAAGAACATCATTGAAAAGGGTGTCTTCAAGACTCTGCTGTACAACTTGAAGACCGCCAATGTGGCCGGCGTGGAAACCACCGGCAACGCAGCCAAGGGCGGCTATGCCAGCGCTGTGAATGTGCGTCCCTTCAGCATGTACCTGGAAGGCGGCGACATGACCGAGGAAGAACTGCTCTCTAAGGTCGGCAACGGTGTCTATATCACTTCCCTCAGCGGTCTGCACGCAGGTGCCAACCCCATCACCGGTGACTTCTCCTTGCAGAGTGCGGGCTTCATGATCGAAAACGGTGTGAAGACCATTGCTGTCAAGAGCTTCACCGTGGCCGGTAACTTCTACGAGCTGCTGAAGAATGTGGTGGCGGTAGCCAATAATTCCCACCTGCCCACCGCCATGGGCATGACCGCCTTCGGCGCTCCCACCACTTGGGTGGACGGCCTCAGCATCGCGGGCAAATAATTCTTTCCAACAAAAAACAGCGGACGGAAAACCGTCCGCTGTTTTGCGTTTTCATCAGCCACAGAAGAGAATATTGTTTACGATGCTTTCTAAATATTCCTGTCTGCCGGAGCCGGGCAAAGCAGGTGCGCCCATCTCGTCGGCATAAGCAGCCAGCTCTTCCAAACTGGTCTCACCGGCACGGATCTTGGCACCGATACCGGTATTGTAAGAGGCATAGCGTTCTGCAATGAAGCCGTCGATCCTGCCGTCTTCGATGATCTTCGCAGCCTTAATGAGGCCCAGAGCGTAGGCGTCCATACCCAAAATGTAAGCATGGAACATATCCTCGGCGGTGTAGGAAGGTCTGCGGTTCTTGGCATCGAAGTTGAAGCCGCCGGTAAGGCCGCCGGCCTTCAGCACTTCATACATGCACATGGTGGTCTCGTAGATGTTGAAGGGGAATTCATCGGTGTCCCAACCCAGCAGATAGTCACCCTGGTTGGCATCGATTGAACCCAGCATGCCGTTCATGGCAGAAATCCGCAGATCATGCTGGAAGGTATGGCCTGCCAGAGTGGCATGGTTGGCTTCAATATTCATCTTGAAATCCTTGTCCAGACCGTACTGACGCAGGAAACCGATGGCGGTAGCGGCATCGAAATCGTACTGGTGCTTCATAGGCTCCTTGGGTTTCGGCTCGATGTAGAAATCGCCCTTGAAACCGATGCTGCGGCCATACTTGACAGCCATCTTCATAAGAGCTGCGATATTCTCCTGCTCGAACTTCACATCGGTATTCAGCAGGGTCTCATAACCCTCACGGCCACCCCAGAACACATAACCCTTGCCGCCCAGCTTCACGGTAATATCCAGGGCCTTCTTGGTCTGTGCCGCGGCAAAGCAGAACACATCGGCAGAATTGGTGGAGCCTGCGCCGTTCATAAAGCGCGGATTGGAGAACATATTGGCCGTACCCCACAGGCACTTGATGCCGGTCTGATTCATCTTCTCCAGAATGTAATCGGAGATCTCATCCAGACGGCGGTTTGTCTCCTTAATGTCATCGGCTTCGGGTACGATATCCACATCGTGCCAGCAGAAATAGCCGACACCCAGCTTCTGCATAAATTCAAAACCGGCATCCACCTTGGCCTTGGCATGGTCCATAGTGCCCTTTTCTGTGCCAAAAGACTTGTCGGCGGTATCACGGCCGAACATATCGGTACCGCCGGCGCACAGATTGTGCCACCAAGCCATAGCAAAAGGCAGATGCTCCTTCATAGGCTTGCCCAGAATGACACGCTCGGGGTCATAATGCTTGAATGCCAAAGGATTGGTGGAATTGGGGCCTTCATAGGGAATTACGGGAATATTAGGAAAATACATAATGGTTTCCTCCTTATTGAATTTCAGGGAACAGTGCCTTCACGGCAGGATAGATTTTTCGGAACTGCCGGTATTTTTCTTCGTATTTCGCTGCCAGCTCCGGTTCCGGTTTTACCGTTTCACCCACATAGGTGAGCTTGGCGCAGCAATCCGCCACCGTCTGATATTCTCCGCAGCCGACCATGGCCAGCATTGCGCCGCCCATACCGGGGCCTTGCTCAGAAACCGGCACCGCCAAGGTACAGTCAAGCACATTGGCTATGATCCGCTTCCAAAGGGCGGATTTGGCACCGCCGCCGCAGATCTTGCTGGTGTTGATGGTGATACCAAGGCTTCTTGCCACCTCCACCGAATCCCGAATGGCAAAGGCTACGCCTTCCAGAACTGCCTGTACCATGTCCGCTCTGGTGGTGTCCATGGTCATACCGATGAAAGTGCCCCGGGCATTGGTATCGTTGATGGGGCTTCTTTCACCCATTAAGTAAGGCAGGAAGAACACATGGTTTTCCCCAAGCTTTGCTTCATCAATGGCTTTCTGCTCTGCGGCATAGTCTTGAGTTTTGAGGATATCCTCCATGAGCCATTTGTTGCAGGAGGCCGCAGAAAGCATACATCCCATCAAATGCCAGCCGCCGTCAGCATGGGCGAAGGCATGCAGGCCGTTAGAATCATCCACGCCGAACTTCTTCGAGGAGATAAAGACCGTACCGGAAGTACCCAGAGAGATGTTGCAGCCGCCCTGACCTACCACGCCGGTACCTACCGCCGCAGCCGCATTGTCACCGGCACCAGCAACCACTTTGACATTGGCACCAATGCCCAGTGCAGCCGCCACATCCGGTTTAACGGTTCCGATGCAGGCAAAGCTTTCAAATAGCTTCGGCATCTGGGTATCGGAAATACCGCAGATATTCAGCATTTCCCTGCTCCAGCACTTATTCTGTACATCCAGCAGTAGCATACCGGAGGCATCGGAATAGTCACAGCCATGAACACCGGTGAGAATGTAGTTGATGTAATCCTTGGGGAGCATGATCTTCGCGATTTTTGCAAAATTTTCAGGCTCGTTTTCCCGCATCCACAGAATCTTGGGTGCGGTAAAACCGGCAAAGGCGATGTTTGCCGTCCATGCTGACAGCTTTTCTTTGCCGATCTCATGGTTGAGATAGTCCACCTGCTTGGCGGTTCTGCCGTCATTCCAAAGAATGGCAGGCCGAATCACTTGGTCGTTCTCGTCCAGCACCACCAGACCGTGCATCTGTCCGCCACAGCCGATGCCCTTCACCATACTTCCGTCAAAGCCTTGCAGCAGCTCCGGAATTCCTTCCAGCAAGGCCTTCTTCCAATCCTGCGGATTTTGCTGACTCCAGCCGGGTTGGGGAAATTCCAGAGGATATTCCCGGGTCACCGTGTTTTGGATGGTGCCTGTTTCATCCATCAGCAAAAGCTTCATGGCGGATGTTCCGATATCGATTCCAAGATATAAATTCACTGCTGTCACCCCTTTTTCAGATTTCATCTTTAGTATAGCGCCTAAACAAAGATTTTTCTTTGACAATTCTACTGGATTTATTAGACTAATTTGCTTTTTTGTTCATAGGGGACGACTTTCCCGTCCTATGGGAGGCGAAACACCTCCTCTACTAATTGACAAAGGAGGCATCTCATGTTGAGACACCTCCTGCCATATTACAAATAGAATGCTTCCAAGATCGCCAGGCTGTCTTCTCTGGAGTAAAACCGTTCTTCGGATTGCATACTGCGTCCTAACCTTGCCTGCTCCCCGTTTTTATAATTGTGCCGCCTGTAGGCCTCCGGGGTCATGCCGTACTGCTTGCGGAAAGCTTTGCAGAAATACCGGTAATCCGAGAATCCTGATTCCATGCAGATATCCAGCATTCGTTTCCCTCCGGCGGTAATTGCGCGCCGGGCGCTGTTCAGCCGCACCATGGTCACATATTCCTGGAAGGTCTGGTTCATTCTGTCCTTGACATAGTGGGACAGATAGCTGACGGAATAGCCCTCATTCCCTGCAAAATCAGACAGCTTGATCTTGCGCATGTGGTTTTCTTCCACGAACTGCACAAGCCGCTTCAGCATGGCCGTTCGCTTGTCCATGCTGGCCGCCTGGGCAGGTGTCAGTTCATGGCCAGGCATTGCGGAAAGCAGCCGGTAGAACATCATGCAGCACTGCCCCACGCAGTACAGGGCATACTGTTTTTCCTGCCGCAGATACACCCGTAGCATATCCAAAAACTGCTGTTTCAGGTCCTCAAATTCCTCGGTTGAAAGGTATTTATGAGGGAAACAATCATCGGCATATAACCGGGGGCTGACGGGAAGGAGCTTTGCGGATACCTGTATACAGGCAAAGGTACAGCTTCCGTCCACCTTCTGAAATTCGTGGGGTTCATTGGGGTTCAGCAGAATCAGTTGCCCCGGCTCCACCCGGTAGTGCTTCTGCCCGCAGTTAACAGACAAGGGATGTTCCAAAACCCAGATCAGTTCCCATTCGGAATGAAGATGGGGTGTACGGTAATCTACCGTATTTAAAAACAAGCGCAATCCATCAATCTGCGCGTAACGAATGATCTCCAATTCATTCATCTTCATCCCTCCTTCGGTATGATTATACCTTTTTTGTTTTCTCTTCGCAAGTGCATTACCGGTATTTCCATCGAGATGGGACAAGAAAATATGCCTTCCACCCTTGCAATTTTCCTGTAATTCGATATAATAATCCTATGAAATCAAACTTTTTCCGGAAGGGGGCGCAACATGGAAACAAACGCCGCGTTATTCAAAGGCTGCCTGTTGGGAATGGCCGTGGGTGATGCCATGGGTGCGCCCATTGACAGCAAGCGCTACACAGATATCTGCCAGATGTACGGCCCTGCGGGCCTGCTTGGCTACGACTCA
This sequence comes from Faecousia sp., assembly GCA_045646265.1. Taxonomy (GTDB): domain Bacteria; phylum Bacillota; class Clostridia; order Oscillospirales; family Oscillospiraceae; genus Faecousia. The sequence continues at coordinate 7,248 of JAZRKL010000023.1, forward strand.
GCCAACGGTCTGGCCCAGATCACTTCCTATACTCAGGTAGGCCTGTTTGCTGTCAACGGTATGCTGGTCAGCACTGCCAGAGGCAGGACCGATGCCGACACCCTGTTTCTCTATGTCACCCGGGCTCTGAAGGAGTGGGCCAGAATGCAGCATCTGCCCGGTTCCCCGGAACGGCGGACCTGCTGGCTGTGCCACATTCCCCAGATGCGGCGGCGCAAATGCATGGATCCCAGAACTCTGGACGCTCTGACCCGGGACGCTTTGGGTACGCCCCAAAATCCCGCCAACCAAAGCGCGGGCCCCGGTACTTTGACTGCTGCCGTCTGTGTCGGTCTGTTTTTCCATCCGGACAGAATGGATTTTCCGGACATCGGTAATCTGGCTGCCAGAATCGTGGCTCTGACCCATGGAGATCCCATGGCCTACCTCAGCGCCGCTGCCCTTGCCTACATCATCGCGGGCATCATACACGATCCGGATTGCCCCATGGAAGACCAGATCCTCCATGGAGCCGATGCCGTTGCGGCCCAATTCCCGGGCGCTGCCTCGGCAAAGCTCAGCGATCTGCTCCGCGGCGCGGTGACCCTTGCCCGGACACCGCAGGTTCCCGGGGTGCAGGCTATGGAGCGCTTGGAATGCAACACCGCCGCTCAGGTTCTGGCCGGCGCTGTGTATGCTGTTCTTGCCGGCAACGGCGATTTCGATACCGCCATGATCACAGCCGTGAACCATTCCGGCAAAAGCGCCGCTGTCGGTGCCATTACCGGCGCGCTGCTGGGCGCGGCACAGGGAGAAGAGGCACTGCCGGAATTCTATCTGGACTGTCTGGACTGCGACCATGTGATCCGGGAGCTGGCTTTCGACCTGCACACCGCTTTCCCGAAAGGGTGGCAAAAGCGGCTCTTTGACGACGATTGGGACCGGAAATACACCCAAGGCAAGCCTGTTGACCGGGATGGTTGGGAAAAAGCATAGAAAAAAGTTGTAAAAAGACAGATTTTTCTATGAAATCCCTCTTGCAAAACTGCGCCGCAGATGCTATAATGCAGTTAATCTAGCGTAGAGTATACGAAAGAGAGGGGCTCGCCCCTCTCTTTTGTCTTGAAAGAAGGAATTTATTTTGAAAATTACCGACCAAGTAGCAGCATTTGCCAAACCCGTGGTAGAAAGCTTTGGCTGTGAGCTGTGGGACGTGGAATACGTCCGGGAAGGCTCCGAGCGGTACCTGCGGCTGTATATCGACAAAGAGGGCGGTGTGGATATCGACCACTGTGAAAAGATCCACCGGGCCGTTGACCCCATTCTGGATGAACAGGACCCCATTGCGGAAAGCTATCACTTTGAAGTCTGTTCCGCCGGTCTGGAGCGGCCTTTGAAGCGCCCCTCCGACTTTGCAAAATTTATGGACAGCCCCATTCTGGTGAAGCTCTACCGGCCCAGAAACGGTCTGAAAGAGCTGCCCGGCATCCTGCGGGGCTACGAAGAGGGCCGTGTCACCGTGGAAGCCGGTAAGGAAACCATTACCTTTGAAAAATCCGAAGTCGCCCTGGTGCGCCTTCGTGTAGAATTTTAATCTTGGGGGCAACTCTCAAAACTGATTTTCGGTGTAATGCCGAATCTTTTGCCCCAATTATGCAGTTTGAAAAACTTGAAATACACAAAGTATTCCTGCGTTTTCCAAACTTTTACTTGTGTCAAAATCTTGCGGCATCCACCTGAAAATAAGCTTTCAGAGGGGCCCCATAATATGATAAGAAACATATATCAGCAAAAACTAACAATTAAGATAAAAATAATGAGCTTCGAGAAAATAAGATTCCACAGCGATGCGATGCCATTCGATTCAGAATGTCATCCTGAGGAGGCAAAGCTGACGAAGGATCTCCGGAGAATGACCGGTTGTAGATTCTTCGACTCGCTTTGCTCGCTCAGAATGACAGAAATACGAACGTATTGACATTGCACGACGAAGGGTGAAATTTTTGAGAAGCGAAGGAGGAAAAAATCATGGCAAGAGGAACAAGAGCCAAGAAGACCCCGGAAGCACCCAAGGTAGATATCGGTGCTGAGATCTTTGCCAGCCTGCGGGATCTGGAAAAGACCAAGGGTATTCCTGTAGATTACATGGTGGAGCGTCTGAAGCAGGGCATGGCCAACGCTTACCGTAAGGACCGGGAAGATCACCGGGACATTCCCGCTGAGAATGTTGTTGTGGATCTGAGCGAAAAGGGCCTGTCCGTCCATCTGATCAAGACCGCCGTGGAAGAGGTGGAGGATGACTCCATTGAGATCCACATCGATGCCGCAAGAAACATCGACCCCAACGCACAGCCCGGCGACAATGTAAGCATTGCCGTAGATTACCAGAGCTTCAGCCGTATCGCCGCCCAGACCTTCAAGCAGGTTCTGATTCAGGGCATCCGGGAAGCTGAGCGTGGCATGGTCTACGAAAGCTATTCTTCCAAGGCACAGGAGCTGCTCACCGGCACCGTGCTGCGGATCGATCCCTCCGGCGATATCTTCGTCCGTGTGGGTCAGGGCAACGAAGCTTCCAATGCCGTTCTGCGTGTCAGCGAGCAGATTCCCGGCGAGAGCTATCAGCCCAATGATCTGATCCGTGTTTACGTTCTGGAGGTTCATAAGGCAAACCGTGGTCCTCTGGTTCACGTTTCCCGTACCCATCCCAATCTGGTGCGTCGCCTGTTTGAGCTGGAAACTCCCGAAATCGAGAGCGGCGATGTGGAAGTTCGCAACATTGCCCGTGAAGCCGGCTCCCGCAGCAAGATGGCCGTCCGTGCCGTTACTGAGGGTGTGGATCCCGTTGGCGCTTGCGTCGGCCCCCGTGGCGGCCGTGTGGGTGCCGTTGTGGAAGAGCTGCACGGTGAGAAGATCGATATCGTTGTCTGGAGCGAAGATCCCTGCGAGTATGTCAAGGCTGCCCTCAGCCCTGCGGACGTGATCTCCGTCACCCAGATTCCCGGCCAGAAGGCCTGCCGGGTCATCGTTCCCGATGACCAGTTGAGCCTCGCCATCGGTAAGGAAGGCCAGAACGCCCGCCTTGCCGCCCGGCTGACCGGCTATAAGGTGGACATCAAGTCCGCCTCTCAGGCAGAAGAAGAGTAAAAGGTTGTCATCCTGAGCCGAAGGCGAAGGATCTCCGGCATAACGGCACAGGAGATTCTTCTGCAGGCAGAGTCTGCAGAAGAATGACAGAACGAACAAAGGAGGCAGCTATATGCAGAAAAAAATCCCAATGCGGCAGTGTATGGGCTGCCGGGAGCGCAGAGAAAAGCGGCAAATGATCCGTGTGGTCCGCTGTACCGACGGCACGGTGAGTCTGGATTTCAGCGGCAAGCTGAACGGGCGGGGCGCTTACATCTGCCCCAATCTGGAATGTTTGAAAAAAGCGCAGAAAAGCAAGGCCCTGGACCGGAGTCTGGAGGTCACCATTCCCGATGCGGTCTACGACCGTCTGCTGAAGGAAATGGAGGGTAGCCATGGATAAAGCATTGAATTACATGGCTCTGGCCCGGAAGGCCGGCCGTATCGAGCTGGGTGAAGAACCGGTGGGCGGTGCCGCCCGTGGGGGCAAAGCATATCTCATTGCGGTTGCCATGGATGCCGGTGATCACACCTGGCGCCGTGCCAAAAGCTTTGTGGCAGGCACAAAACAGGTGGCTGTGAAGATCCCCTTTTCCAAGGATGATATGGGCATGGCCATCGGCAGGACGAGCCTTGCCATTGCTGCGTTTACGGATCCTGCCATGGCATTGGCCTTTTTGAAGGCCCTGCCCCAGCAGGAAAAATACAGTGAGGAATTAGAGGCTTTGGAAAGCCGTACCCAACGGGTCCGGCAGCGCCAGCAGGAGGCAAAGGCTCACGAGAAGAACAAGCGTGTGGGCAAGCCGAAAGTTAGCGTAAAAAAGCATTGATCGTGGAGGTGCGTTTATGAGTTTAGTGAAGTATCGCTTGAAGGATGTGGCTGCCGATTTCGGTGTCGCACCCAAGGAGATCGTGGAGATCATCTCCCAGTATTTTGAAAAACCCAAGTCCAATACCCAGGTGCTGACTGAGGATGAGCTGAATGTGGTCTTTGACCGCATGACCGCTACCCATCAGATCGCATCCATTGAGCAGGTGTTTGCTGTGCAGCCTGCTCCCAAGGCACAGCCCAAGGCTGAGCCTGTGAAGGAAGAAAAACCCGCGCAGCAGCCTAAGGCAGAAAACAAGCCTGCTCCCAAGGCTGAGAATAAGCCCCAGCAGCAGCCGCCTAAGCAGGAAAAGCCTGTCAAGCCTGCCGAGCCGGAGCGCAAGCGTGAGCGCCGCGTGGTGGATACCTCCGCTGTGCAGGTCAATGCCAACCGCTTTGCGGATGTGGACAATCTGGTTTCCGAGAAGGTCCAGAACTACCAGGGCGGCAAGCAGCGCATTGGCGGCGGCAAGGGCGCCAAGCAGCAGAAGCAGCAGCAACAGAACAACAAGAAGGGCAACAAGTCCCGTAACGAAGAGCAGGAGAAGCTGCGCCGTCTGCAGATGGAAGTGGCCCGGAAGGCTCCCGTTACCGTTAAGATTCCCGACGAGATCACCGTTTCCGAACTGGCTTCCCGGATGAAGAAGACCGTTGCCGAAGTCATCAAGTGTCTGATGAAGAACGGTGTTATGGCCGGTATGAACCAGACCATCGACTTCGACACCGCAGAGTTCATAGCTACCGAGCTGGGCTGCAAGGTGGAAAAGGAAGTTACCGTCACCATCGAAGAGCGGATCATTGACGATCATCAGGATACCGCCGAAGAGCTGGAGACCCGCGCTCCCGTGGTGGTTGTCATGGGTCACGTTGACCACGGTAAGACCTCTACCCTGGACGCTATCCGGAAAACCTCCGTTACCGCTGGCGAAGCCGGTGGTATTACCCAGCACATTGGTGCGTATACTGTCGATGTAGACGGCCAGATGATCACCTTCCTGGATACCCCCGGCCACGCAGCCTTTACTTCCATGCGTGCCCGTGGTGCCAAGTCCACTGACATCGCCATTCTGGTGGTTGCCGCCGACGACGGCATCATGCCCCAGACCATCGAATCCATCAACCACGCAAAGGCCGCCGAGGTGCCGCTGATCGTGGCCATCAACAAAATGGACAAGCCCACCGCCAACCCCGACAAGATCAAGGAGCAGCTTACCAAGTACGACCTGATCCCCGAAGAGTGGGGCGGCGATACCATTATCGTTCCTATCTCCGCCAAGACCGGCAAGGGTCTGGACGACCTGTTGGAAATGGTGCTGCTGACTGCCGAAGTGCAGGAGCTGAAGGCCAACCCCAACCGCCGTGCCAAGGGTACTGTTATCGAAGCCCGTCTGGACAAGAACCGTGGCCCCGTGGCTACCTTGCTGGTGCAGAACGGCACACTGAAGCAGGGCGATATCGTTATCGCAGGTACTGCCGTCGGCCGTGTCCGTGTCATGACCAACGATAAGGGCCGCACCGTCAAGACCGCAGGTCCTTCCGTTCCTGTTGAGATCACCGGTCTGGCCGAAGTTCCAGCCCCCGGCGACGAGTTCAATGCCGTAACCGACGAGCGCATGGCCCGTGAACTGGTGGAGCAGCGTAAGCAGGCCCAGAAGGACGCTCTGGCCAACGCTATGCAGAAGGTCACTCTGGATAACCTCTTTGCCAAGATGCAGGAGGGCGAAATGAAGGAGCTGCCTCTGATCGTCAAGGCTGACGTGCAGGGTTCTGCCGAAGCCGTTAAGGCCTCTCTGGAAAAGATCTCCAACGAGGAAGTTCGTGTTCGTGTGATCCACGCCGGTGTCGGCGCTATCAACGAAAGCGACATCCTGCTGGCCTCCACCTCCGGCGCGATCATCGTTGGCTTCAACGTCCGTCCCGACTCCGGCGCCCAGGCCAGCGCCATGAGAACCAATGTGGATATGCGGTTCTACCGTGTTATCTACGATGCCATCGACGAGATCGAGGCCGCTATGAAGGGCATGCTGGCGCCCAAGTTCCAGGAAGCTGTCATCGGCCATGCCGAAGTCCGCATGACCTACAAGGTTTCCGCCATCGGCACCATCGCCGGCTGTATGGTCAAGGACGGCAAGGTTACCCGGGACGCACAGGTGCGTGTTCTGCGTGATAACATCGTTATCCACGAGGGTGAAGTTGGCTCCCTGCAGCGCTTCAAGGACGCTGTTAAGGAAGTCACCGCCGGTTACGAGTGCGGCATGAGCATCGCCAAATTCAACGATATCAAGGAAGGCGACATCTTCGAGTGCTTCGTCATGGAAGAAGTAAAGCAGTAATCATCAAAAGCCAGCCGCCGCAGTTGCGGCAGCTGGCTTTTGTAATGCAAAGGAAAACGGTAGGGGACGTGTTACTTTCTTGTCTCCGAACAAGAAAGTAACCAAAGAAGTCGGTTATGAGGGAGCTGAGTTGATTGCTCCCGCAATCAAAGCCGCCCCCTCAAACTCCCCGCGCGCACTTACGATGATGCAGCATAGGTTTTCTGTTGTAATTGGGTTTATGGCAGTAAGATAGAACGCTGACCCCAAATACATGGAGACAGAAGTGCAGTGTGTTATATGCCGAACATGAGCTGTATGGTATAAACCTTTAGGTTTCGGTGTACGAATTCCCCTGCGCACCATCTTACTGGCGGCGGGGGATTGCAAAGGGGGCGCTTTTGCTCGTAGCGCCCCTTTGCCCGGCTTCTTTCCTCCATTTCTTGCCGGAACAAGAAATGGAGCCCGCCGGGAGGCATACCAAACTGCGGATTTTGAAAAAGCCTATTATTTTACTATCAATTTTACAATTAGGAGGCTACTGTTATGGCATCCAATCGAATCGGAAGAATCAACGAAGAGATCCAGAAGGAACTGGCTTCTCTTCTGCGGAATTTGAAGGACCCCAGAGTCCAATCCACCATGATCTCCATCACCCATGTGGAGACCACCCCGGATCTGCGCTATGCTAAGGTCTATGCCAGCTTTCTGGACGAAACCAAGGCACAGGAAGCTCTGAAGGGTCTGAAGTCCGCTGGCGGCTACCTGCGCCGGGAGCTGGGCAGCGCACTGAACCTGCGTTACACCCCCGAACTGGTGTGGGCGCTGGACGACTCCATCACCTACGGCGCGAAAATGCTCAAGCTGATCAACTCTCTGGAGGTCAAAAGCGATGAGCAATCTGACGAGGCGTGAAACTGCCCGGTGGCTCCGGGACCATGACAATTTTCTGATCCTGACCCACAAGCGCCCCGATGGGGATACCATCGGCTCCGCCGCGGTGCTGTGTCTGGGTCTGCGGCAGTTGGGCAAGACCGCCCATGTGTTGCGGAATATGGAGATCACGGACAAGTACCTGCATCTGCATGGGGGGCTTAACCGGGATTGTCCCGAATCCGGAGACACCTTGATCTCCGTGGACACCGCCGCGCCCCAATTACTGCCGGATGCTTACAGCCATCTGGCCAGATTTGTACGGCTGCGGATCGATCACCACGGCAGCGACACCCCCTTTGCGCCGCTGCAGCTGGTGGATTCCACTGCTGGTGCCTGCGGCGAGATCATTTATGACGTGCTGACGGAAATGGGTGTTACGCTGGACAAGCGGATGGCCGAAGCACTGTATACGGCCATTTCCACCGATACCGGCTGTTTCCGCTATGCCAATACCACCGCCCACACCTTCCGGGTTGCCGCTGCCTGCTGTGAAGCCGGTGGCGACCTGCAGACCATCAACCAGCAGATCTTCGACACCAACAGCTTCGGAAAGCTCCGGTTGCAAGGCTGGATCACGGAAAATATCCGTTTCCGCTGTGACGGACAGGTTGCTGTCTGCGCCCTGCCAGCACAGGTGGAGCGGGATCTGGGTCTGACAGAGGATGATCTGGAAAATGTGTCCGGCTTCCCCAGAAGCATTGAAGGTGTAAAAATTGCTGCCACCCTGCGGCAGACCGGCGACGGTTTTGTGAAGATTTCTGTCCGGGCGCTGCCCGGGTATGATGCCGCCAAGGTCTGCACCAAGTTCGGTGGCGGCGGACATAAAGGCGCCGCCGGCGCTACATTAAAAGCAGAACTGGAAGAGGCCGCCGCCATGGTTTCCATGGAAATGGAAAACCTGTTTAAACACTAGAACCATGTTGGTTTCTGTCATCCTGAGCCAAAGGCGAAGGATCTCCGGGAAAACGACACTGCGGGGATTCTTCGTCGCCATGCTCCTCAGAATGACAAGAAGGACAACAAAGGTGATTGCGTATGAATGGAATTGTAATAGTCGATAAGCCGGAAGGCTGGACAAGCAACGATGTGGTCAGTAAGCTCAAGGGTGTGCTGCATACCCGGAGGGTGGGCCACGGCGGCACACTGGATCCCATGGCTACGGGCGTACTGCCGGTATTTGTGGGGCGGGCAACCCGAGGTGTGGAGTTTTTCGAGCATGCGGAAAAGACCTACGAAACGGTGCTGCGGCTGGGAATTACCACCGATACCGAGGACATCACCGGCACAGTTCTTACCGAGCAGGATGCTTTTGTCACCGGAGAAATGGTGGAAGCGGTTCTTGCTCAGTTTCGGGGAGATATTTTGCAGGTGCCGCCCATGTACTCCGCCCTGAAGGTCAACGGACAGAAGCTCTACGATCTGGCACGAAAGGGCAAAGAAGTGGAGCGACAGCCCCGACCTGTTACCATCCATGAGCTGACACTGCTGGGCATGGAAGCTGACGGCATTCACCTGCGTGTCCGCTGCTCCAAGGGTACTTATATCCGCACACTGTGCAAGGATATCGGTGAAGCGCTTGGTTGTGGTGGCTGCATGGCTCAGCTTCGGCGGGTACAGGCAGGCGAATACACCGCACAGGAGGCTGTCCCTCTGGCAGCACTGATCGAAGCGGAAAACCCGGAAATCTATCTGCGGCCGGTAGACACCATGTTCGCGTCCTATCCGGCAGTAACACTGACACCGAATCAGGAAAAGCGCTGCCGCTGCGGTAATTCTTTTACGGTTGCGATGGACGACGGTACATACCGGGCCTATGGCCAAAAGGGCGAATTTCTCATGCTGGCAAAGGTAGAATCCGGAATTATGTCAACCATAAAAAGCTTTTTTGAGGTAGAGTAATACGGTTAATGATCGTTTAGCGCACCATCGATGTGTCATCCTGAGCGTAAGCGAAGGATCTCCAGAGTAACGATAGACCGGAGATTCTTCGGCCTAAAGGCCTCAGAATGACAGACATGGAACGGACACGGGAAGTAACGAAAAGTACTGCACTATGCACGCATTGGCTGCGGGTACTGCCCGCATAAACGATCATTTATGGGTAATTTCAGTAAGAAAGGGGGATGCTTACCGTGAACAAAATATTCGCGCTGGGTTTTTTCGACGGGGTCCATTTGGGTCATCAGGCCTTGCTGAAAACTTGCTGTGAATTGGCACGGCAGATGGATGCGTGGCCCTGCGCCATCACCTTTCAGCAGCATCCCCATTCTCTGTTTTCTGAAAATCCGCCCAAGCTCATCAATACCAACAATGACCGGCAGAGTCTGCTGCGTTCGTTTGGTATTGGCCCGATTTTCTCCTATCCGGTGAACAAAGCTGTGATGGGTATGCCCTGGGAAGCCTTTTTAGAGGATCTGATAAGCTGTGACGCTGTAGGTTTTGTCTGCGGCACCGATTTCCGGTTCGGTAACCGGGGCGAGGGCAACGCCCAAAAGCTGGAAGCTTTCTGTAAGGAGCGGAATTTGGCCTGCCAAATCGTTGGCGATCAGATGCTGGATGGCCTGCGCGTTTCCTCCACCCATATCCGAACCCTTTTGGAAGCGGGAGAAATGGAGCAGGCGGTGCGTTTTTTGGGCCATCCTCACATCCTCACGGGAGAAGTGGTGACAGGCCGGAAAATCGGCCGTACCATCGGCATCCCCACTGCCAACCTGACCACTCCCAAGGATGTGGTGCGGCTGCGCCACGGAGTCTATGCCTGCAAAGCAACGGTGGAAGGGGAGACATTTCTGGCCGTTACCAATGTGGGCAACCGCCCTACCGTAGGCGGTCATGTGGTGACCGTGGAGCCGTGGCTGTTGGATTTTAAAGGCGATCTTTACGGCAAAACGCTGTCGCTGGAATTTTACAGCTTCCTGCGCCCCGAGAGAAAATTTGATTCTCTGGAGGAATTAAAGGCCGAAATCCAGAAAAATGCCCTGCAAACCAGGGAATTTTTTCAAAAAAGCTGAAAATTTCTCTTTACTTTTGGGTAAACTCATGTTATCATAGTCGGGCTGGCTATGGCCAGACAATGTTTCTATGCCCGCAGCTCAGTTTTGGGAAGACACCGACCCTTTACTTGGCGCGAGGTAAATTTTAAAAAAGGTGGATTTAACCATGATTCTGAAGGACAAGAAGACCCAGGTTATCCTGGAAAACGCAACTCACGAAGGCGACACCGGTTCTCCCGAAGTCCAGATCGCTATCCTGACTGCCCGCATCAACGAGCTGACCGATCACCTGCGCGTGCACAAGCATGACAACCACTCCCGTCGTGGTCTGCTGATGATGGTTGGTAAGCGCCGCAGCCTGCTGGATTATCTGGCAAAGAAGGACATCAACCGCTACCGCGCAATCATCGCCAAGCTGGGTATCCGTAAGTAAGTATGCAAAGAAGGCGACGGATACCGTCGCCTTCTTTTTAATGCAAAATTCAAAATGCAAAATTCAAAATTAAGGTGTCGGCTTCGCCGACAATTTAAAATCATTTGCGTCAGCAAATACCACAATTTTGCATTATGCATTTAGCATTTTGCATTCACAACATCCGGGAGATGCTTAGCAGTTGATTGAGCTACCGCAAGTACGGCGGCTGAGTCAAGTGCTAAACCTCCCGAAACACAAAAATTTTAGGAGGTAACAACATGATTACTCGCAAGCAGTACCCCAACCATCGGGTATACGAAACCGAGATCGGCGGCCGCCCCTTTACCGTAGAGGTAGGCAAAGTCGCTGAGCTGGCCAACGCCGAGTGCATCTGCCGTTACGGCGACACTGTGGTGCTGACCACCTGCACCTGCAACCCCATCCCCAAGGCCGGTATTGACTACTTCCCTCTGACCATCGAGTTTGAAGAGAGAATGTACAGCGTCGGCCGCATCCCTGGCTCCTTCAACCGCCGTGAGGGCAAGCCCTCCGAGCGCGGCATCCTGAACAGCCGTATCATCGACCGTCCCATGCGCCCCCTGTTCGACGAAGAGCTACGTAACGACACCGTCGTCACCTGCACCGTCCTGGCCAACGACTACGACAACCCTGTTGAGATCGTTGCTTCTCTGGGCGCTTCCATTGCCATCGCTTCTTCCGATGTGCCCTGGAACGGCCCCGTCGCTACCACCAACGTGGCTCACATCGGTGACCGCTATATCATCAACCCCTCTTCCGAAGAGCGTGACGCCTGCGACTGCTTTGTCTGCATCAGCTCCACCTTCGAGAAGGTCGTCATGATCGAGACCGAGGCCAACGAGGCTCCCGAAGCCATCGTTTACGAGTCCATCCGCATCGCTCACGAGACCAACATGGAGATCGTGAAGTTCATCAATGGTATCGTTGCTGAGATCGGCAAGCCCAAGTTCACCTTTGAGAAGGCCGCTGTCAACCACGACCTGCTGGACGATCTGATCGCCTACGGCCTGCCCCAGATCGAGCATGCTCTGGACACCGACGACAAGAACATCCGCGAGGAGCGTCTGACCGCTGCCCGTATCGACTTCAAGAACCAGTTCGTGGAAAAGTACGGCGAAGAAGAGTTCGAGATGCACATCGAGGTGTGCCTCTACAAGATGCAGAAGAAGGTTGTCAAGAAGTGGCTGCTGGAAGGCAAGCGCGTTGATGGCCGCGGCATGGATGACATCCGTCCTCTGGACGCTGAAGTCGGTCTGCTGCCCAGAGTTCACGGTTCCGGCCTGTTCTCCCGCGGTCAGACTCAGGTTCTGTCTATCTGCACCCTGAACACCCTGTCCGCTGCTCAGAAGCTGGACACCATCTACCCCGAAGAGACCAAGCGCTATATCCACCACTACAACTTCCCCTCCTTCTCCACCGGCGAAGCAAGAGCTGCCCGCTCCACCTCCCGCCGCGAGATCGGCCACGGCGCTCTGGCTGAAAAGGCCCTGCTGCCCGTGATCCCCTCCATCGAGGAGTTCCCCTACGCCATCCGCGTGGTTTCTGAGGTCCTGTCCTCCAACGGTTCCACCTCCCAGGGCTCCATCTGTGGTTCCACCCTGGCTCTGATGGACGCCGGTGTTCCCATCCGCCGTCCTGTTGCAGGCATCTCCTGCGGTCTGATCTCCGATCAGGAGACCGGCGAGTGGAGAACCTTCACCGACATTCAGGGTGTTGAGGACTTCCACGGCGAAATGGACTTCAAGGTTGCCGGTACCACCGAAGGTGTCACCGCCATCCAGATGGACCTGAAGAACAAGGGTCTGACCATGGAGATCATTGCCGACGCTCTGGAGCGCTGCCGCGTTGCCCGTCTGCAGATCCTCAACGAGATCATGATCCCCCGCATTCCCGAGCCTCGCGCAGAGGTTTCCGAGTTCGCTCCCAAGATGATCAGCCTGAAGATCCC
>JAZRKL010000024.1:0-16582 GCA_045646265.1 Faecousia sp.
GTCTGGTAGATCAGATGCTCGGCATTGTTATGGGTGTCGACCTCGTCCTTACGGGCCTTATCCTCAGCAGCGTACTGCTCAGCCTCACGGACAGCCTTGTCGATGTCTTCCTGGCTCAGGTTGGTGGAAGCGGTGATGGAAATGTTGGCTTCCTTACCGGTGCCCAGGTCCTTGGCAGAGACCTTTACGATGCCGTTGGCATCAATATCAAAGGTAACTTCGATCTGGGGAACGCCACGGGGAGCGGGCGCAATACCGCCCAGCTGGAAGCGGCCCAGAGTCTTATTGTAAGCAGCCATCTCACGCTCACCCTGCAGCACATGCACCTCAACGGAGGTCTGGCCGTCAGCAGCGGTGGAGAAGATCTGGCTCTTATGAGTGGGGATGGTGGTGTTACGGTCGATCAGACGTGTGAAGACACCGCCCATGGTTTCAATACCCAGAGACAGTGGGGTAACGTCCAGCAGAACAACATCCTTGACGTCGCCGGTGAGAACACCGCCCTGAATAGCAGCGCCCAGTGCAACACACTCGTCGGGGTTGATGCCCTTGAAACCTTCGTTGCCGGTGATGTTCTTAACAGCTTCCTGAACAGCAGGAATACGGGTAGAACCGCCAACCAGCAGAACCTTGTTCAGGTCACTTGCCTTCAGACCGGCATCGCTCATGGCCTGGCGGACAGGCTTCATGGTGCGCTCCACCAGATCAGCGGTCAGCTCGTTGAACTTGGCACGGCTCAGAGTTACATCCAGATGCTTGGGGCCGGTAGCGTCAGCGGTGATATAGGGCAGGTTCACAGCAGTGGTGGTCATGCCGGACAGCTCGATCTTAGCCTTCTCGGCAGCTTCCTTCAGACGCTGCATAGCCACGCGGTCGTTCTTCAGATCAATGCCCTCAGCCTTCTTGAACTCGGCAACCAGATAGTCCATGATGCGCTCGTCGAAGTCGTCGCCGCCCAGACGGGTATCGCCTGCGGTAGCCAGAACTTCCACGATGCCGTCGCCGATCTCCAGAATGGAGACGTCGAAGGTACCGCCGCCCAGGTCGTAAACCATGATCTTCTGCTCCTGCTCCTTGTCCAGGCCGTAGGCCAGAGCAGCAGCGGTGGGCTCGTTGATGATACGCTTGACTTCCAGACCGGCGATCTTGCCTGCGTCCTTGGTAGCCTGGCGCTGAGAGTCAGAGAAGTAAGCGGGAACGGTGATGACAGCCTCAGTAACGGTCTGACCCAGATAAGCCTCAGCGTCGGCCTTCAGCTTCTGCAGCACCATAGCGCTGATTTCCTGAGGGGTGTAGCCCTTGCCGTCGATGTCTACATGGTAGTTTTCACCCATGTGGCGCTTGATGGAAGCGATGGTGCGGTCAGCATTGGTAACAGCCTGGCGCTTTGCCACCTGGCCAACCATACGCTCACCGGTCTTGGAGAATGCGACCACGGAAGGTGTAGTCCGTGCGCCTTCGGCGTTGGCGATGACTACAGGCTCGCCGCCTTCCAGAACCGCAACGCAGGAATTGGTAGTACCCAAGTCAATACCGATAATCTTACCCATAATAATTTCCTCCTATATGAATGAAAAATTGTATACAAATCAGTTTGCGACCTGCACCATAGCAAATCGAACCACTTTATCACCGATCTTGAAACCTTTCTGGAACACTTGAGAAATGGTGTTCTCTTCCAGGGATTCATCGTCGATGTGCATCACGGCATTGTGGAGATTGGGATCAAAGCTATCCCCCACATTACCGAAGATCTCAACACCCAGACCTGCGAAGATCTTGACCAGCTCGTTCATGGTCATTTCCACGCCCTTTTTATAAGCGGCATCCTCAGTGGGCTGATTCAGCGCCCGCTCCAGGTTATCGTAGATGGGCAAAAGCTTGCCGATGGTATCGGCCTTGCCGTTGCCGTAGGATGCTTCCTTTTCCTTGACGGTGCGCTTGCGGAAGTTATCGTAATCCGCAGCCAGCCGCAGAAAGCTGTCATGCTCCGCGTTGTATTTTTCCTCCCAGGGATTTACCTCGACGGTTTCTTCCACAGGGGTTTCTTCTGCAACTTCCGGTGTTTCCACCGTTTCCTCTACAGGCTCGGCCTGCTTCTTTTCTTTCTTAGCCAATGTTATGCCTCCTTATCGGCTTCCGGGGCAGGTAACTGGCCTTGCTCCGGCTTTGAAAACATTTTGGAAAGGCTCTCGGCAAAGTAGGAAAGTCTCGCCGTGACCTTTGCGTAATCCATTCTGGTGGGGCCAACCACACCGATCATGCCGTGCATACCGTCACCGATATCGAACTTGGTCATGACCACAGAGGTGTCTTTCAGCTCCTGTGCCACATTTTCCGGACCCACCAGCACCTGTGTGCCGTTTTCATTGCGCAGCACCGCGGGCAGGTTGGAGAGGGTATCTTCATCCAGAGAAGTCAAAACTCTCTGGGCCTTATCCACATCCCGGTACTCCGGCTGACCCAGCAGACGCATCTGACCGGCGACAGCCATATTGGTGCTTGCCTGGCGGCGGAGGGTATCGGTGGTAAACTCCACGATTACGGGAACCAAAGTCGCGGCTGCGCCGGCAGACATCATCACCCGTTCCAAAAGTTCTGCGGTGTACTCATCAGGACCAAGCTGGGTCATGGTAGCGTTCAATACCGCACTCAAAACCTTCAGATCGGTTTCTTCCACATTCAGCGGCAGCTTGATGAGCTTATTGACCACTTCATCATTGCTGAGCATCAGCACCAGAATGAAGCTTCCGGCACCTGCAAGGATCAAATCAAACCGCTTGACGGTAGCACCGCCGTTGCGGGATGCCAGAGAGATGGCAGGCAGATCTGTAGCCTGTGAAACCAGCTTTGCGACTTTTTCCACCATCCGGTCCACACGCTGCATCTTTTCTTCAAGGCATAAGTTGATGGAGTGGGTCTCATCCATGGTCAGCCGGTAATCCATCATCAATTCATCTACATACAGGCGGTAACCTGCGGCAGAGGGGATGCGGCCCGCGCTGGTGTGGGGCTGTTCCAGATAACCCATGGCGGTGAGGTCCGCCATTTCGTTACGGATGGTAGCGGAGGAATAATTCATGTCGGGAAGCTCGGTAATAGCCTTGGAGCCAACAGGCTCAGCGGTGCGGATATACAGGTCTACCACACTACGCAGTACCTTCTTTTTCCGCTCGGTCAGTTCCATACATGTCCCTCCTTTTTCTGTTAGCACTCAATATCTCTGAGTGCTAAGCACACTATACTATAGAGTGCTAAAAAAGTCAAGTAGCGCTTTTTGAATTATTCTTTAACATTTTAGGAAATCTATGCAAAATAAAAAAGAGACGGAAGGGCAACACTCCATAAGGAAGTAATGCCCAAATCCGCCTCTTATTTATTTATTTATTATAATTCTCAGCTCAGCTTCTTGATAGTCATATCGGTAACTTCCTGCTTGGTCTTGCGCAGCAGAGCAAACACACCCAGAGCAGCGAACAGCAGACCTATGCCTGCATTCGCCAGCATACCACGCATATACTCGGCATCTTCCCTCATAACCATCAGAATAACACCAGGAATATCGCCGTATGTAATACCGGGCAACTCACCGTCACCGATCATCTGAACCAACTCAACCACACTGGGCAGAAGCGTACCAATCAGTACACCCACAATAATAGCGATGATCAGAATGACGACCTTACCCTTGCCTTGCTTACCCTTCAGTAAGGTGTAGCCCTTTTCTGCCAGCCAGCCGATCACCAGACCCACCAGGGATGCCACATATCCCGCATACAGCACCAGAGCCCATACCACAGATCCCAGTAGCGCACCGATCAACGCGCCAATGAAGCCTCCGATGTAAGAACCGGTGTCTTCATCCTTACGCTGCTGCGCTTCGGCATTCAGTTCCTGCATTACATGCTCCGCGCAGGCATCGTGCATATGATAGGCGATTCCGTCGATCATGTACCAGCTGCCGCTGATGATCTGGGTACCGCACTCTGTGCAGATCTCTGCTTTCTGCGCGCCGTGCTGTTCCAGAAGAGGATAGAACCAGGCAATAAAGGCTTCGATCTTCTTCATGGTTCCAATGGTATCCTGGAATACCACATTGATATTTCTGTTATTGATCATCAAACTCTGCACACGGTACTGCCGTTTGGTATCCACTGCATACAGCGCGGCTTCAAAGGCTCTTTGCTGCTCCATGTCCGCAAAGCGGGTGGCAATGTCCAGGCGCTTCCAGCCGCTGCCTTCGCACATGGTGGTGGCAAATCCCATCAGGCTGCCGTAAGCAACACCGCTGGAAACGAGCATATTGTGCTGCTTTGCCAGCTTTTTTAATCCGGATCCAATCATAAGGTATCCTCTCTTTCTATTTTGATTGTGTCTATAGAGTATCATAAGATCGCAAAAAACGCAAGTGTCTATTCTCAATAAACAAACGTTAATTGTACTTTCTCCAGTGTTGCATATTATATAAGAAAGCAAAACCGTGTTGCGACAAGTCGCAACACGGTTTTTTATTCCGGCTTTCTTTCCGCGTTCAGCGGATCAACGAAGATATCCTTATAGGGATTGACGATGACCGTATTGTAGGTGTGGTAAATGACCATGCCCGGTTTTGCGCCGGGGACTTTTTTTACCTGTTTAACAGGGGTCACATCCACGGCGATGTTCTGGCCGCCTGTGGACTCAGAGTAGTAAGCCGCCAGCTGTGCCGCCTGGGTAACGGTATCGTCCGGCGGCTTGGTGCCGCCGCAGGAGATGATCACATGGCTGCCGTGGACCTTCTGGGCATGGAGCCATATATCATCCTTTCTTGCCAGCTTAAAGGTCAGCTCATCGTTCTGCCGGTTATTGCGGCCCACATAAATGGGATAACCGTCGGTGGATTCGTATCGCTGTGGTTGCACTTTGCTTTGCTTCATCCGCTTTTTGGCGCTGTCCGAACGGACATAGCCACCGGCTTGAAGCTCCTGCCGGATCTCATCCAGCTCCGCATCCGTTTCCGCACGGTTCAGCTCTTCCAGAACACTCTTCAGGTAATCCAGCTCCTGCTCGCCCAGTTCCATCTGCTTTGTCAGCTCTTTTTCTGCATTCTTCATACGGGCATAATCCTTATAGAACTTTGCCGCATTTTGCTGGGGAGAGAGAATGGGCGAAATAGGAATCTCTATGGTCTTCATTTCTTCGTCATAGAAATCCTCCGCTTCCAGAACAGTCTGCCCCTTGATGATCCGGTGGATATTGGCGGTGACGATATCACCCAACTGGCGATGCCGCTCCCGGTCAAAGGTGGCCGCCAGTTCCTTTTCTTGAATGGCAAGCTTGCGGGTAATGCGCTGGCAGAGGTTGGTGACGGTTTTGCGCAGCGCCTGGCTCTTTTGCCGCATGGCATCCTTACGGTCCCTTACAATATAATAATTGTCCAGCAGTGCCGTAAAGGATTCCGCCTGCTGACAGCCGCCGTATTCACGGATGGGGCAGAAAGCAAACTGCTTGGGCGTTCCGTCGGCTTGGGCATAGAAATAAGGCACGGGATGATTTAGATGCTCATGGAAGAATAGATACAGCTTTTCTGCTACCTCTTCCGCATATCGCTCGTCGATCCGGGCGGCAATATCCCCGGCGGCAAAGAGCGCCGCTTCCCGACAGACCAACGGCGACAAACCGCCCAGTTCGTCCATCAGCCTGTCAGCAATCACATCCGCCCCGTGTTTACATAATAAGTTTACATAATCTGTTTGTTCCAGATATCTGGGGTCAGCTTTCTTTACTGCTTCCGGCTCTTGATACAGAAGGCCCGGCAGTGCGGGGCGCTTGCTGGTCTCATCCAGACCGATGCGCCGCAGGCAATCGATAATGCGCCTGTCGGGGCCTAGCAGATACAAATTACAGGTGCGGCCCATCAGCTCCGCCACCAATTTTTTCTGCACGGGGTAACCCATTTCATCGGTGCAGTCAAAGGTAAAGGTG
The DNA here is from genome assembly GCA_045646265.1 of Faecousia sp. Classification (GTDB taxonomy): domain Bacteria; phylum Bacillota; class Clostridia; order Oscillospirales; family Oscillospiraceae; genus Faecousia. The sequence goes on from JAZRKL010000024.1 coordinate 5,965, forward strand.
GCTGCCCGCTCCATAGGCGGCTGTGAGATTTCCGCCAATCTTGCACCGGACAGGTGCTTGCGCAGCAGCATGCAGAACATAGGCGGCTGATCGGGATTCTCCGGATTGGCTGTAGTCAGATGCAGCCGTGGCGCGGCTGGGTTGGGCGCAAAGAGCAGCTTTTCTCTGCCCTGCTCACAGCGCAGCAGCAAAATCACCGTGTCCCTGCCCGGCTGATGGATTTTTTCCACACGGGCGCCGGTGGCCTTCTGCCGGATCTCATCCAATACCGCAGAAAGGAAATACGCGTCAAATGCCATAGCTTTCCATTCCTTTCTCGAACAGCTCGCTGAGCCGCTCCGTTTTGCCGTAGAGATACAGCGCGCCAAACAGGGTCTCCAAACCCGTAGCCATAGCATACTCCTTGGGAGAGGCCGCTTTTGGTGCGGCGTGGGTGTGGGTATTCTTTCCCCGGCGGTAATAGGCAAATTCCTCTTCGGTCAATATGGGCAGGATTACCTCCGCAAATTTTGCCTGTGCGGAGGCTTTTACCAAACTAACCGCATCCTTATGCAGGGTCTTCACCGTCTGGTCACCCTTGACACACAGATAGCTTCTGACCAATAATTCATAGACCCCGTCACCCACATGGGCGAGACCCAGATTGGAAATGGCATCCACCTGCGCCTTGGTAAAATTCATTTGAAAACGGTTTTCCATATATCTTTCCCCCGATTCACAAGCACTTGGGCGCACAATCCGGTAAACAAACCGGAAATCACACTGCACAGGATCATAAACGGCAGATACACCGCCAGAGACGGCGTTCCCGTCAGCAAAATTGCCATGCCCATCTGTCCGACAGAATGGGCAACGGCACCAATACTGCCCGCCACCCAAAGTTGTTTCTTAGTTAATATCTTTCTAAGACCAATGGTTACCAGAATCGCGCAGGCACCGCCGGCACCGGAATAAAAGATGGTGCTGAAATTGCCCGCGAACACAGCACCCAGAAATATTCTGACAAACAGGATCGCTGCCGCTTCTCCCGGCCCCAGGGCAAATACCGCAAACACCGTGACAATATTGCTCAGGCCCATTTTAACACCGGGCATAGGTACCAGCGGCGGAATTTGCGCCTCTACCATAAAAATCGTTAACGCAATGGCGCAAAGCATTGCCATAACCGTCAGCTTTTTCACTTTCACGCCATCACCGCCTTTCAATTTACTATGGTAGCAGATTTTTGAGAAAAAGTAAAGTTGGGAAACAACCCTTGCTTTTCCAGTAACTACATCTTATAATAAGGATATTGTGGGAGTGTATCCCTTGAACAAAAACAAACCAATTACGCATGATTGGGTGGTGTATATGAAAAAAACGATCTTATGGATCATTTTCATCCTGCTTATCTTATTGCTGGGTCTCAGTGCCGCTTTTGTCTACTTTGTGGTGCTTCCCTATCAGAATGCTGCCAGCTTCATGCCGGAGAATGCCGTTTTGACAATACGGCAAGATGAACAGGATCATTTAACCCTTACCTGGCCTGAAGCAGAGCGGGCCGACTATTACTCACTTGAGATACAGCTTCCCATAACCCAGGAAGCCATCGAGGCGGAAGAAGCGCCCACCGTCCTTTATCAGGAATACATTCATGGCACATCCTGCGTCCTGCCGCCCATTCCGGAAGATCAGCAGATCGTGATCCAAATCTCCACCATTGTGGAATACCAAGCCGCTTGGGAGACCAAACTCCGTCCCTGTGATGTTCCTGTCCGGGTTACCACCAACCTGAGCCGCCCCACCATCTCCGATATCCAATGGACGGCGGATCCGGACACTGACCAAATTACCGTTACTTATCAGCCGCAATCCGCTACCCATACCCGGATCTATCTCACCGGGGAGGATGGCTCGCTAACCCTTTTGAAAACACTGACGGAAAGCGAAACAACCTTTACCTTCGGTGATGAGCAGGATATTCCCATGCCCGCACATGACGCAAAGTGTTCTTTTGTGTTCGATGCATACCGCATTGAAGACGGGCTGGAATACTACGGCTACACCTGTGGTGATTTTGCGGTGGTGCGTGAAGACCTGCTGGGAAGAGATCTGGCATTTACTGTTTCCGACCAGGGCCACAATGTATATACCATGACCTGGGAAGAAACAAAGGGTGAATATTACGAGCTTCAGCAATACATCGCTGACCAATCCAGATGGGTTCCTATTAAGCAGGTAGCCAAAGACGGAGAGCGGACATTTACCACAGGACACTTGCAGAATCTAAGGGATTTTCAGTTCCGTGTGTTTGCTGTCGGTGGACAAACCAACGAAGATAGTCCTTATGCTGCCGAATCCGAAGAAATCACCGTTACCACCGGCGCTTCCCCTGTTTATTGCACCATTTGGCCTGTGAAGGACCTGGAAGCTTACAATGCCCCCACAGATGGCGAAGTTGTCGGCAAAGTAAAGACCGCGGCCGCCTACTGCGTCCTGGACGAAAAGAACGGCATGTTCGGTGTCATGCTGGACGGCAATCTGTGCTATATTGACAGCAACTACTGCATGATCAATCTGGTGGAGCTTGTGGGAGACCTGTGCAGCTACGATATTACCAACAGCTATGCTTCGTTGTACATGGTACATGAATACGAGATACCGGAAGTGACTGATGTGGTGACCGCAGGCTATAATTATGTCAGGATGGCCAGCGGCGAATTCCTGGTACCGCTGTTGTATCCCACCTCACACAAGCTTCTGGCAGCGGCACAGGATGCCGTCAGCCGGGGATACCGTCTAAAGATCTACGATGCCTACCGGCCTAACCGGGCAACCATCGAGATCTATGATCTGACAGAAAAGATCTTGGAAGACCCCATTCCCGAAGAACCCTTCACCGATAAAAAAGTGACCGATCTTCCAAAGGTGGAAGAGGATGAAGAGATCACTTATGAGCTTTTGATGACCAACGACACCTGGGCCTTGGGAAGCTTCCTTGCAAAAGGCGGTTCCCTGCATAATTTAGGCATTGCTTTGGATTTGACACTGGAGGATATGAAGGGCAATGAATTAAAAATGCAGACTTCCATGCACGATTTGAGTTGGTACTCTATTCCCTCCAGAAACAATGCCAATGCCAGACTCCTGGCGGAAATCATGACCGGTGCCGATCTGGTTGGCATTGCGTCCGAATGGTGGCATTTTCAGGATAATGAGATCCGCAGTCAGTTAAAGTTGCCTACTGTATGGAACGGTGTTACACCTGAATGCTGGATGGCTGACGACCACGGTTGGCGCTACCGCCGGTATAACGGCACCTATTTTGCCGATTGCACCAGAGAGATTGGCGGAGAAACCTATATTTTTGATGCACTTGGTTATGCCAAAAAAGCAGAATAACCACTGGAAGCACCGCAAACAGCGGTGCTTCCTTTTTACTTCCAATATTGCGCAATCTTTCAATTTTTATCATTGCTTTTCGGCAGATTTCGTGGTAATGTTTATACAGGATTTTTTACGCTTTTGTGGGGTCTTGCTATTATGAAAACGTTTATCAAATCAAAGATAGGAAAACTGTGCGTTGCTGTTCTCGCTGCGGCATTGCTTCTTGGGGGTGCTTTTGGCGGCTATCAGTATTGGCTCTACCAGCAGCCAAAGTTCCAAAATGTGACCATTGAATTGGGTACCGCGTCTTTGGGTATCGATCAGTTTGTTACACAGTATGCCTCTCTGGGTAAGTGCCGTTTTGTCAGCGATGTCAGCACGCTGGATATTGGCAAGCCCGGCATTCATAAACTGACCCTGCGCCACGGCAACCAAGAACAGACCGTCACGCTGACGGTAGTGGACACCACCGCACCCGAGGTTGTCTTTATCACCGAAAGAACAGAACAGCCCGGTTATATTCCCGCAGCAGAGGATTTTGTAGAAAGCTGCTCCGATCTTTCCGGTACGCATATTTCCTTTGCCGCGCCCGTAAAGATAGAAGACCTCAGTGACCGCAGCTTTACCGTCATGGTTGCAGATGACTTTGGTAATGTCACCGAGCGCCGCTGCAGTCTGTCCTACCAGTGGCTGAAAGAAAGCTACCAGCTGGAATACGGCACTGCTATTACCAAGGAAGATCTACTCCTGGTTACGGACACAGACGGTACACTGATCGATCCAATGGTAATGGATGCCCTGAACGGAGTCGGCATCGGTACCTATACTGTCAAAAGCACCTCCGGCAACGCCACCCGCTCCTGCACCGTAACCATTGCGGATACACAGGGCCCTGTGCTGGAATTGCAGACGGTTTCCGTCTTTACCGGTAAAACCGCAACGAAAGAAGACTTTATCGTCAATGTATCCGATCCTTCCGGTGTCAAAGAAGTGCGGATGCTCACAGAATTGGATTTTGAGACCAAGGGGGTCCAAACCGTCGTCTTTGAAGCAGAGGATAAACTTGGTAACATTTCCACCGCACAGGCAGAATTTATTGTCTCTACCGATGTAAATCCCCCCGTTTTCAAAGGCTTGACCACACTGAAAGTCAATAAAAACGACAAACCCGATTACCTGATCGGTGTTTCCGCTACTGATGCCATAGACGGCAAATGCGCGGTACGTTATGATGCGTCCGCTGTGGACACCAGCAAATCCGGCACTTATTATGTGACCTATTACGCCACCGACAAATCCAATAACAAGGCCGTGGCCCGCCGCAAGGTGGAAGTTCTCCACGATGCTGCCGATACCGCGGCTCTGGTAGCCGAGCTGGCACCGAAGCTTAGCTCTGACCCGGAAGCCCTTCGTGACTACGTCCGCAACAACATTGGCTACAGCCATGACTGGGGCGGCAGCGACCCTGTCTGGTTTGGTTTTAAGAACAAGCACGGCAACTGCTACGTACATGCCATGTGTCTGGATGTGCTTCTCAAGCACTACGGCTACAGTACACAGTTGATCTGGACTTCCTGCAAAACACACTACTGGCTGCTGATCAACATCGGCGGCACCTGGCGGCACATCGACCCCACTCCCTCCTCTGTACATAGCATCTACAGTCTGATGACTGATGCCCAGAGAAAATCCACCCTCAGCGGCAGAGATTGGGATCGGGATCAGTGGCCGAAATGTGAGTAAAAATTTATGATTGTAAATGTATTGATTTTTGTCTTTGGTCTGGCGGTCTATGCCGGCTACGGCCTGTCGGGCCTTGTATACCTGCTGGGTGCCACCGCCCTTTCCTACTGTGCGGGACTTCTAATCCCCAAGCATAAATGGGTGCTGTGGATCAGCGTCGTGCTGAATGCCCTGGCGCTTTTGGCCGTCAAGGCACAGCCTTTGACGGGATGGGAGTTTGTTGCCCCTCTGGGCATCTCCTATTTCACCCTGCAGATCATCGCCTACAATGCCGACATCTACCGGGGAAAATACGCGCCGGAGCGGAATTTCTTCCGCTATGCCCTGCACATCACCTATCTTCCCCACATCTTTATCGGCCCTATCGAACCTTACCCCAATATGCGCAACACTTTGGCTGAGCGTAAGATCACATGGGATGGCATCGGTGACGGTGCGGCAAGAGCAATTTGGGGCCTTTTTAAAAAATATGTGATCGCCGCAAGAGCCGGTGTGATCATTTCCGCCATTACTGCTGATCCGGAAGCCTATCGGGGTGCCTTTGCCCTGGCTGCCATGGTTCTTTATTCCATTCAGCTTTACACCGATTTTTCCGGCGGTATTGATATGGTTCTGGGTGTTTCCCGGATGCTGGGTCTGCGGCTCAGCGAAAACTTCAATGCTCCCTATTTTTCCCAATCCTTCCAGGAATTCTGGCGCCGCTGGCATATTACCCTGGGCGGCTGGCTGAGAGAATACATCTATATTCCTCTGGGCGGCAACCGGAAGGGCAAAGTCCGCAAGTTTATCAACTCCATCATTACCTTTTTGGTATCCGGCCTGTGGCACGGCATCCATTATCTGCTGTGGGGTCTGATCAACGGTATCTTTGTTTCCTTTGGCGAAAAGCTGAAAACCAAGTGGAAGCTTGTGAACCAGGCAGTTACCTTCCTGCTGGTTACTCTGCTTTGGTCTTTCTTCGTGTGGCCGGAAACCTTGCTTGCGCTGAAAATGGTTGGCAGCGTATTCACCACCTTCAATTACGGCGCGTTCTTCTCTACCGTAGGCACTATGGGACTGACCGTGGGCGATTGGGTCATCTTTGCGGTGGCCGTGGCGCTCCTTTGGCTGTTTGATTGGAAACGCGATGCGATCAGCAAACAGTTTAGCAGCTTCTTCCCCCCGTTAAAAACCTGTATCATTTGCATTATGGCGCTTTTGGTGCTGGTATTCGGTATGTACGGCATTGGTTTCAATGCCTCCGAGTTTATCTACAGCAGATTTTAGGAGGACGCTATGAAGAAAAAAACTCTCAAAAATCTGCTGGGCATCATTGCCGTGTTACTGGCATTTTGCATTGACCTGACTCTTGTGACCATGCTGCTGCAGCCCAAATACATGACCGATTTGGAAGAAGGCAGCTTCATTTCCCAGTACTACCGGGAAGCAGGGGACCACGATGTGCTGTTCGTAGGCGATTGCGAGGTCTATGCCAATTTTTCTCCCTTGGAGATGTTCCGTCAACAGGGAATCACATCCTATGTCCGGGGAACCTCTCAGCAGTTGATCTGGCAGTCCTATTACATTTTAAAAGAAACCTTCCGCTATGAAACCCCAAAAGTGGTAGTGTACAACGTCAATGCCATGCGCTACAGTGAGCCGGTCAGCGAAGCTTACAACCGGCTGACCATTGACAATATGCGTTGGTCTGCCGATAAGATTGGCATCATCCAAGCTTCCATGACGGAGGAGGAAGATTTCTTTTCCTATGTTTTCCCCATCCTGCGGTATCACTCCCGGTTCGACAAACTGACCGCTGAGGATATCCAATACCTGTTCAAAACCAAGGACAATACCTGGCAGGGTTATCAAATGCATACTTCCGTCAAGCCTGTGGGCACGCTTCCCACCAAGCGGCCCTTAGCTAACTATGCCTTTGGGGATATCTGCTGGGAGTATTTAGATAGGATGCGCCTGCTGTGTGAGGAAAACGGCACCGAGTTGATATTGATCAAAGCGCCCAGCCTGTATCCTTACTGGTATGACGAGTACAACGCACAGATCGTCGAATATGCCGCAAAACACGGTCTGCGTTTTTATAATTTGACGGAGTGTATCGATGAGATCGGTTTAGACTTCTCTCAGGATACCTACGACGCCGGATTACATTTGAATCTGAGCGGTGCTACCAAGCTCTCCGGTTACTTTGCGGATATCCTTGCCCGGGAGCATCAAATGCCCGACCACCGCGACGATGCTGAGATCGCTGCTGTCTACGCAGAAAAGCTTAGTCTCTATGACCAAGAAGCAAAAAAGGAAAGTGAGTAAAACTATGAAAAGAATGACCGCTCTGTTATTGGCTCTTATGATGCTGCTGTGCTTCACCGCCTGTGGCCCCGAGCAGCCCAATGATGTTCCCCAGATCACCATGGGTGCCCAGACCAATACCAATGAAAACCAGAATAATGACCCCAAGGAAACCACCGGTGAAGCCGTCACAGGAGAACCCTTCGCTTTTACATTTAATAATGTAACGCTGATCCCCGGCGATGCCTTTGACGCATCCAAGCTGCCCGAAGCTGCCTCTACCTACGAAGTACCCAGTTGCGCTCTGGAAGGCACCGACAATGTATATAACTATGAGGCCATTGAAGTCACCGCCTTCAACGATGGAAAGAGCGAATATATTTATTCCATTTTCCTGATCGATCCCAATCTGACTACCCCGGAAGGTCTTGCTTTGGGTGACACGCTGGATAAGGCTGTGGATCTCTACGGCAGTGATTATACCAATGAGGATACTGCCTACATCTATGAAAGTGCCGATACCCAGTTGATTCTTATTCTCCAGGATGGTTCCATCATCAGTATTGAATATCGGCTTGTAACAGAATAAGTCATTGGGCGGACTCACATAGGGATTTGTACGGTTTTGAATGAATCTTTTTCCCCACAGAAAATCCATCGTCCTTGAAATACATCCAGTATTTCTGCGTCCTCTGAATATTCCTGTGAGGAAAAATCTTCTATTCAAAACTGCGCAGCACTCCAAAACGAGAGGTTTTTCGGCAAGACAAGATAAAAAGCCATGGCAAGGCTGACGCCTGCCATGGCTTTTTAACGCAGTATTGCGGGAAAGTATCCGATTTGGAGCGTATAAATCCCTATGTGTGGCCGCCCTTGGGTGCGGCAAAAAGCTGCACCCAAAAATTTTTAAAAGTAAATAAGAATAATTCTTATTTACCTATTGACAAATGAAAATCTGTGTGTTATATTTTATTCATAAATAAGAATCATTCTCATCTAGGAGGTGACACATGGAGGCCCCCTCTAAAAACTTCAAAAAGCGCAATGCCATTCTTAACTACCTGCAGCACACCAATGAACACCCTTCGGCAGAAACCATCTACTCAGATCTGAAAGCTGAGATCCCGGATCTGTCCATGGGCACTGTGTACCGGAACCTGAAGCTGTTTCAACAGCAAGGCCTGGTAAGCTGTATCGCAACTGTCCACGGCGTTGAGCGGTTCGATGCCAATACCGCACCTCATGTGCACTTCATCTGTGAAGGCTGCGACGCGGTCATCGACCTGCACAAATTAAGCACACCCCAAGCCCTCTGCTCGGAAGCAGAAAGCTCCATAGGCTGTACGGTCTCCGGCTGTCAGCTCTCCTTCACCGGCAAGTGCCGGTCTTGTTTGGAAACCTAAGCATAAAATCAAAAACAAAGGGCCATTGCCCAACAAAAATTAAAATTAAAATTATTTGGAGGAAATTATTATGAAGAAGTTTGTTTGCAGTGTTTGTGGTTACGTTCACACCGCCGAAGAGCTGGCCGCCGATTTCAAGTGCCCCGTTTGCAAGGTCCCCGCTTCCAAATTTGTGGAGCAGAAGGGCGAGCTGAAGCTGGCTGCTGAGCACGAGTACGGCGTTTACGGTAAGACCGTTAAGAACAACCCCGACATTTCCGAAGAAGACAAGAAGTACATCTTCGAGCAGCTGATGGCTAACTTCCAGGGCGAGTGCAGCGAAGTCGGCATGTACCTGTGCATGGCCCGTATTGCTCACCGTGAAGGCTACCCCGAAGTGGGCCTGTACTGGGAGAAGGCAGCTTGGGAAGAGGCTGAGCATGCCGCTAAGTTTGCTGAGCTGCTGGGCGAGGACCTGGAGCCCAACATGAAGGCTACCACCAAGGACAACCTGGCATGGCGCGTTGACTGCGAGTTCGGCGCAACTCAGGGCAAGTTTGATCTGGCTGCCTGCGCTAAGAAGAACGGCCTGGATGCCATCCACGACACCGTTCACGAGATGGCCCGTGACGAGGCCCGCCATGGCCGTGGTCTGAAGGGTCTGCTGGAGCGTTACTTCAAGTAAGAAATCCAAATGTAGGGCGGGGGCTTGCTCCCGCCCTTTGCGCTATTTCATTATGAGGATGTGAATACAATGAAAGTGGATATTGATATTATCCCTTATTCGGAGGAGAATTGTGTCTGTGTGGAATATGTTCCGGACGCAGACATTCAACTGGTCTATGAATTTGGCGGGTTGACCATCCGCGCCAACGCAGGAGGTCTTCGTTTTTTGGCAAAAGTTTGTCTGACCTTGGCCCAGGAAGATATGCCGGAAGGTAACCACGTTCATTTTGATGGCTTTGATTTTGTTCGTGGAGATAATCGCGAACTGACCATTGAACGGGCATGAACCACCACGGCAAGGCACTGAAGGGCCTGCTGGACCGCTACTTCAAGTAATTTGATACCCGAACCGGTGGGGTTGTCCCCACCGGTTTTTTGTGATAAAATCCTCTCAAAGAATAACTAGGAGGCATTAACCATGGCAAATATCACACTCCACACCAAATTATTTGGCACGATTGAATTTGACTCCGAGGATGGCCTGTGGGAATACTTCACCATTGAGTTGGACGGCAAGGCGGTTGAAACCAGACTGGACATTGAAGCGTACCAGAGCGAAGAAGATGTTATACACATTCAAAACTTCTTGGCGAATATCCCGCAGTTGATTCAGAAAGCGAAAGCCGTTTTTATCGAGAAATATCCTTTGGACGAAACAATTCGGATGTTTGTGGATTGGCAGATGGAGGAAATTGACAAAGAAAGTTTATTGTCCTGCTTTACTGTGGATACCCTGTCCGACGTGACTCCCAAGCGTTTTCTTGAGGAGTTGAAATTGTGTGGCATTTCCATCGACGGCAATACTGAGTGTATCTTGGATTTCTGTCTGGATAAAGACATTACCGATGCTTTGCTTGTCGTACACTTTGGTCAGAATATGGAAATTCTTGATATTGCGCATGAGAGCTGACGAGGCCCGCCATAGCCGTGGTCTGAAGGGTCTGCTGGAGCGTTACTTCAAGTAAGAAATCCAAATGTAGGGCGGGGGCTTGCTCCCGCCCTATTTTTGTGTTATACTTGTCACAGAATGGAGGTGTGCCGATGGAAGAAAAATTATGTCCAAAATGTGGAGTGAATGTGGAAGGTTTACTTCATCACTGCGATTGTTGCGGTGC
>JAZRKL010000025.1:0-3624 GCA_045646265.1 Faecousia sp.
GGTCAAAATCTTCGATTTTGACCGGAGGGGTTGTCAAAAACACGACAATCCCCCAGTCAAAAATCAGAGATTTTTGACAGCCCCCTTTACACAAGGGGGCCTTAGGCGTATGGAATTCGTAAGATAAACGATCATTTACAGTAGAATTTGCAGGGATCCAACGAGTGGGTTTTTGTTTATTTCGATGAATTTCGTTTGGAAATCAAGGAAAAAACACTTTACTTTTGTGCGTTTTTCCTTTATAATGATTCTGTATTATACGCAAAGGGGTGATTTCGTGGGAGAACTGCTGGCGGTTCTGTCCGGCAAGGGCGGAACGGGCAAAACGTCCGTCTGCGCGGGCGTGGCAACGGCTCTGGCGGCTGCCGGGCTGGATGTGCTGTGCATTGATTGCGACATCGGCCTGCGGAATCTGGATATCTCTTTGGGCATGTCCCAGGTCAGCGCCCTTTCCTTTATGGATGTATCCCAGGGCGGCTATCCGCTGGAACAGGCTGCTGTCCATCCGGAATACCCCAAGCTGCGGTTTCTCACAGCGCCTATGAACTGCGGCGCCGAAAGCATTGATAAGGATGCCTTCCGGGCCATGCTGGCAAAGGCCAGAAAGCAGTATCAGTACATTTTTCTGGATGCCCCTGCCGGCATCGATGCCGGATTTCAGTTGGCGGCACAGTTTGCTGACAGGGTGCTGCTGGTCACCGGCTCAGACCCCGCCGCGGTGCGGGATGCCGCCCGGGCCGGGGAAGTGCTGGAGCTGATGGGAAAATCCGATGTGCGGCTCATCGTCAACCGGATCAATCCCAAAATGGTCTCGGCCATGGCCCTGACTGTGGACGATATTATGGACCGGGCGGGACTTCCGCTGATGGGTATTGTGCCGGAAGATCCCAATGTGACGCTGGCCGCTGCCTTCGGCAAGCCGGTTTTAAAGCATACCAAAAAAGGTGCCGCCGCTGCCTGCAAGCGGATCGCCAAACGGATACAAGGTTTGAATGTAAGTGTTACGCTGTAATATAGATAAGGAGAGATGGCTGTGAATATCGCGTTTCTGGCTCACGATAAGAAAAAAGAACTGATGGTGCAGTTCTGCACCGCTTATAAAAGCGTGCTGGTAAAGCATAATCTCTTTGCCACCGCTACCACCGGCCGGCTCATTGCCGACAATACCGGCCTGCCTTTGACGCTGCTGCTGAGCCACAAGCAGGGCGGTCATCAGCAGATCAATGCCCGTATCGCCTACAACGAGATCGATCTGGTGCTGCTGTTTGCCGATCCCAACAACACCGATCCCTGGGACGACAGCCAGATGATCGAGACTATCCGGCATTGCGACAAGCACAATGTACCCATCGCCACCAATCTGGCCAGCGCCGAAATGTTCATCATGGGCCTGCAGCGGGGCGATCTGGATTGGCGCGAAATGCTGCACATAAAGCCCCGTTACTAAATTTAGATACTAACTATGAGATACGAGATACGAGATATTTGGGGTAATCCCTATCTTGTATCTCATATCTAATATCTCATATCTTTTTTGAAAGGATAGAATCATCATGGAAATCATCAAACCCCGGACGTTGTCCGGTTTTATGGAATTACTGCCTGCCAAGCAGGCAAAGCTGGAGCGGATGATGCAGATCCTGCGTGACACCTACAGCCTTTACGGCTTCGCTCCCCTGGACACCCCCGCCATCGAGGATGCCCAGATTTTGCTTGCCAAGGGCGGCGGCGAGACCGAAAAGCAGATCTACCGCTTCCAGAAGGGCGACAGCGATCTGGCTCTGCGGTTCGACCTGACGGTGCCCCTTGCCAAGTATGTGGCTCTGCATTACAACGACCTGGCCTTCCCCTTCCGCCGCTACCAGATCAGCAAGGTCTACCGGGGCGAACGGGCACAGCGTGGCCGCTTCCGGGAATTCTATCAGGCTGACATCGACATCATCGGTGACGGCAAGCTGGATATCCTCAACGAGGCTGAGATCCCCGCTATTATTTATAAGGTATTTACAGGCTTCGGTCTGGAGCGGTTCCAGATCCGGGTCAACAACCGCAAGGTTTTGAACGGCTTCTATGCCATGCTGGACCTCAGCGAAAAGAGCGGTGACATTATGCGCACCGTGGACAAGCTGGATAAGATCGGCGCCCAGAAGGTCAAGGACATTCTGGTGGGTGAAGAGTGCGGTCTGACGGAAGCCCAGGCTGACGAGATCCTGAAGTTCATTGCCATCACCGGCACCAATGCCGAAGTCATTGCCGCCCTGGAAGGCTACGCGGGCAAGAACGAGACCTTTGACAAGGGTCTTGAAGAGCTGAAGGCTGTGACCGCCAATCTGGCCGCCTTCGGTGTGCCGGAAGCCAATTTTGCCGTGGATCTGACCATCGCAAGAGGTCTGGACTACTACACCGGCACTGTTTACGAAACGACCCTTCTGGATCATCCGGAGATCGGCTCCGTCTGTTCCGGCGGCCGCTACGACAATCTGGCCGGCTACTATATTGATAAGGCGCTGCCCGGTGTGGGCATTTCCATCGGTCTGACAAGACTTTTCTATGTGCTGGACGAGCAGGGTTTGCTGAATCCGGAGCTTCCCAGCGCGCCTGCCGATGCCTTGGTGCTGCCCATGACTGCCGATCCCGCCCCTGCCATTGCTTTGGCGGAGACACTGCGCGCCGGCGGGGTGAGAGTGCAGCTTTACGGCGAGCAGAAGAAGTTCAAGCAGAAGATGAGCTATGCCGACAAGCTGGGCGTTCCCTTCGCGGTGCTGCTGGGTGAGGATGAGATTGCCCAGAATATGTGCTCCGTCAAGAATATGCGCACCGGTGAGCAGGTGGTGCTGACGGCTGAGGATGCCGCGGCCTTTATCCGCAAGACTTTGGCGGACAACAATGGCCCTGTGATTCTGGAGAAATGATATTTCTGTCATCCTTCGGCCATAGGCCGAAGGATCTCCGGGTAACGAAACGCCGGGGATTCTTCGCTTTGCTCAGAATGACAAAATTAGGAGATACTATGGAAGAAAAATTTCTGGCGGCTTTGGCTGCCAACCGGGAAAAGGCGGAAAAACTGGGTGTCCGGATCCGGCAGGTAGCCGACATGGCCCAGGCAAAGCGGTGCCTTTCCGGCAGCCGCACCAGTGACGGCTTCGGGGAGCTGGCGGCAAAGGGCCAGCTGGCGCTGAGCTTGGAAGCGCTGGCGGTGGATAAGCGGTTTACCTCCCTGTTTGCCGACGAGGAGGCCAATACCGCGCTGGAACGGCTGCTTTTCGCAGGATATGGATTCAAATAAGATACGGTGGGCTTTGCCCACCGTATTTTTATGGTCATGTGTTGCGGCAAATGATCGTTTATGCGGGCAGTGCCCGCAGCCAATACGTGCATAGTGCAGTACTTTTCGTTACTTCCCTTGTCCGTTTGCGGTACCCGGCAGAAGCATCGCCTGTCAAAGCAGGCTCGCTTCTCGCCGACCGCTGCACACGCTTATGCCCCGCTTCATCCGCCCCCGGCGGCGCGGGCCAACGCGGCCCGCTCGGTGTCGTTCCATGTCTGTCATTCTGAGGCCTTTAGGCCGAAGAATCTCCGGTCTATCGTTGCTCCGGAGATCCTTCGCTTACGCTCAGGATGACA
>JAZRKL010000026.1:0-23223 GCA_045646265.1 Faecousia sp.
ATCATGCCCATAACACGCTCAGAGCCGAACAGGCGCATGATATCGTCTTCCAGCGACAGGAAGAAGCGGCTCTCGCCGGGGTCGCCCTGACGGCCGGAACGGCCGCGGAGCTGGTTATCGATTCGCCGGGACTCGTGACGCTCGGTGCCGATGATGAACAGACCGCCTGCAGCCCGAACCTTGTCGGCATACTTTGCAATCTCAGCTTTGTGCTTGGCCAGCAGTTCTTCATACTGCTTCCGCACAGCCAGAATCTCCGGGTCACTGGTCTCGGAATAGGCGTTGGCCTCCCGGAGCAGTTCCTCCGGCAGGTCCTGCTTCCGCAGGTCGCTCATCGCCATAAATTCTGCGTTACCGCCCAGCACAATATCCGTACCACGGCCAGCCATATTGGTGGCGATGGTAACAGCGCCCAGCTTACCGGCCTGGGCAACGATCTGGGCTTCCATCTCGTGGAATTTGGCGTTCAGCACATTGTGCGGGATGCCTGCACGCTTTAATAGCTTGCTGAGAATTTCACTCTTTTCAATGGAAACGGTACCAACCAGCACCGGCTGGCCCTTTTCGTGGCACTGGGCGACCTGCGCTACGATGGCCCGGAATTTGGCGGCTTCTGTCTTGTACACCACATCGTTGTGGTCGATACGGGCAATGGGCCGGTTGGTGGGGATCTCTACCACATCCAACTGGTAGATGGCACCGAACTCTTCCTCTTCGGTCAATGCGGTACCGGTCATACCGGAAAGCTTGCCGTAGAGCCGGAAGAAATTCTGGAAGGTGATGGTGGCCAGGGTCTTACTCTCCCCTGCTACCGTTACCCGCTCCTTGGCTTCGATGGCCTGGTGCAGACCTTCGTTATAGCGGCGGCCGTACATCAAACGGCCGGTAAATTCGTCGACAATGATGATCTGGCCGTCTTTTACCACATAGTCGATATCCTTTTTCATGAGACCCCGGGCCTTCATGGCCTGGTTCAGGTGGTGAGACAGCGTGGTATTTTCCGGATCAGCCAGGTTTTCAACACCGAAGTAGCGCTCAGCCTTGGCAATGCCGGAATCGGTGAGGGAAACACTGCGGGATTTTTCATCCACAAAGTAGTCGCAATCCAGATTGTCATGCTCCTCTTTGTCCTCGGTTTTGGCAAAGACCTGCTTGCGCAGGGTGGACACAAAGGCATCGGCCATTTCGTAGAGCTTGGAGGATTCCTCGCCCTTGCCGGAAATGATCAGAGGGGTTCTGGCTTCGTCGATCAAAATGGAGTCCACTTCGTCCACGATGGCAAAGGCATGTCCCCGCTGCACCAGCTCGGACTTGTAAATGGCCATGTTGTCGCGCAGATAGTCAAAGCCAAGCTCATTGTTGGTGCAGTAGGTAATGTCTGCGGCATAGGCTTCCCGCCGCTGGGCGGCAGAGATACCGGGAACGATCAGACCTACAGAAAGACCCATGTAACGGTAGACCTTACCCATCCACTCGGAGTCACGGCGGGCCAGATAGTCGTTGACGGTGACAACATGGACACCCAGACCGTTCAGCGCGTTCAGATAGCAGGGCAGAATGGCAACCAGAGTCTTGCCCTCGCCGGTTTTCATTTCCGCAATGCGGCCCTGGTGCAGAACAATGCCGCCGATAAGCTGTACGGGATAGGGCTTCATACCTAAAACGCGCCACGCGGCTTCCCGGATGGCAGCAAAGGCCTCAGGAAGCAGATCATCCAAAGTTTCACCCTGGGAAAGACGCTCCTTGAACCAGGCGGTCTTTCCTTTCAGTTCTTCTTCGGAAAGAGCGGCATATTCGCTCTCCATAGAGAGGATCTTATTTACCAGCGGCTGGATCTGTTTGATCTCCCGCTGGGAACGTGTACCAAAAATTTTTGTAAACAGTCCCATAGGTTTCTCCTTAGAAGTGGCAATATTAAACCAATTATAGCCATTATAGCATACCCCGTGGAAAAATAATAGAATAATTTGTGAATTCCCGGAAAGAAAGCCTTTGCATATTGGTTAAGGTTGTGCTAAACTAAGGCAGAGTCAATTAATTGGAGGCACTTGTGTGAACATAGAGAGAAAAAAGTGCATAATTTTCTGTATTGCTTGTCTGGTGGCAGTTTTGTTGGGCGGCTGTATGGAGCAGTTTGGCCCCACAGAAACCACAACCGTTCCTGTCACAACACAGGAACCGACCACAGAACCCACAACCGTACCCACTACGGAAGCGCCGCCCCTGGCTTTGGAAATGGAGCTGCCTGCGCAGCCGCAGCAGATCACCATGGAAGAAACTCTGGTATTCCAAGGTACAGCTGATCCCAGATATCCGGTGCAGATCAACGGGCAAACGGTGCAGCCGGATGAAAACGGCCGGTTCTTCTATGAAGCGGAGCTGGCGGTTGGTGAGAACACCTTCACCCTTACATATCTGGACGAGACACTGGAATATGCTGCCACCCGTCGGTACACCACGCTCTGGTATGCCCATGAGGAAGGCGCGTCCTGTTACAGCGGTGCTTCTGTCTATGCGGAGCTGTATGCCAGAGAGGGCAGCTCTGTCCGGGTCATGTTCCGGGGAGAAGTACATACCCTGCAGCCCAGTGCCAATCAGTTGGGAATGGGTGCCCCTGAGGGGTTTGACTACTACGTTTACGGATTTACCGCACCCGGTAAGAACGAAGACTCCATCAATTTAGGGGCAATTACCTACACGGTTACCTGCGACGATATTACTGAGGTGTATAAATCCGGTGATATCACCTGTGAAGCGGCTGTTCCCATGAAAAAGTCCAATCCGGATGTGACGCCCGATACCGCACCCTATCAGGATGTGGGTTCGGGATATATCGTGGAGATCATCGATGTGAATGCGGAGACCTTCAACGGTGAGAATCTGGATAACAAATCCATTCCCACTATGAACTACCTGCCCAAGGGCACTGTGGACTACGGTACCCAGGGAACCTATTACAACAGCAGCGCCAGACGGTATTATTACAAGCTGCGCTGCGGTGTCCGGGTCTACAGCAGAAACGACAACAAACCTCTGGGCATGGCCCCTGTGGTGGATTGCTACAACGGCTATCTGCCGGATCACAATGAGATCAATGTGGCAGCCATGGAGGTCAGCGGGCATCACAGCTATCTGACACTGGATTGCCTGTGGAAAGCGCCCTTCTTCTTTGACGAAGAACCCCAGGAGTACAAACGGGACAACTGGTACCGCTACATTCTGGATGACTACAATCCTACCTATGTGGATATTACCTTCTGCTATGCCACGGTGTTTACCGGAAATATTGAGATCCCGGAGGATCATCCCCTGTTTTCCGGCGCGGAAGTGATCCAGAACGAGGCGGATCACACTCTGCGGCTGTATTTAAAGGCCCCCGGTGCCTTCTATGGCTGGAGCGCTTACTACAACCAGCAGGATCAGCTTGTTTTCGAGTTTTTGAATCCCGTGACCGTGACCCAGGCAGACAATGCCTACGGCGCGGATTTGACGGGAATCACGGTGATGCTGGATGTGGGCCACGGCGGTGAGGATCCCGGCGCTTTCTATTCGGACAGCCGGGGAAAGAACTGGAAGGAATCGGAACGGAATCTGTATCTTTCCAATCTGGTAAAGGAAGAACTGGAAAGCATCGGCGCTACGGTGCTGATGAATCGCACCGATGAGGAAAAGACCACCACCCGCACAGAGCGTATTGCGTATTTGATGGAGCAGGCACCGGATATCTGCCTGTGTGTCCATCACAACGCGGATATTGCCACCAGTTTGACAGGCTATGAAAGCTGGTATTTTACCAGCCACAGCCGCAATGCGGCAGAGCATGTTCTCAACACCAATCTGGAATCCGAAGTCTACCGCAGAGGAAAAATGTCCTGGAACACCTATTTCCTGGCCCGGCAGACTGTATGTCCGGTGGTGCTGGCGGAAAACGGTTATATGTCCAACTCCTGGGAAATGAACCGGATCGCCGACAATGAGATCATGGCCCAAAAGGCAAAGGCACTGGTGCAGGGTATCGTCAATTATTATCTGGAGCTCAGCGGCTACGAGGTCACATACGATATTACAGAATAAAAAATGGACGCCAGCGGGCGTCCATTTTTTGTTTGGAAAAAAACAAATGTTCCTGTAAATGATCGTTTAGATTACTAACTACCACCGCACTTGTCATCCTGAGCGGAACGAAGTGGAGTCGAAGGATCTTCGCACTGAATTACTGCTAAGCACTATAATAATGCGTAGATTCTTCGACTCGCTGTACTCGCTCAGAATGACATGCGTTGCTCGTTACTGCTCAGATAAACGATTATTTATATTTTTTTACTTCTCCAAAGCCATGACCTTGTCGATGCGGCGCTGATGACGCTCGTTGTGAGAGAACTCAGTGCCGATCCAGGTGTCCACGATCTCCAGAGCCAGCATCTGGCCCACAACACCTGCGCCAATGGCCATCACATTGGTGTCGTTGTGCTCACGGGTCATCCGGGCGGACATCACGTCGGACAGCAGCGCGCAGCGGATGCCGGGGATCTTGTTGGCGGTAATGGACACACCGATACCGGTGGTGCAAAGCACGATACCACGGTCAGCTTCGCCGTTTGCAACCGCTCTTGCGGCGGCAGCGGCAAACTCAGGATAGTCGCAGCTATCTTTGGTGTAAGTACCGAAATCGGTCACTTCATGGCCCTGCTTTTCCAGATGGGCAACCACCAGATTCTTCAGTTCCAGTGCGCCGTGATCGCAGCCTACAGAAATTTTCATAATACTTTCTCCTTTGTTATATCACATATCCACCGTTGACAGGAAGCACCTGTCCGGTGACAAATTCCGCGTTTGCCAGATATTCCATGGCCTTGGCAACGTCCTCGGCCTTGCCGTTTCTGCCTGTGGGGGATTCTTCAGCCATTTCAGAAAGAATGGCGGGGTCTATCGATGCGCACATATCCGTCAGGATCACACCGGGGGCAATGCAATTGACCCGGATGCCGCTGGGGCCAAGTTCTTTTGCCAATGCCTTGGTCAAAGCAATGACCGCGCCCTTGGTGGCAGAGTAAGCCGCTTCGCAGGAAGCACCCACCTGTCCCCACATGGAACTGACAGTGATGATACATCCGGCCTGCTTTTGCAGAAAGGAAGGTGTGGCGGCATTGACGCAATGATAAATGCCTTTTACATTTACATCAAAGATCCGATCCCATTCCGATTCCGGCGTCATGCTCATAAGTCCGTACTGGCAGATACCCGCGTTGCAGATCAGTATATCTATATCGGGGATCTGTTTGAAGGCGGCTTTTACGGCTTGTCCGTCAGCTACATCGCAGCAGATCGCCACAGCGCCGGTTTCTTCCGCTACAGCCTTTGCTGCTTCGTGGTGCTTTTCATATAGGAAATATACCCGGTCTCCACGAGCTGCGAACAGCCGCACAGCGGCAGCGCCGATGCCCCGGGAACCGCCGGTAATGACTACCGTCGCCATAGTGGTTTACCTCCGGAAAATAAGATGGCCGCTGCATCCGCAGCAGCCATTGGTAATTTCGTTATCTTCTGCGGCTCTTGGTCCGATGGTCAGAATACTGCCGGATGGAGGAGATCTTACTGTCGGATTCAGTCATAAACTGCTTCAGCTTTTCTTCAAAAAGCTGATCCGCGGTTTTGGGTGCGGGAGGCGGTGTGGGCGCCGTGCGGACAGGCCGGTTTTGGTTGGCGCTGGGCGCGTTCTCTCTGCGGAAATTACCGGCGGGGGCGTTTTCCCGCTGGGGTCTTGCTTCCAGCCGCTTCATGGACAGGTTGACTTTGCCGTTTTCGTTGCTGATGACCATGACCTTCACATCCTGGCCTTCGGTCAGATGCTGGCGGATATCATTGACGAAGGTGTTGGCAACCTCTGAAATATGTACCAGACCGGTCTTATTTTCCGGCAATGTGATAAATGCGCCGAAATTGGTGATGGTTTTGACTTTGCCCTCTAAAATTGCTCCAACAGTTAACTCCATAAATTATCTTGTTTCCTCCATTTATTCCGGTTGAATAACCACGCTGTCCGGCTTTACCAAACCCAGCCGCTCCATTGCGATGCGGATTACCTCCTGGATCGTACCCTTTTCTTTTTCGTACTGTTCCAATTGGTTATGCTCCTGCTCCAGGGCGATGGCCTGCTGGCGCAGCTCTTCTGTATCGTTTCGGGTGGCATCAATGGCACCATGGAGCATCAGAAGTGCTGCCATAGACAATGCGAGTGCTGTCAGCACGACGATCTTGGTCAGCGTTGAGGTCTTTCTGTAAACCAGTTTGATGGAAGACAGGAACTTTCTGAATCTTGTCATGGGGGCCTCCGGTGCGATGCCGCATACTGCGGCAATTATTCCATAATATTGTAACCCATTTTTTCAAAGATGCAAATATAAATTTTAGAATTTTATATATTTTTTGCAAAAATTTTTTCATTGGATACAGAATCCATTCCAGAATGGAAGATATACCCTTCCAGAATCCAAAAAATACCGGTTTCATCAGCTTCCCCAGGGTCAATTCCCAAATAAAAATACCGGTTAGGAGGCCCGCGGTATAACCGATCCGCAGATCGCCCCTGCAGATTCGAAAACCTAGCTCCAACCAAGCGAGCAAAAAAGCAAGCAAAAACAGGCCGTCCGCCAAAGCGGTCCGTTTGGGGCGCAGGGGTCGGAGGAAGCTGTAGATCACACCCAGACCGGTGCCGTACAGGCAGGCTGCGGCAAACCGCCAGGCAGCCAGAGCGGGGGGAGTCATCCAAAGAGGCGGTGCAGCCAGCCGCCTTTTTGCTCGCGGGTTTCTTCGTAGATCATGGAAGCGATATTGCCTTCCACTGCTACCTGTCCGCCTTCAGCGGAAAGGGTCTTAAGCTGCAGATCTCTGCCCTGTATCACCAGTGTTCCCAGTTCCGTACGCAGGACCACAGCGCCTTCATCAAAGCTTACCACCTCCGTGACCCCGGTCATTGTCAGATTGTTCCGCTGCGTCAGCGTCAGCTTGTGCGGAAAATGTAATGGCTCAGCCATGGTCATCCCTCCTTGCTGTGAACAACCTATGCACCGGAGAGAGAAAATAGTACGGCTTTGACTCAAGAAATATAAATGACCGTTTATATTCGTAAGCACCCCCCAGGTATGTCATTCTGAGCGAGCGCAGCGAGTCGAAGAATCTACGCATTTTCGTAGTGCTTAGCAGTGTTTCGGTGCGAAGATCCTTCGACGACCTTTCACTCCGCTCAGGATGACAGGTGCAGTGGTGGCCAGTAAGATAAACGCTCATTTACAGGAGGAACCATGATAGAAACCATCCATCCCAACGAAATCAAATATACCGAAGCGGCCATTGGGGGGATCAGTGCCGTTGCCCGGCAGGCGCAGAAGAATCTGGGTATTCTGGACGACCAGCTTCTGGTGCTTCGGCTGAACTTCGGCAAGCTCCGTGCCACCGTCGAGCGGGCCTTCGCTCCCGTCACAGCCGCCGTTGCGCCGGTACTCAACGGTGCTGTCCGGGCGCTGACGGACTTCTGCGACGATGCCGGCTCCGTGATGGCGGCGCTCTTTGGCACGGTGTATAAAAAGGCCGTCACCACCACCAAGGCAGTGGGGGGCGCTGTCCGCCGCACACTGGCATCTTTCGACCAGATCGAGCGGCTCAACGGCGGCAGCGGCGGCGGTGGCAGCACCAAAACCGTCACCCTGGAGCCAATCAACGACCCCCTTACCCCCCAGCTGCAGTCCATCGTGGACACCATTCGTGCCGTGATGGCCAAGATCCAGAGTCTCATCGCCCCCTTGAAAGCCATCGATTTCACCCCCGCCGCGGAAGCCTTCCGCCGTCTGGGGTCAGCGGTGAGCCAGTTCGGCATTTCCGTGCTGACGGGTCTGGAATCGGCATGGCACAGCCTGCTGGTGCCCCTGGCCAGATGGACCATCGAGGAAGCCGTGCCCGCTTCCGTCCAGCTTCTCACCGCCGCCTTCGGGGCGCTGAATGCCGTGTTCGCACCGCTGAAGGCGGGATTTTCCCAGCTTCGCACCGCCCTTGCCCCCGTGGCCCAGTTCCTTGGGGAAACGGTGCTGACGGTGATCCGCACCCTGGAAGCCCAGTTTGCCAAGCTGACGCTGGCCTTCGGGGAAAAAACGCCCCGGATCGCCCTTGCTTTTTCCAATCTGGCCACGGCCTTTACCGCTTTGTGGGAGAAGGCACAGCCGGTGTTTGAGACCCTTCGCACCCACTGGGCGGCGGTCACCGACAGCCTTGGCACTGCCGCGGCAAAGGCCATTGCCTATCTGGTGGATAACTTCTGCT
This sequence comes from Faecousia sp., assembly GCA_045646265.1. Lineage (GTDB taxonomy): Bacteria > Bacillota > Clostridia > Oscillospirales > Oscillospiraceae > Faecousia. The sequence continues at coordinate 8,314 of JAZRKL010000026.1, forward strand.
ACCTGACGGACTTCATCGCCGGTATTGCCACGGGCAACTGGGCAAGGGCATGGGAAGGTCTGAAGGGCATCCTGCGCGGTGCTGTCAACGGCATCATCGGCCTGATCAACAGCCTGCTGTCCGGTCTGACCGCCGGCATCAACGCGGTGGTGCGAAGCCTCAACAGCCTGCATGTCAAAGTGCCGGACTGGGTGCCCGGGCTGGGGGGCAAGAGCTTCGGCTTCAATATCCGTCCCATCACCGCCCCCCAGATTCCGTATCTGGCACAGGGCGCGGTACTGCCTGCAAACAAACCGTTTCTGGCCATGGTGGGCGACCAGCGACACGGCACCAACGTCGAAGCGCCCCTTGCCACCATTCAGGAAGCGGTGGCGCTGGTGATGGCAGATCAGACAAATGCCATCATGGCAGGCTTCTCTGCTTCCGTGGAGGTTCAGCGGGAGATCCTCAGCGCGGTGCTGGGCATCTCCATCGGCGACGAGGTCATCGCCGCCGCCTGTGACCGCTACAGAAACCGACAGGCAGTGATGAAAGGAGCATACCATGCGCTCTGAGACATATCTTTTTACCGTCAACGGCAAGCCCATGCTGGCGCCGGACGCAGAGGTCACCGTCAGCTTCTCGGATATCGACGGCGCTGACGCGGGCCGTGACCAGAACGGCATTCTCCACCGCAGTGTGGTGCGCTACAAGGTGGCCTCCTGGGAATTCAACTACAGCAACCTGACCGCCGAGGAAAAGGCCTACCTGGAAAACCTCTTCCCCGACGCGCCCACCTTCCAATTCGGTCATCCGGACAGGCAGGACGCATCCAAACAGACCACCACAGAGTGCTACCGCTCCCAGTACGGTATTTCCTGGCGCAATGCCCGGACGGGTCTGTGGTCGGGTCTGAAATTCCAGATCATCGAGGTGTAGGCCATGGCAAAATATGAATTGCGCCTGCCCGGCGGCGAAAGCATCACCGCCATCGGCGATCTGCAAATTACATGGCTGACCAACGACAGCCACGACCTTGCCTTAGGCTCAGCCTGCGCCGCCATGCTGGAAGCCACCCTGTACGGCACGGCTTCCATGGAAGCAGGCACGGAGCTGGAATGTCTGGAGGACGGCCGGCTTTTGGGCCGCTTTACCTGTCAGCAGCCCCGGCGCACCGGTAAGAACACCCAGCACTTGACGGCCTACGATGCCATGACCCGTTTTGACCGGGATATCACCGGGTGGTTGGAGGGGCAGAGCTTTCCCCTCACTGCCCAATCCCTGCTGCAAAACCTCTGCGATCTGTGCGGTGTGGCCTTGTCGCCGGACACACAGCTTCCGGCGCATACCGTGCAGGCCTTTTCCCAGACGGGGATCACGGGCCGTCAGCTTCTAAAGTATCTGGGGCAGACGGCGGGGCGGTTTTTCACCGTGTCGCCGGAGGGTCTTCTGGAAGCCGGCTGGTACGGTGGTGAACCGGTGACCCTCTCCGGCTACCGTCTGGGCAGCCTTGTCCATACGGACTATACCGCCGCCCCCATAGAGCGGGTGCTGATCCGCGCCGCCGAAAACGAGGTGGGCGCGGTCTGGCCCGACGGCTATTTGGACAGTGCCAACACCTACATCCTCCAGGGCAACCCCCTTTTGCCCCCCACCTGTGACCGGCAGGCGGTGGCAAAGCGGCTGTATCAGCAGCTGAAGGACTACCGCTGCACCCCCTTTTCCTGCACTTTGCTGCCGGGCAGCACCCTGCTTCCCGGGGACACCGTGGCCTTTCCCGACGGGGCGGGGAATGTCCACACCGCCCCGGTGATGAAGCTGACCTTAAAAAACGGACAGCGTTCGGTGCAGGCCACGGCTTCTTCGACGCTGCAAAGCACCGAAGCCTTCAACCGTCTGCAGCTCCAATCCCTGCCGGGACGGATGCTGACGGTGGAGCGGACCGCCGAGGGTCTGAAAGCGGAAAATTCCGACATCCGGGGCAATGCGGCAGCCTTGGCGCTGACGGTGGAGGGCATCACCGCCCGGGTCAGCGCCGCCGAGGACAAGGCCGGCGACTTCGCCTTAAAAAGTCAGGTCACCACCTTGGAGCAGAAGGCCGACGGCCTTTCCCTGTCCGTGTCCGAGCTTCGGAAAACCACCGATGCCAAGGCCGATAAGGAAGAGGTGGAGGAGGTCACCGAGCATTTCCGCTTCGCCTCCGACGGCCTTACCATCACCAATTCGGCAACCTCCATGGGCATCGGCATCAGCGAGCGGCAGGTGGCCTTCCAGGGCGGCACCGACCCCACCACCGTCATCACCCCCAACGCCATGCAGACCACCAATCTGCACATCCAGACCCGTCTGGACATCGGCAGCTTCAGCCTCATTCCCCGTACCAACCAAAACCTCAGCCTGCGCTACACGGCGCAATAGCTTGCGCCAATGCAAAATTCAAAATGCAAAATGCAAAATTGATGTATCACCTCCGGTGCTGATCTTGTAGGGGCGATTCACGAATCACCTCCGGCGATGATCTTGTAGGGGCGATTCACGAATCGCCCGCCAACCGCACCACCCTAAAACCCCTGTCATCCTGAGCGGCGGCCAGTGGCCGCTGCCATTTCGCACCAAGACTTCTACGAGTCGTTACTTCCCAGACCCGCCCGGTATCGTTTCTCCCCTGTCATCCTGAGCGAGCGCAGCGAGTCGAAGGATCTTCGCACCGAAACACTGCTAAGCACTACGAAAATGCGTAGATTCTTCGACTTCGCTGCACCTTGTGCAGCTTCGCTCAGAATGACATACCTGGGGGTGCTTACCAATATAAACGATCATTTACCTTCCCTTGAAAGGAGCTTTCTGCATTGGACTTCCTGAAAAACCTCGCCAATCTTCTCAAAGTAAAAACCATCGTGACCTTAGCCGTCATGGCGGTCTTTTCTGTCCTTGCCCTGAAGGGCACCATCACCGCCGACAATGTGATGATCGTGGTCAGTACCGTCATTGCCTTCTACTTCGGCACCCAGCACGAAAAGTAACATGACCGAAAAGCAGGAAAAGTTTCTTGCGGAGTACCTCAAGGACTTCAACGGCACCGCCGCTGCCCGGCGGATCGGCTGCAGCGAAACCGCTGCCGGAACCACCGCCTACCGCTTCCTGCGAAACCCCTCTGTCCGGGAAGCGCTGGCCAAAGAGCTGACCAAGCCGTCCCCCGCCCGTATCATCGCGGAGCTGCAGGCGGTGGCCTTTGCCGAAGGCTCCGACGAAAACGGCTCCGCCACCAAGCTGGCCAGTAAGCTCCGGGCGCTGGAGCTGCTGGGCAAGCACTTAGGCCTCTTCGACCCGGCCTCCCAAACCCTACCCGAACCCGTCACCATCATCGAAGACCTCCCCCCTCCGGGGCCGAATTGAAAGTTGAAAGTTGATGTATCGCCTCCGGCGATGATCTTGTAGGGGCGATTTACGAATCGCCCGCCAACCGCACCCTCTTAAAACCCCTGTCATCCTGAGCGTAAGCGAAGGATCTCCGGACCATCGATCCACCGGAGATTCTTCGTCACTGCGTTCCTCAGAATGACAAAACAAAGGAGTCTCTATGGAAATCCGTCTATCCTCCCTCATCGGCCCGGCCTTCTATTCCTCCCACCGGGCCGTGAAAAACGGCGCTTTAGAAATCGTGGAAAGCGGCGGCCGTGGCAGCGGCAAGTCCAGCTACCTGTCCATCGAATTTCTCTTACAGCTCATCGGGCATCCGGATTGCCACGGAGCCGTCCTGCGAAAAGTCGGAGCCACCATCCGCACCTCCACCTACACCCAGCTGAAATGGGCCGCCGACGCGCTGGGTATCGGCCACCTGTTCCGGTTCACCCTGAACCCACTGGAAGCGGAGTACCTGCCCACGGGCCAGAAGCTCCTCTTTCTGGGCATGGACGACCCGGGCAAGCTGAAATCTCTGAAAATGCCCTTCGGCTATATCGGCATCGTCTGGTTCGAGGAGCTGGATCAGTTCACCGCCGAGGAGGTCCGCTCCGCGGAGCAATCGCTGCTTCGTGGCGGCAGCTACAGCCTGAGCTTAAAATCCTTCAACCCGCCCCCGGACCCCTCCCACTGGACGAACCTCTACCCCTTAGAGCCGAAGCCGGGCAAATTCTGCCACCACTCCACCTACTTGGAGCTGCCCCCTCACTGGCTGGGCGACCGCTTCCTGCGGGATGCGGAGCATCTCAAGCAGACAGCGCCCACCCTCTACGAAAACGAATACTTAGGCAAGGCCGTAGGGCAGGGGGACGCGGTGTTCGCCAACATCCGCTTAGAGCCCATCGACGAAAGCGGCTTCGAGCGCGTCATCTCCGGCATCGACTGGGGCTGGTGGCCGGACCCATGGGCCTTCAACCGGGTGCATTACGACAGCCGTAACCGTACCTTATATATTTTCGACGAAGCCACCCGCCATAGAACCTCCAACCGGGACACCGCCGCCATCGTCAAAGGGCGCACCGCCCCCGGGGAGATCATCGCCGCCGACAGTGCCGAGCAGAAGTCGGTGGCGGACTACCGGGCCTGCGGCCTGTCCTGCAGAGCCGTGGAAAAAGGGCAGGGGAGCGTGGCCTATTCTATGAAGTGGCTGCAAAGTCTGGATGCCATCGTCATTGACCCCGACCGCTGCCCCGACACCGCCAAAGAATTCTTGTCCTACGCCTACCGTGACGGCACCTACCCGGATAAAAACAACCACCATATCGACGCCGTCCGCTACGCAACCAGTACCCTCTGGCACAGAGGCCAGTAGGCCTTTGGCCTGCTGGCCAATGCAAAATGTAAAATGCAAAATGCAAAATTAAGGTATGTGCTTCGCACATGATTTAAAATATGCCTAGCTATCCCACTATCATGTCATTGCGAGGCCCTTCAGGGCCGTGGCAATCTCCTGCCACCGCACTTCAGGTCTAAGGAAATCCGGAAGCGGGAGCAAACGATCATTTTGCATTTTACATTTTGCATTGTCGTCAGCTGCACCGGCAGCTGACGACAAAATCCCCCTTGCATTTTCAAAAACCCTTTGGTATAATACCCCCAACCGATGCGGGTATAGTTCATCGGTAGAATGCGAGCTTCCCAAGCTTGAGAGGTGGGTTCGATTCCCATTACCCGCTCCAAACAGAAACAGCACCCCAACGGGTGCTGTTTCTGTTTGGACGGTGCGGGAATCGAAAGATCAAATCTAACTCGCCGGGGGCGAGTTAGCGGCGACGGCTGGACGGAGCCGAACCTCTATTTTTGCCAAAGGCAAAAATGCAAACGATTCCCATTACCCGCTCCAAAAAGAAACAGCACCCCAACGGGTGCTGTTTCTTTTTGGACGATATGGGAATCGAAGAGGGCGGCCTTGCCCCAGGCAAGGCAAAAAAGATGCCGGTGGCATGTTTTTTAGCCCGGGGGAGATTCCATGGATTCCGGAGCGCAGCCGTTAGGCTGTGAAACGGAATCCATTTTGTATGCAGGTCAATCAATCCCCGTACCCTGCTCCAAAAAGAAACAGCACCCGTTGGGGTACTGTTTCTTTTTGCTTTCCCCCATAAATGATCGTTTATGCGGCGAGCCGCCGCCCCCTTTTCGCACCAAGACTTCTACTTGTCGTTTGTGCCTTTCCTTGCCCGGTATCGTTACTGCTGAGGAAAATGATCGTTTATCTGAGCAGAAACCTAAAACGCATGTCATTCTGAGCGGAGGGCGAAGCCCGAAGTCGAAGAATCTACGCATTTTCGTAGTGCTTAGCAGTGTTTCGGTGCGAAGATCCTTCGACTCCGTTTCACTCCGCTCAGGATGACAGATGCAGTGGTGGCCAGTAAGATAAACGATCATTTACCTTCACCCTTGGTTGGGTGCTTTTCTTTTTCTTTCACAATTCGCCAAATTGACTATTGAATTTCCGGGCAGAATGTGATACGATACAGTCGTATCGATATGGGGTCACTGCGCCCATTTTGATACGAAGCAAATCCCTATGAAGGAGGTACCGCCTATGGCAGCACCCCACACCATCGCCGTCGCCGGTAAAGGCGGTGTTGGTAAGACCACCATTTCCGGCATGCTCATCGACTACCTGACCACGCTTGGCAAAGGCCCTGTGCTGGTGGTGGATGCGGATGCCAACTGCAACCTCAATGAAGTTCTGGGTGTCGAGGTAGAAACCAGTCTCGGTGCCATCCGGGAAGAAATGGCCCAGGCAGAGCTGAAGAAGACCATCCCCAGCGGTATGACCAAAGCCGAGTATGCCGAGTTCAAATTCGGCAGCGCCCTCATCGAAGAGGACGATTTCGACATGCTGGTCATGGGCCGCACCCAGGGCAAGGGCTGCTACTGCTATGTCAACGGCGTTCTCAAGACCCAGATGGACAAGTACGCCAAGAATTACCGCTACATCGTCATGGACAACGAAGCAGGCTTGGAGCATGTTGCCCGTGGCACACTGCCCCATGTAGACACCATGCTGCTGATCTCCGACTGCAGCCGCCGCGGCATCCAGGCCGTAGGCCGCATTGCGGAAATGATCAATGACATGGAGCTGAAGCCGGGCCGTATGGGCCTCATCGTCAACCGCGCCCCTAACGGCACCCTTGACAAAGGCACTCTGGAAGAAATCGAGAAGCAGGGTCTGACCCTTTACGGTGTCCTGCCCCACAGCGACGATATCTACCAGTGCGACTGCGACGGCACACCGTCAAGTAAGCTTCCTGCCACCAATCCCACCAAGCAAGCCCTGCGCACTGTATTACAATCTTTGGGTCTTTGACGCACCCAAAGGCCCCCTTGTGTAAAGGGGGCTGTCAGCCGAACAGGCTGACTGGGGGATTGTCTTTTTCGACAACCCCTCCGAGCCGCCTAACGGCGGCCCACCTCCCCTTACACAGGGGAGGCTTGGAACACTGTTTTCAAAAATTTTTATTATATACCTAAGGGGGAAACAACTATGTCTTTCGCACCTAAGACAGCACCCTTCCGCGGTAAGATCAATGCCGTGACTCTGGGTACCGGTGACAAGGCAATCGTCATCGGCGGCCAGAATGTGCTGCCCTTCTACACCTTCGATGCTCCCATCGAAAACGCACCCAAGGTCGGCGTGGAAATTTCCGACAACGCCAACACCTGGGATGTTCCCGGCCTGGTAGACTTCTATGCCGGCTGCACCACCATGGCTGAGTACGCTGCCAAGGCAGAGACCATGGAAGGCTGCGACTTCATCGCTCTGAACTTCGAATCCGCTGACCCCAACGGCGCCAACAAGTCCGTTGCCGATTGCGTTGCCGATGCCAAGGCTGTCGCCGCCGTCGTCACCAAGCCCATCGTTGTTCTGGGCTGCAAGCACGTTGAGAAGGACGCTGAGCTGTTCAGCGCTGTTGCCGAGGCTCTGACCGGCAAGAACGCTCTGTTCATGTCCGCCAAGAACGAGAACTACAAGACCGTCGGTGCTTCCGTCGCTCTGGCTAACGGCCAGAAGGTCGGCGCTGAGACTGCTGACGATATCAACCTGGCAAAGCAGCTGAACATCATGCTCAAGGGCCTGAATGTTCCCGCTGAGTCCATTGTCATGAACATCGGCACCGCCGCTGTTGGCTACGGCTACGAGTACGTTGCTTCTACTCTGGACCGTATCCGTGACGCTGCTCTGAAGCAGGCTGACGCTGACCTGCAGATGCCCATCCTGGCACCCGTATCCACCGATACCTGGGGTGTTAAGGAATCCTCCGCTTCCGAAGAGGATGTTCCCGAGTGGGGCAACCGCGAGGAGCGCGGCATTCACATGGAAATTTCCACCGCTGCTGCCAACCTGGTTGGCGGTGCTGACGCTGTTATCCTGCGTCACCCCGCAGCCGTTGCAGCCGTGAAGAAGTTCATCAACGAACTCGTGTAATAGGAGGATACATACTATGGCTCTGAAAGGTCTTGACATCTTTAAGATGTCCCCCAAGAAAAACTGTAAGGAGTGCGGCAGCCCCACTTGTATGGCTTTCTGTATGAAGGTCGCTCAGGGCGCCATCTCCATCGATAAGTGCCCCTACTTCTCCGAGGAAGCAAAGGCTTCCCTGAACGAGGCCACCGCACCCGCCATGAAGACCATCACCGTTGGTGATCACAAGCTGGGCGGCGAAACCGTTATGTTCCGTCACGAGAAGACTCTGGTCAACAAGAACCTGTTCGCTGTCTGCCTGTGCACCGATTGCGCTGACAAGGCTGACGAGAAGCTGGCTGAGATGGCAAAGGTCGACTACGAGCGTATCGGCGAGCGTATGTACGTTGAGTCCATCTTCGTTGCTAACAAGCAGGCTGATCCCGCTGTCTACGCTGATCTGGTCAAGAAGGCTGTTGCTACCGGCCGTACCGTCATTCTGGAGTGCTGGGATGTAGAGTGCGCCAAGGCTGCTCTGGCCGTCACCGGCAAGAACGCTATTCTGGACGGCGCTACCCCCGACAACTGGGAAGCTATGAACGCTGTTGCTACCGAAGCCGGCGTTGCTCTGGGCGTTTGGGCCGAGAACATCGAGGGCCTCTACGACACCGTTAAGAAGCTGGAAGCTGCCGGCAACAAGAACCTGGTTCTGGATGTCACCGGCAAGACCGCCAAGGAGACTCTGGCCAACGCCGTTCTGGTCCGCCGCACCGCTATCGTCGATGGCGACCGCTCCTTCGGTTACCCCTCCATCGTGAACCTGGCTAAGGTTTCCGGCCACGATGCCCGTCTGGAGACCGCTCTGGCTACCACCTTCGTTGAGAAGTACGGCTCCATCATTGTCATGAGCAACATGAGCTACGCTCAGGCTCTGCCTCTGTACGGCCTGCGCCAGAACATCTTCACCGATCCTCAGAAGCCCATGAAGGTGGAAGCAAAGCTGTACCCCCTGAACGGCGCTGACGAGAACGCCCCCGTGGCTCTGACCGTTGACTTCGCTCTGACCTACTTCCTGGTCTCCGGCGAACTGGAGCGCTCCAACACTCCCATCAACCTGGTCATCTCTGACGCTTCCGGTATGTCCGTTCTGACCGCCTGGGCAGCCGGTAAGTTCTCCTCCTCCACCATCAAGAAGACTTTTGATGAGCTGGATCTGGCTAACAAGATCAAGAACCGCACCCTGATCATCCCCGGCAAGGTTGCCGTTATGAAGGGCGAAATTCAGGAGAAGCTGCCTGAGTGGAACGTGGTCGTCGGCCCCGCCGAAGCCGTTCAGCTGCCCAAGTACCTGAAGGATAAGGAATACGAAGCTGCCGCAGCCGCTGTTGCCGCTGAGCGTGCTTCCAAGGCCGGCACTGTTGTCGAGGAAGTCAAGGAGCTGTCCTTCGAAGAGCTGCTGGAGACCCGCGTTCCCAAGATCGAGGTCGTCGACATGGGCGTCAAGTACAAGGGCTACAACCCCGAGTCCAAGCAGTTCGTCACCATCGGCGAGCGTATCCACTGCATCGCTCCCGCTATCCGCAAGGCTATGGACGAGCGTGACCCCGCTCCCATTCTGGAGCGTGCCGCCGCGCAGATCAAGGCCGGCGCTACCTATCTGGACGTCAACATCGGCCCTGCTGAGAAGGACGGTCCCGAGCGCATGATGTGGGCTGTCAAGCTGCTGCAGGAGAACTTCGACAATGTTCCTCTGGCACTGGACACCGCCAACATGAAGGCTATCGAAGCCGGTATCAAGGTCTATAACCGTGCCAACGGCAAGCCCATCGTCAACTCCGCTGACGCAGGCTCCCGTATCGGCTACATCGATCTGGCTGCTGCCAACGACGCTATCTGTATAGCACTGTGCTCCGCTGACGGTATCGCTAAGGATAACGCCGAGCGCGAAATGCACTGCGACAACATGCTCGAGCGCGGCCTGTCCCTGGGCATGACCTCCGACGACCTGTGGTTCGACCCCCTGTTCCTGGTTGTCAAGGGTATGCAGGACAAGCAGATGGAAGTTCTGGAAGCCATCAAGATGTTCTCCGACAAGGGTCTGAAGTCCACCGGTGGTCTGTCCAACAACTCCAACGGCGCTCCCAAGCATGTCCGTCCCATCATGGACGCTACCCTGATGGCAATGTGCATGATGCAGGGTCTGACCTCCGCGATCGTCAACCCCAACGACCTGCGCCTGATGGAGACCATCAAGTCCTGCGACATCTTCAAGAACAACGTCCTGTACTCCGACTCCTACCTGGAGCTGTAAGCATACCATTATCCCCGCACTTCATGGCTGGGAGGGAACCTCCCTCCCAGCCACTTTGCATATTCCCCCAATTTTCGTGTCATTGCGAGCGCGCAGCGCGCGGCAATCCACACCCCCATAACGTCGTATATCCAGCGCACTGCGCTTCATATAAAATAATAAATTTTAACATAACAGGAGGAAACCAACCATGAGTGTATTGACCGATCTGATCTATGGCGGCAGCAATGCCGTAGCGGGCCTGACAGAAGGAGCCGTAAACGACGCCATTGCCAAGTACGGCGCCGACAGAGCCATCGCATTCCCCGATACTGCTTATTTTTTCCCCACCATCTATGCCGCAACCGGTGTAAAGGTGAAGACTCTGGGTGACCTTCCTGCCTGTGTGGGTGTTCTCAAGAGCCTCATTACAAATCAGGAAGACCTGGGTCAGGCGCTGAATGCCGGCCTTGCCACCGCTGTGGGCGCTGAGATCATCGAGGGCCTTAAGTATCTGGAAGCAGAACCCTATGCCAACGAAACCGGCATCGGCTTTGTGCCCGACCCCATCATCCGCTCCTTGGGTGTGCCGCTGGTTACCGGCGATATCCCCGGCGTGGCGGTTGTTCTGGGCAAGGCCGAGAGTGCTGCCGATGTGGTCAGCGTTGTTAAGGACTACCAGTCCAAGGGCATCATGACCTTCCTGGTTGGCGACTGCATCGAGCAGTGTGCCGAGGGCGGTGTCAAGATGGGTCTGGAGCTGCGTGTCATTCCTCTGGGTCATGATGTCACCAGCGTTATCCATGTTGTGACCGTTGCTGTCCGTGCCGCGCTGATCTTCGGCAATGTGCAGCCCGGCGATCTGGCTGGCCTGCTGGAGTACACCAAGAACAGAGTTCCCGCCTTCGTCAATACCTTCGGTGCCATCGGCCCCGTAGAAGTGTCTGCCGGTGCCGGTGCCATCGCTCTGGGCTTCCCCGTGGTCGTCGATATCGATCTGGGCGAACATCAGGTTCCCGGCGCGCTGGAATCCGTCTGCGACCACAGCGCCACCGTCAAGAAATCTCTGGAGCTGCGTAACATCAAGATCAAGGTCAAGGAGCTGCCCATTCCCGTAGCCTTTGCCGCCGCTTTCGAGGGCGAAATCATCCGTAAGTCCGACATGCATGCCGAGTTCTATTCCGGCAAGAACCCCACCGCCGAGCTGGTTGTCATGCGTGAGCTGAATGAGGTGGAGGACCATAAGATCACCATTATCGGCCCCGATCTGGATGCCGGTAAGGACTTCGCTCTGGCCACCTTCGTGGAGGTTGCCGGTAAGAAGATGCAGGTGGACTTTGAAGCCGTTATCGAGCGGAAATTCCACGCATGGTTCAACTACATGGAAGGTGTCATGCACACCGGCCAGCGTAATCAGGTTCGTGTCCGTGTTTCCAACGCGGCTTTTGATGCCGGCCTGCGGCTGAACCACTTTGCTGAGGTTCTCTACACCATGATCATGGACGAGTTCGACGCTGTTGTGGACAAGTGCCAGGTCACCCTCATTACCGATCCCGTAGAAGCCGCTGCTTTCCGTGACGAGGTAGCCATCCCCCGTTACAATCAGCGTGATGACCGTCTGGCTTCCATGACCGACGAAGCCGTTGACCGTTACTACACCTGCATCCTGTGCCAGAGCTTCGCTCCCGCCCACTGCTGCGTGGTCACGCCCGAGCGTCTGGGCCTCTGCGGCGCGGTTAGCTGGCTGGATGCCAAGGCCACCAACGAGCTGGACCCCAACGGCCCCTGCCAGCCCATCTTCAAGGAAGGCTGCCGTGACGAGCGCACCGGCCGCTTCGACTCCGTGGATCAGGCTATCAACGATGCCACCCACGGCGCTGTGGAAACCGTTACCCTGTACTCCATTCTGGAAGACCCCATGACCTCCTGCGGCTGCTTCGAGTGCATCTGCGGTATCGAAGCCGTTTCTTCCGGTGTCGTGGTGGTCAACCGTGAGTTCAAGGGCATGACCCCCGCGGGCATGACCTTCGGCGAGCTGGCAAGCTGCACCGGCGGCGGTGTCCAGACTCCCGGCTTCATGGGCCACGGCCGTCACTTCATCAGTTCCAAGAAGTTCCTGTACGCCGAAGGCGGTATCCAGAGAATCGTATGGATGCCCAAGGAGCTGAAGGACGATGTGGCTGACCGGCTGAATGCCACCGCCAAGGAGCTGTACGGCATCGAGAACTTCGTCGATTACATCGCTGACGAAACCGTCACCTGTGACGCAGAGGAACTGATGGGCTGGCTGACGGAAAAGAACCACCCCGTCCTCTCTCTGGAACCTCTTATGTAAGATCGTTGCGCCAAAGGCCCCCTTGTGTAAAGGGTAAGCGGAGCGCAGTCGCGGTAGTGAATGGCTGTCCGGTGGACAGCCAGAGCCGCGACTGGATGCCCGCAGGCATTGGCAAAAATCTTTGATTTTTGACTGGGGGATTGTAAGGTGATTTCATCTTACAACCCCTCCGTCTTTTGCTCGTACCTCGCAAAAGCCACCTCCCCTTACACAGGGGAGGCATTACACCCCCGAAAGGAATCCACCTATGAAAGTAACCTTCCAAATCGAAAACGGAAATCCCGTGATCATCGAGGGCAACCCCGGTGACAACCTGTTAGAGCTGGCCCGCCGTGCCAATGTAGCCATCGACGCTCCCTGCAGCGGCAACGGCTCCTGCGGCAAGTGCCGTGTCAAACTGATTGACGGCGAGCTGGAAACCATTCCGTCCCGCCATATTTCTGAAGAAGAATATTCCCAGGGCTGGCGCCTGAGCTGCAACTGCAAGGTTGTGGGCGATGTCACTGTCCTGGTTCCCGATATTGCCTCCGCCTACCAGTCCCGTATGAAGACCGCTGACCTTTCCTCTCCTAAGGAAATCGCCATCTTCACCGCCTGTCAGGAAGATTTGCAGAGTGCGGGCATCGAATTTGCCAACAACTGCCGCAGCGTAGTCGTCACCATGGCAGAGCCGACTCTGGACGATACCATGCCCGACAACGAGCGCCTGACCTGGGCGCTGCAGGCAGAGCTGGGTGCTGAAAAGGTAGTCATTCCCTACACCGTCATGGCAAAGCTGTCCCATGTGCTTCGTGCCAACAACTTCTCCGTTTGCGTCAAGGGCGAGCTGGAAGGGGAGACCTTTACCTGCATGGATATCACCGCCCCCACCGATACCGCCATTGTCGGCTGCGCCATCGATATCGGCACCACCACCGTCACCATGGTGCTGTGCGACCTTGTAACCGGTAAGCTGCTGGCCAAAGGCTCTTCCGGTAACGGCCAGATCCGCTACGGCGCGGATGTCATCAACCGCATCATCGAGTCCTCCCGTCCCGGCGGACGGAAAAAGCTGCAGGATGCCATTCTGAAAGAAACCCTGAACCCCATCATCGCCAATCTATGTAAGACCGCCGGCATCGATTGCCCGGCCATTTTGCGCATGTGCATCGGTGCCAACACCACCATGAACCATTTGCTTCTGGGCGTGGATGCTGACCCTGTCCGCATGGAGCCTTACATTCCCAGTTTCTTTGCCTGGGACGGTCTGAAAGCCGCCGATCTGAAGCTCCCTGCCAACCCCTTGGCTAAGGTCATCATCGCCCCCAACATCGGCTCTTACGTGGGCGGCGATATCACCGCCGGTACCCTGGCCGCTTCCTTCTGGAACAAGGAGGAAATGAGCCTGTTCATTGATTTGGGCACCAACGGCGAACTGGTCTTCGGCAACAGCGATTTTCTCATGAGCTGCGCCTGCTCGGCAGGCCCTGCCTTTGAAGGCGGCGACATCTCCTGCGGTATGCGTGCCACTGACGGCGCGGTGGAAGCCTGCACCATCGATGAAGCCACCATGGAGCCGACCCTCACCGTGGTCGGTGAAGAAGGCCAGAAGGTAGTGGGCATCTGCGGCAGCGGCATCATCGATATCATTGCCGAGCTGTTTAGAACCAAAATCATCAATGCCCGTGGCCTCTTCGTAAGAGAGGGCGACCGTGTCCGCCGTGACCAGTACGGCATGGGGCGCTATGTGATCGCCTTTGAAAACGAATCCGAAACCGGCCGTGAAGTGTCCATCAACGAGGTGGATATCGACAACTTCATCCGTGCCAAGGGCGCTATTTATTCCGCCATCGACACCATGCTTTCTTCCGTGGATATGCCCGTGGAAGCCATTGAGACCGTCTATGTTGCCGGCGGCATCGGCAGCGGCATCAACATGAAAAATGCCGTCCGCATCGGCATGTTCCCGGATGTGGAATTGGAGAAGTTTAAGTACATCGGCAACTCCTCTCTGACAGGCGCTTACGCCATGACCGTCAGCACCGCCGCGCAGGAAAAGTGCGCGGAGCTGGCCGCCAACATGACCTATCTGGAGCTTTCGACGTATCCCGGCTACATGGATTCCTTCGTCGCCGCCTGCTTTCTGCCCCATACCGACTCCTGGCGCTTTCCCTCTGCTGCGCAGTAAAAAAGAAAAGCCCTCCTTGCCTAAAGGGCCGCGTTGCCCTGCGCCGCCGGTGGCGGATGAAGCAGGGCATAAGCGTGTGCAGCGGTCAAAATTTCGTGAGTGAATAGCGAACAGGAAATTTTGGACACCGCAAACGGGGGTGCCCCGAAGGGGCGGGGGAAGGTCTAAATTGCGACAACTTGAAGCCCCCCTTGCCTAAAGGGGGGTGCCCCGAAGGGGCGGGGGAAGGTCTAAATTGCGACAACTTGAAGCCCCCCTTGCCTAAA
>JAZRKL010000027.1:0-5747 GCA_045646265.1 Faecousia sp.
ACCTCCGGTGCAGGCGCAGCCGCCATTTCCATTGTGAAGCTGCTGCTGGCAGCAGGATTTCAGAACATCGTCATGTGCGACCGCAAGGGTGCCATCTATGCAGGCCGGGATGGTCTCAACTGGATCAAGGAAGAAATGGCCCAGGTCACCAATCTGGAGAAGAAGCAGGGCAAGCTGGCGGATGTGATCGTGGGCGCTGATGTGTTCATCGGCGTTTCTGCACCCGGCACCCTGACTGTTGACATGGTCAAGACCATGGCGAAGGATGCCATCGTCTTTGCCTGTGCCAACCCCACTCCCGAGATCTTCCCCGATGATGCCAAGGCAGGCGGCGCAAAGGTCGTTTCCACCGGCCGCTCCGACTACCCCAACCAGATCAACAACGTTCTGGCCTTCCCCGGCATTTTCCGTGGTGCATTTGATGTTCGCGCTTCCGACATCAACGAAGAAATGAAGGTCGCCGCAGCCAATGCTCTGGCTAACCTGATCACCGATGAAGAACTGAACGAAAACTACATCATCCCCGCCGCTTTCGACGAGCGGGTCGGTCCCGCAGTTGCCAAGGCCGTTGCTGAGGCTGCCCGTGCTACCGGCGTCGCAAGAATCTAAACCTATCAAAGGGCGCAGGAAAACTCCTGCGCCCTTTTAAGGAGATACCTATGGAATTACGCCCCACCATCGAAAAAATGAAGCTGTACCTGTTTGACATGGACGGCACGCTGTACTTGGGCAGCCGGCTCTATGACTTTACCATCGAGCTGCTGCAGGAAATCCGCCGCACCGGCGGCAAATACCTGTTCATCACCAACAACTCTTCCAAGAGCGTGGCGGACTACGTGAAGAAGCTGGAAAAGTTCGACATTGAAGCCACCCGTGATGATTTCATGACATCTTCTCAGGCCACTGCCTACTACCTGCACAAGCACCACGAGGGTCAGAGGCTGTATGTCTGTGGCACGGAATCTTTGAAAGAGGAGCTTCGAAGCGAAGGTTTTACCGTTACCGCTAACCTCGACGAGGTGGATTGCATCGTCATGGGCTTTGACACAGAACTGACCTTCCAGAAGCTTCACGATGTGAGCTACCTGCTGCTGACCCGTCCGGCGCTTCCCTACATCGCCACCAACCCCGATCTGGTCTGCCCTACGGAGTTTGGCAGTGTGCCCGATTGCGGCAGTGTTTGCAGCATGATCTACAATGCCACCGGCAAAAAGCCCATCGTCATTGGCAAGCCCAGTCCATTGATGCCGGAACTGGCCATGGATAAGTTGGGTGTTTCAAAAGAGGAGACCTGCGTGGTGGGCGACCGGATCTACACGGATGTTAAATCCGGTTTGAATGCCGGTTGTGTAGGCATTCTGGTCATGTCCGGTGAGACCACCCCGGAGATTCTGGCCCAATCCCCCGACAAACCCCATCTGGTTCTGGAAAGCGCCCGGGAGATCCTCAATGTTCTAAAAACAATGTAATACCTTTTACCGGGATGCTACTGGCATCCCGGTAACTTTATTTCTGCTATTATAAATGATCGTTTAGCGGCGAGCCGCCGCTCCCATTTCGCACCAAGACCTTTGCGAATCGTTACTTCCCTAACCTGTTGCGGTGCCCGACATCTGCCTTCGGCGGCAAAGCGCCTTGGCATTTGTCGACCGCTGCCACTCGCTCAGCTCGCTTTTCCCGCCACTGGCGGCGCTCGCATCGCTCCCCCGCCCGGTATCGTTACTGCTATTGTAAATAATCGTTTTGCCCGCCAACTACCAAGCTTCCGTGTCTTCCTGAGCGTGTTGCAGAGCGCAGCGAATCTTCTAATACAATGATTGCCAGTGGCAATCATACCTCTACAAAAACGCAGCGAGTCGAAGGATCCGTTCTCTTTTGGGTTACGGATTCTTCGTCGCATTGCTCCTCAGAATGACATGCGTTTTAGGCAACTGCGCCGCTAAACGATCATTTATTGCAGTATCTTCTCCGCTTTCCATTGTATCTGAGCTTTCCTTATGATATAATTTTTATATCACTACACACAAAGGGGAATTATTATGGAAGCAACCAAGAAATCCCGGAAATTCTGGCTGTCGCTTGTGATTTTCAGTCTGGTTGGCCAAGTGGCCTGGGTCGTGGAGAATATGTATCTAAACGTCTTCATCTACAAGATGTTCCATGCCTCCGCCGAAGCTATCTCTGCCATGGTCGCTGCTTCTGCAGCCGCTGCTACCGTCACCACATTGTTGATCGGCGCGTTATCCGATAAGATCGGCAAAAGAAAACTCTTTATTTGTATGGGTTATATCCTTTGGGGTGTTTCCATTTGGGGATTTGCCGCTATTCGCATGGATGTGATCAACGCCCTGTTCCCTGCTGCCGTTTCTGCTGCCTCTGTAGGTGTCGCACTGGTGATCCTTCTGGATTGTGTGATGACTTTCTTCGGTTCTTCTGCCAACGATGCCTGCTTCAACGCCTGGCTGACAGACTCTACTGATGAAACCAACCGTGGCGCAGCAGAGGGTATCAACGCCATGATGCCACTGGTGGCAATTCTGGTGGTGTTCGGCAGCTTCATGTTCTGTGATCAGAATATCCCCGAAACCTGGACGCTGATCTTTGGTGTCATTGGCACCGTGGTCACGGTGCTGGGCATACTGGGTTTCTTCCTCATTGAAGATACCGCTGTACAAAGCAGCGAAAACCGCAGTTATTTCGCCAATATCTTCTACGGTTTCCGGCCCTCCGTTATTCGAAGCAACCCGTCTCTTTACGTCACTTTGGCCGCGCTGGCACTGTTCAACATCTCTATCAGCATCTTTATGCCCTATCTGATTCTCTACTATACCGAGGCTCTTGGCATCGAAAACTATGTGCTGATCTTTGCTCCTGCCATCGTTGTTGCTGCAGCCTTCACCGGCATTTACGGAAAAGTCTATGACCGTTACGGCTTTCAAAGAGCTGTCATTCCCACTGTTGCGCTGCTGATGGGTGGCTATGTGATTTTGTACTTGAGCACCCACATTGTTCCCGTATTTCTGGGTTCTCTCATTATGATGTGCGGCTATCTGGGCACCGGTGCCATGCTAGGCGCCATGGTTCGTGACCGTACGCCTGAGGGCAAGGCAGGTATGTTCCAGGGGCAGCGGATCATCAATCAAGTGCTGCTGCCCGGCATCATCGGCCCCGCTATCGGCGCTGCCGTGCTGAAAAACGCGGAAACCATCCTCAACGATGACGGCACCACCTCTTTTATTCCCAACAAAAACATTTTCCTTGCCGCATTTATTGCAGGTATCACAATTTGGTTTGTTTTGATTCCCCTGTTCCGGATGACCAAAAAGGAGAAGTAATTATGGCCTTTGCAAAATTGACCACCGCTCGGGGAGAAGCACTGTCCGAAACAGCCTGGCAGGTTTATCCCCGTCCACAACTGAAGCGGGAAAGCTATCTGAATCTGAATGGCACTTGGGAACTGGAAGCAGACGGCTATAAGGGGCCGATCACAGTACCTTTCTGCCCGGAAAGTCAGCTCTCCGGTGTAGCAAAACACTTTCACGACGGCAGCACCATCCTCTACCGCCGCAGCTTTACTCTGTCGGAGAATTTTAACCGGGGCAGAGTGCTGTTGCACTTTGGTGCCGTAGATCAAATTGCAGAAGTTTATGTAAACCAAAGCTTGATTGGCAGCCATGTTGGTGGCTATGACAGCTTCTGCTTCGATGTCACCGATGCCCTGAAAGCGGAGAATCTACTGGAAGTTCGGGTCATCGATGACCTGCGAGACCATGTTCTGCCCTACGGCAAGCAGACTTTAAAGCGAGGCGGCATGTGGTACACCCCCGTTTCCGGTATTTGGCAGACGGTATGGCTGGAAAGCGTTCCAGAAAATTATGTAAAGTCTTTGGATATCCAGGTGGCATTAGATACCGCCACCATTACCATCACCCCTGCTCTAGATGGCACTGTAACATTGGATGGCAAGGACTATCCGCTACGTGCCGGCAAAGCTGTTGTCACCCCAGAGGATCCTCATCTCTGGACACCGGAAGACCCCTATCTGTACCGTTTTATCCTCACCGCAGGAGAAGACAGAATCGAAAGCTACTTCGCTCTTCGTACCTTGGAAACCAGAACAGTTGACGGCATCGCCCGCCTGTGTCTGAATGGAAAGCCATATTTCTTCCACGGTCTTCTGGATCAAGGCTACTGGCCTGACGGCCTGTTTACCCCTGCTGCTCCCGAATGCTTTGCAGAAGATATCCTGGCCATGAAGGCCTTGGGTTTTAATATGCTCCGTAAGCATATTAAAGTGGAACCGGAACAGTTCTATTACGATTGCGACCGGCTGGGCATGGTGGTGTTCCAGGATATGGTCAATAACAGCGATTATAGCTTCCTGCGCGATACCGTTATGCCAACTTTCTTAAGTCAAAAGATGAATGACTCCAAACTGCATCCCGATGCTGCCAGTCGCAAGGCCTTCTTGGAGGCTATGGAAGCAACGGTACTGCAACTAAAAAACCATCCCAGCATTTGTTATTGGACCATCTTCAACGAAGGCTGGGGACAGTTTGACAGCACCCCCGTATACCGTCGTTTGAAGGAACTGGACAGCAGCCGGTTTATTGATACTACATCCGGTTGGTTCCGTTGCAGCGAAAGCGATATAGAGAGCCTGCACATTTACTTTGGTATGTGGCATCGGATGAAGCCCTCTGAGAAACCTATCGTACTCAGCGAGTTTGGCGGTTTTGCCCACAGTGTAGCCGGTCACATCTTTAACCCCGACAAAGTCTACGGCTACGGCACCTGCAAAACTACCGCAGAGCTGAACAGGCAAATCGAAAAAGTATACCGAGACCATGTGATTCCGGCAATCAAGATGGGGCTTTGTGCCAGTGTCTATACCCAGATCAGCGACGTGGAGGACGAAATCAACGGTCTGTTAACATACGACCGGAAAATAACCAAAGTTGATCCATCTGTAATGACCGCCATCGCGCAAGACATTTACTCAGCGATTTGGCCGTAATTTTCCAGCCAGTAGCCTATACAGCAACATTGCGCCAAAGCTGACCGGAATCCACAACAAGCTATAGATCAAGCAAACCTGTCCATGATAATTAAAGGGCAGCTGCCGGTAGTCCCAGACACGGTAATCCCGGTTTGCCAAAAGTCCCGCAGCCAGTTCCACAAAGGTTATGATCCCGGCTCCCACCAGGCAGCGCAATGCTACCGGGAGCCGGGGTTTTACCTCTTCCAGCTTTCCCAGAAGCAGAAAGCAGATGCCGCCTGCCAGAAACATACTGATATGACTTCTGCCACGCCACAAATATTCTAATCCAATATATCCGGCACCACCAAAAAGAAACATCATAAATTTGTGTAAAACTATCATTTCAATCACCCCAGGATATCTTTCCCAAAAAATCCAAAAAAATTCGAAGAATTTACTTGACAAATCTCTATGTTTTGGGTATAATAACGAAGCTGATTTCGGCACGTTCGAAATTTTGCGACTATATGGCGGCATAACTCAGTTGGTAGAGTACCCGGTTCATACCCGGTATGTCATCTGTTCAAGTCAGATTGCCGCTACCAGGCCCGTTGGTCAAGCGGTTAAGACACCGCCCTTTCACGGCGGTAACATGGGTTCGATTCCCGTACGGGTCACCAAAAAAAGACACCATCCTTTTGGATGGTGTCTTTTTTGTCCCCTACGGGAATCGAAAGGCCGTTAAAAAAGCATGCCGGTGGCATGT
>JAZRKL010000028.1:0-36710 GCA_045646265.1 Faecousia sp.
TGTTCGCTATTCGCTCACGAAATTTTGACCGCTGCACACGCTGTGCCTTCCCTTTATCCGCCACCGGCGGCGGTCAGGCTCGCGGCCGCTCGGTGTCGTTCCATGTCTGTCATTCTGAGGCCTTTAGGCCGAAGAATCTCCGGTCTATCGGTGCTCCGGAGATCCTTCGCTTGCGCTCAGGATGACACATCGATGGTGCGCTAAACGATCATTTATTCTCTTATTTTGAAAACAGCCTTTGCCAAAGGGACTGTTTTACTTCTTTTGTCTGCTCCACGGTTTGTCCGTAAAGAAGTTCCACTTTTCCCACCGCAGTTCCGTCCAGGAAGACATGGGCATATCCGGCGCTTTGGCCTTCCGCCACCGGCGCGTAGACGAAGCCGCTGCCCGGAAGTTCAATGCTTATCTGTTCCCCGGAAGCCATGGCATAGGAAAAGTCCTCTGCCGCGATCAGCGTCACATGCCCTGCCTGTCCACCGGAGACGGCCTGTGTGCCAAGTTGCTGGCCATCCTGCACAATCAGCCGCGTGGAAAATCGGGAAAATCCATCCTCCAGCAGCACTGTATGGTCATTCCAATCGTCGGGGGCATTGATTGTCACGGCGATCAGCTGCCGTCCGTCACGCTTTGCGCCGCTGACCAGAATTCGTCCCGCGGCCTTGGTATAGCCGGTTTTGACACCGTTGGCACTCTCCAACCGCCACAGCAGCTTATTATGATTGGTCAGATACCGTTCCCCCGCCTTGACGCTTTTGCAGGAAACGGTCTTTGCGAAAATAGGATTCTCCATGGCATAGGCGCTGAGAATCGCCAGATCCCTTGCTGTGGCGTAATGATCCGGCGCGTCCAGACCGTTGGGATTGACGAAGTGGCTGCCCGTCATGCCCAGATCATGAGCCTTGTCGTTCATCAGCTCCGCGAACCCCTCCACCGTGCCGCCGCAGTAGATGGCCAAAGCCACCGCCGCGTCGTTGCCGCTGTGAAGCATCAAGCCATAAAGCAGCTCCTGAATGGTCAGCACTTCCCCCTCTTTGAGGTACATGGAAGAGCCTTCAATGCCAACCGCCTCTTTTGGAATACGCATCCGGTCCAACACATTGCAGTGTTCACAGACGATCAAAGCTGTCATGATTTTGGTGGTACTGGCGATCAGGCTTTGGCTGTCGGCATTCTTTTCGTAAAGTACCCGGCCGGTCTGCCCGTCCAAAAGGATTGCTTTCTCGGCAGAAATAGCAGACACCGGGGTTGCCATAAGCAAGGCGGCAGCCAGAAACCCAGCCACCGCCCCTAAAATACATCTTTTCATATTACTCACCCTGTTGCAAGTATGCGCTGCGGATGAGATATTATGCGCTGAGTGAATTGAAAATGGAAAATGGAAAATGGAAAGTTGCGGTATCGCCTTTGGCGATGATCAAAATTCGTTTGCGTCAGCAAACACCTCAATTTTCAATTATCAATTTTAAATTTTCAATTACTGTTCCTTCTTCGTGTGGCTGTCGATGAAAGCGGATACCTTGTCCAGCACATCGGGCACCATTTCCACCAGCCGGTCTGCGGTGGTATTGGCAGGAGTCGCCACGGGCAGCATACGCACAGTGCCGTCCTTAACGATCAGAAACGCAATGGGGGTCACCTTGACACCGCCGCCGGCGCCGCCGCCAAAGGGATTTTCCTGCTTATTGACATTGCGGGAAACAAAGTCACTGCCGCCGCCGCCAAAGCCCACACTGACCTTGGAAACAGGAATGATCGTCACACCGTCGGGAGTGGTAATGGGATCGCCCACCACGCTATTGACATCGATCATCTCACGGATCTTTGCAATGGTGTTTTCCAGCATATTGGGTAAAGAATTACTCATGTCGTTGCACCGCCTTTTCGTTTGTTCAGTATCTTCATTAGTTCTTTTAATGCCCGGATGCCGTAGCGGAAGCTTACGGAGAAAACACGGGCCAGGGTGATGGTCAGATCCAGCCGGGCAGTTACGAGGGTCTTGTCCCCCTCGAAGTCACATTGGATCTTTACATCCCGTTTTTTGATTACCAGCCATTCTTCCAGCCTGGGCCAGAGATTGCCCAGTGCCGCCGTTGCCTTGCCGTAATTGATGGCAAGATCACAGGGGTCTGAGCCGGCCAGCACCAGATTCAGCTCCAGAACGTTGACCCGGAGCTTTCTGCGGAAATCGGACAGGAAGTCCAAAATAATCTCCACAAGGGGCAGAAAATCCGTCAGCGAGCCGCCCTTTTTCTCCTGCTTCGGCTGTTTGGCCGCTTTTGGCTTGGCCGGGGCCTGCTTCTTTTCTCTTTCCTTTTTGGGTTTCTTATCCTTCTTATCCTTCTTCTTTGCCGGAAGCACCGGGATCCGGACAGGACCTGCCAAAACAGACACCCGGGGTCCTTCACTGTCGTAGATGGCGCTGACGCCCAGTGGCAGAAGCAGGATTAGAATTAAGATGCCCAACGCAATGAGCCATCCCATTACATTCCCTCCTTGATCTCCTCCTGGACAGGAATGCCAAAGTCCACCAGATCGATCTCCGGCAGTTCTTCCAGAGAAGAGAGGCCGAAGGTACGCAGGAAGTCTTTTGTGGTTTGATATTGGATCGGACGGCCGGGTACATTCAAACGGCCAGCTTCTTCAATCAGCTTTTTATTCAGCAGCGCGCCGATGGAATAGGAAGAATCCACACCGCGGATCTGCTCCACCATGGCTTTGGTGGCAGGCTGATAGTAAGCAATGATCGTCAGCGCTTCCAGCTGGGAAGCGGAAAGCTTCGGCGGTTTGCGGGTTTCCAGCGCCTTTGTTACGTAGTCTGCCATCTCACCGGAGGACACCATCTGGTAAGCCTTGTCCAGCTTCAGGATGCGGATTCCCCTGCGGCTGAAGGCCCAATCGTTGGCAAGGGCATCGGCAGCTTCAACGATATCCGCTTCATCGGCTTCCAGTGCCATAGACAGCCGGGCGATTTCCACCGGCTCACCGGAAGCAAAGAGGATCGCTTCGATGGCACGCTGTAATTCAGTTAGTTCCATTGGCTTCCTCCTCCATTTCCTTCGGTGTTTTGATAAGCTTCACATTAGGATTGTCGCCATTCACATCGTCTTCCAGAGTGGCGGAGCCGGTCTTACACAGCTCCAGAACCGCCAGAAAGGTTGCCACAATCTCACTGCGGCTGCGGTTGCCCTTGAACAGGTTTTTCAGCCGGTCCACCCCACGCATCACCAGCATCCGGATGATCTGTCCGGCCTTCTTGGTAACCGGGTACGGCTCTTTACCCACGATGCCTTTGAAATTCACCGTAGGCGGCGGCAGACGGCGGCTGCTGCGTTCGGAGATGTCTTCCAGTGCCTTCAGCAGATCCTCCGGTTTGTGCTGATAGCGGTAGGCGGTATCCCTGCGCAGCGGCTCCGGCTCTTTACAGAAAACGCCACGGCCGATCTCATTACGCTTTTCCAGCCAGGAAACGGCGGTACGGATCTGCTCCACAGCTTCCTTGCGCTGGCGCTCGATAAGACTTTGACGCAGAACATCCAGTTCACTCTGTGCCTCTTCCCGTTCCGCTTCCGAAAGAAGCATCTTGGTTTTGATCAGCATCAGGTGGCTGGCCATGGTGATAAACTCACTGGCGATTTCCATATCCATCCGCTTCATCTCATCTAAGTATGCCAGATACTGCTCTAAGATGGCGGTAATGGAAACATCTTTAATTTCAATTTTATTCTTGCTCAGCAGCAGAAAGATAACATCCAGAGGGCCTTGAAAATCTTCCATTTCCTCACTGCGGGTATGGACGATGCCCTCCAAACGGTACTGCGGTTGTGACATAAGCTTCTCCAAAGAATTTTTGACATATTTGGGATTATTATAACACCAGTAAGCCAATGTTGCAAGGAAAATTCTTTGTTAGCTTCATTAAGCCGGCAAAAGATATAAATGATCGTTTATCGCACCATCTATCGTAAGATGGTGTAGGGCGGGGCCTTGGTCCCGCCGCTGGCAGTGCGGTGTTTCGGCGGGAGCAAGCCCCCGCCCTACGATATCTTTCGTAAGATAAACGATCATTTATAGAAGCTGTTGCCGCCAATGAACTCCCGCACAAGGGATGTTGGGGGGATCTCGTCATCCACATCCGCTTCCAGAACAAAGTTCAGAACCTTCACGATGGCCCGCACTTCGTCGTAGCAAGCGTCCTCCGGCTCTACGGCAGTGAGCAGCGGATAAATATGCTTTTTCAGCACCGCCAGCTCGTAAAGGGTGGAACTGTTGAAGATCACATCCGCCGTTTCCTGGAACGGGAATATCCACCGCTTTTCTCCCCTGCGGACACTGTCCCACATAGAAAGGGTCCGCTGCACGGAGGAACCTCTGGTCTCATAATCCCGAACGGTTCTGCGCAGAAGCCGCAGATAGCTTGTGGGTATCCGGTTATGGTCATCCAGATTCAGCGGCAGCAAGGGACTGACATAGAGCTTAAATACCAATTCCTTGGGCAGATCTTGGGGAATCATCACCGGATTCAGCGCGTGCAGGCCCTCCACGATGATAACGCTGTTTTCCTGCAGACGCAGCTTATGGCCCACCCATTCCCGTTTACCGGTTTTAAAATTGAAGGTAGGAATCTCCACCTCCTGACCCTGCAAAAGCAGCGCCAGATGCTGCCGGAACAGATCCGTATCGATGGTATTGATATGCTCCAAATCCAGCTTTCCGTCGGGCCCGGGAGCGATCTTATCCCGGTCTCCGTAGTAATCATCCAGACTCATCAGAATCGGCTGCATTCCGTGAACCCGAAGCTGTACACCCAGGCGGTTGGCAGAGGTGGTTTTACCGGATGAGCTTGGGCCTGCCAGCATCACCGCTTTCGCTCCTCGCTGGCAGATCATATCCGCCACCTGACTGTACCGCTTTTCATGGAGAGCTTCATTGACCCGTGTCAGTTCCCGGATGCGGCCGCTGGTCACAAGATCATTCAGATCCGCCACGGTCTGGCACTGCATCAGCTCTCCCCACCGCTCCCCTTCATTGAACACATTGAAGAAATTGGGCATAGCATCATAGGCCGCCACAGCATCGGGGTTGGCATCATCCGGAAACAGGAACAGGAAACCGCCTTCCGCCTCCAGAATGTCCCACACCTGTAAATAGGAAGTGGACGGCGCCAGCTCTCCATAATAGTAGTCCATAAAATCTTCATGGCTGTAAACATCGAAATGGGCGATCCTGCGCCAGGAAAGAAGCCGGGCTTTGTCCGTTTCTCCCTGAGACGCAAAGCGCGCAATGGCTTCCGATGTGGCAATTCTGCTGCGCAGAAGCGGAATATCCTCCCCGACGATCCTCTTTACCAGTTCTTTCAATGCAGACGCGGAAAAATCCTTCGCCCCGTTTACCTGAATGTACAGCGCCGGCCCTAAGGTGCAGTTCATCTTGGCTCTGGCCTTGGGCCAAAGCTGACGGATCGCCAGAAACAGCACAAACTGGGCGGTACGGGTATAGACCTCCCTGCCCGTAGGGTCCCCATAACGCAGCAAATGCACCGTGCCGCCGGAGGCGGCCATAGCTCTGCGGATAGAGGGTCTGTCCGCCGTTTGATCCTTGCTGCGCACCGGCACATAGTTCAAATTAAATACTTCACCGGCAATTTTCGCCGCCAGAGGTCTTTGTGAAAGACTTGCATCGTCCAGCTCCAAGGTTCGAATCAGTTCCAGCAGTGTCTGATCCTCTTTCGCGGTAATCGCTCTGTCATCTATGTACAGTTCCATAGGAACACCCCTTTTTCTTTTATTATACTGTTTTTTCACCGTTCCTGCAAGAAAAACAATCTGCCGCTGCAAAGGATCGTTTGTACCTAAACCTCACCTCAGGGGAGAGCCTTAGTCCGCTGATGGGTCATTTCTCTTCCCATTTGTACAGCAGAGTTCCCTTATAATAGTGCGTCAGAATCTCCGCAAAATCGCTGCCATCCAATGCCATCGCCTGGGCGCCGTACTGACTCATCCCCACCCGATGGCCGTATCCCTTTGTCGTAAAGGTAATGCCCCCATTTTCTGCCTTAGCCGTTAACGATGTAGAGCGAAGTCCCAAAAGCGACCGCAGCTGTGTGCCCCGAAACCGCTTTCCGCCAATGTAGATGGAAGCCACACCGCCGCCTTCCGTATAGACGACCGCACCGATCCAGCCTTCCGGATTTCCCTTTAATTGGATTCCCAGCGAGCTTTCCAGCTGCTGTCTGGTAAAGAATGCCGTGTCCGTGTGGTGGGCGGCGATTTCCTCACCGGGACTTTCCACCGATTGCAGGTAGGGCACATCACTGCCCCAAACCGCCACCGCATCCTCCGTCATACCGCCGCTGCAGGAAAAATAGGTAGCATCGATCAGCTCCCCTTCATAGGTCAGCACCAGATTTTCCGTGGCTTCCACCGCCTGGTGGGCAAGCAGAACCGTTTGCTGGTCTTGAAATGCATCCGGCTCCAAATACCCCTGGCAGCAATGGCTGTCGGTACAAACCGCACCCGGATGCTTGTCTGTCCCGCCTATACGCCGCAGAGCATAGGTCCTTGCCACGATGGCCTGGGCCTTTTTCACCTCTTCGTGGAAGCTGCCCGGAATCTCGCTGATCAGAACCCCTGTCAGATAGTCCGACAGCTCCATCTGCCGCACTTCGCCGTCCATCCATACTGAAATAGTCTGTACCGGTTTTGATTCTGTGTGTACAGGCTGCGTCTGCGTGATTTCTGGGGCAGGCTCTTTCGCAAAAGTCACCTCCGCTGCCGCCAGCACCACCCATGGCATCCCCCATGCCAGCACCACGGCCAGCAGCAATTCCTTCCAACATTGTTTCATAACGATCCCTCCCGGTAACATTGTAATCATAAACGGGCGCGGAAATCCGTTGCATCCCGGCGGAAAGCACTGGTAATTCGGACGCAGACCTTGACAGGAACCGCCCACGGAAGTATAATATTACAAATAATAACAAAGTATGTTAGAAACGGAGCAATCAATATGAAAAAAGCGCTTCGCGTTATATTGCCCCTGGTTCTGGCCCTTGTGATCATTGCCTGTGCCGCCTGGTACTTTTTGGTCTATGACCAGGCATTTACCAAGGAGCTTCTGCTGAACCAGGCCCGGAGATTCGAGGAATCCGGTAACTATAAGATTTCTGCCTTCCTGTACGATGTGGCCTACTATCAGTCCCATCAGGATGACGACGTCGCCATCGAGCTGGCGCAGCAGTATCTGGACATGGGCAACTACACCAAAGCGGAATACACCCTCACCAACGCCATCCGCACCGAACCCACCGCTGAGCTGTACGCCGCCTTGAGTAAGATCTTTGTGCAGCAGGATAAGCTGCTGGATGCAGTGAACCTTCTCAACGGTGTTTCCGATCCTGCTATCAGCCAGGAACTGGAAGCCATGCGTCCCCAGTCTCCCACACTGTCACCGGAGCCCGGTTTTTATTCCAAGTACATAACCGTGGAAGCAAAGGCCGACGGTGCTTCCCTCTATGTCACCACTGACGCGGATTATCCTTCCATTCACGAAGACGCCTACCAAGAGCCTGTCACTTTGACCACCGGTGAAACGGTGATTTATGCGCTGTCCGTCAACGACAGGGGGCTTGTAAGTCTTTTGACCGTAGGCGGTTACACCATTGAAGGTGTGGTTGAAAAGGTCACCTTTGCCGATCCCGCTATGGAAGCGGCCATCCGTGATGCCATCGATGCCACCGACACCGAAGTTATTTATACCAACCAGCTCTGGAACGTAAAGGAATTTACCGTCCCCGCCGATGCCAAATCCTATGAAGATCTGAAGCTGCTGCCCAAGCTGACCAAGCTGACCATTCAAAAGGACAGCCGGGGTGATCTGGCTGTGCTGGATGCGTTGGAGCTGCTGCAGGAGCTTGATGTCAGTAATATCCGGCTTTCCGAAGAAGACGTCAGTCGGATCGCTTCCCATAAGGAACTGACGCATCTGTCCGCCGCAGGCTGCGGTCTGTCCGGCATTCAGCCTCTGGCTTCGCTGACAAAGCTGCACTATCTGGATCTGTCCAACAACACCGTGCGTAATATCAGCTGCCTTTCCGGTATGACCGGCCTGCAGCAGTTGTACCTGGGTAACAATGTAGTCAACACTTTGGACGCTCTGTCCGGTTTGAAAAAGCTGGAAGTGCTGGATATCTCCTATAACGCTGTCGCGTCCCTGGATCCGCTGAAGAGCATGCAAAATCTGAAGACACTTCTGGCGCCGAACAATCAAATCGCTTCCCTGCAGGCGCTGAACGGCCTGACCGCTCTGGAAGTGCTGGATGTTTGCCACAACAACATCTCCGATATATCCCCCCTGCGAAGTGCCGGCGCGCTGATCGAGCTTCGGGCCTCCAATAACGCTCTGGAGAGTATGGCCGGTTTGCAGCAGCTGACCCACCTGCGCATTCTGGATCTTTCCTATAACCAGATCACCGAGCTTCCCGCATTCTACAAAACCTGTGAGCTGGTCAGTATCGACATGTCCCACAACCTGTTGCTGGACATCACCGCTCTGGCTGATCTGCCCTGGCTG
Source organism: Faecousia sp. (assembly GCA_045646265.1). GTDB lineage: Bacteria > Bacillota > Clostridia > Oscillospirales > Oscillospiraceae > Faecousia. Next base: position 8,569 of record JAZRKL010000028.1, read on the forward strand.
AACAGTGTCAATATCGACTACAATGAACATGTGGAAGATCTTCTTCCTCTGGACACCTGCCCGGTTCTGGTCATTGTCAACGCTTACGGCACCAACGTCACCGAGGTTTCCTTCCTCACCGACAAGAGCATCATCGTCAACTTTGATCCCACCCTGGACAAATAAAGAACACACCCCGGAAGATTCCTCCGGGGTGTTCAGACTGTCAAAAAAACAGGAAATTTGCGACTATACTGTAGGGGCGATTCATGAATCGCCCGCCCACAATTGCACCGCAATTGTGGGATTTCCGCAGGAAATAAAAGAATGATCGCCGCTGGCGATGTGATTTTGTTCGCAAAATCACCGGGCGCTCAATGAGCGCCCCTACGATATGGACCGACCGATATGCGTCAAATGATACTTCTTTGACGCACTGCACACCCCGGAAGATTCTTCCGGGGTGTTGCTTTATAGTTGTGAGAATACATTTCCAAGGCTGTCGTGGCAGACCAGATCCGCGTAACTGTCATAGGGAGTTGCGTCCCGGTTGATTAAAACCAAACGGTTGCCGCGGTAATAGCGGATCAATCCCGCCGCAGGATAAACCGTAAGACTCGTGCCCGCAACGATCAGAAGATCCGCGTTTTGAATGGCTGCGATGCTCTTTTCCAGCACATCACCGTCAAGGCTCTCCTCGTATAATACTACATCAGGTTTTACGATACCGCCGCAGCCGCAGCGGGGGATATCCTCGCTGTCACGGACAAACTCCGCACTGTGGAATTTTCCACAGCGGGTGCAGTAGTTGCGCAGCACACTGCCGTGGAGCTCCAGCACATTCCTGCTGCCCGCCTTCTGATGCAAGCCATCAATATTCTGGGTGATCACAGCGCTGAGCTTCCCTTCCGCTTCCCAACGAGCCAGCACCTTGTGGGTGATGTTGGGTTCAAAGCCAAGGGGCAGCATTTTCTCCCTGTAGAAGCGGAAGAAATAAGCGGGATCACGAAGATAAAAACTGTGGGAAATGATTGTTTCCGGTGGATACTCAAATTTCTGATTGTACAGCCCGTCGACACTCCGAAAGTCCGGAATCCCGGATTCGGTACTGACACCGGCACCACCGAAGAAAACGATCTTACGGCTGCTGCTGATCCAATCTTTCAGCTGCTTCAAGGTCTTCCGCCTCCATCTCCTTAAGAAGCTTCTTATCCTGCTTGGAGCTTAGATCCAGTTTTTCATACATATCGGGCCGGCGCTCACGGGTTCTGCGCAGGGCCTGTTTTCTGCGCCACTGGCGCACCTTTTCATGGTTGCCGGAAAGCAGGATGGCCGGCACTTCCCTGCCGTGCCACAGGGCGGGGCGGCTGTACTGGGGATATTCCAGCATACCGCTGTAATGGCTTTCATCTTCAAAGCACTCCGGGTCAGCCAGTACGCCGGGCACCATACGGCACACCGCATCGGTAACTGCCATGGCAGCAATCTCGCCGCCGGTCAGAACAAAGTCGCCCAGACTGATCTCTTCGTCCACGCACTCGTCGATGAACCGCTGGTCAATGCCCTCATAGTGGCCGCAGACCATAATCAGATTCTCCAGCTTGCTCAGCCGGATGGCATCGGCCTGCTGAAAGGTCTTGCCGCAGGGAGAAAGGTAGATGGTATGGACTTTCCGATCGCCCTTCACCGCTTCCCAGCAGCGGTACAAAGGATCTGCCTGCATAACAGCGCCACGGCCGCCGCCGTAGGGATAGTCATCCACCTGGTTCTGCTTGTTGGTGGTGTAGTCCCGAATTTGATGGGTATCGATCTTAATATAGCCACGCTCCTGGGCGCGGCCCAGAATGCTTTCGCTGAGCACATCACCGACGGTATCGGGAAACAGGGTCAGAATATCAATTCGCATCTGCTTCCATCCCTTCGATGAGCCGTACCTGCATGGTCTCGGTTTCCATATCCGTATCCAGAATGAATGCCTTGACTGCGGGGATCATATATTCCTTTTCGCCCTTGACCACATACACCTTGTTGCCGGGATAATCCAGCACATCGGTGATCTTGCCAACTTCCTTGCCGTCGCAAAGGACCTTTACGCCGATCAGTTCCGCGGCAAAAATGATATCTTCATCGATATCATCCCGATACAGCTTGACCACCTTGCCACGCATGGCCTGGGCCGCTTCCATTGTATCCACACCTGCCAGCTTCAGAAGATTGCAGCTCTTCTGCACACGGCAGGACTGTACTTCGTATTCCTTGTCACCGATCCGCACCCGTTCAAAATCACACAGGTCTTCCGGTGAATCCAGCCAGGGCAGCACCTTCACTTCGCCACGGACGCCGTGGGTGGTAACGATCTCACCGGCTTCAATAAACTGGAGCTTCATACTATATACTCCTCACAAAATATATTTCAATCATTCGCCGCAGGCGAATACATCAATTTTGCATTTTACATTTTTCTTGTGCGGGCAATGCCCACAGAAAACCATGACTTTCTAGAATCTCAACAGAAAGCCAAGGCATGCTCGAACAAACAGATTGGCTGATGATCAGCAGAAGATTTTCTCTCAGATCAAGCAGCACAAGCCGCAGGAATACTTTGTGTATTTCAAGGGTTGTGCTGTGATGAGCTGGGAGAAAAGATGCGCTGAGCACAGACAATATGTTTTGAGAGTATGCCCAAAACAAAAATGCGTGGCAAGTCGCCACGCATTTCCGTTAGTCCACGATTTCAACCGTAACCTTCTCGCCGGAGCGCTGAGCAACGGTCTTCACGATGGTACGGATCTCTTTGGCGATCCGACCCTGGCGGCCAATCACTTTGCCCATGTCGTCACTGGCGACATGCAGCTCCAGTACAGTGCCGTCTTCATCAGAGATTTCATTCACTGTAACCGCCTCAGGATCGTCAACCAGATTCTTTGCCATGTACAGCAAAAGTTCCTTCATTGCGATTCTCCTTTGGGGAAATTACAGCACGCCAGCGTTCTTCAGCAGGCCACGGACAGTGTCGGTGGGCTGAGCGCCGTTCTTGATCCAGGTCTGAACCTTCTCAGCGTCAACGTTCAGGGTGACGGGGTTGGTCAGGGGGTTGTAAGTGCCGATTTCCTCGATGCAGCGGCCATCACGGGGGCTACGGGCATCAGCAACAACGATACGGTAGAAAGGAGCCTTCTTAGCGCCCATTCTTCTCAGTCTGATCTTAACCATGGTTTTCACCTCCAAAATTGGTATCAAATAAATGCATTTATTATCGAAAAAGCAATTGCTTTAGCGAACAATTTAGAAACCCGGGAATCCGGGGAAGCCGCCCATACCACGCATGCGTTTCATCTTCTTGCCTGCGCCGGGGCCGGAGAACTGCTTCATCAGCTTCTGCATCTGCTCAAAAGACTTCAGCAGACGGTTTACATCCTCCACCTTCAGGCCGCAGCCGGCAGCAATGCGCTTTTTGCGGCTGGCACCGATGATGTTGGGATTTTCCCGTTCCTTGGGCGTCATGGACAGGATAATGGCCTCAGTGTGAGCCATTTGCTTTTCGTCCAGCTGGATATTTTTAATATTCATGCCGGGCATCTGGGCAAGCAGATCCTGCATGGAACCCATGGACTTCATCTGAACCATCTGGTCGTAAAAGTCCTGCAGCGTGAATTTATTGGACTTCAGCTTTTCTTCCATCTCAGCGGCCTTTTGGGCATCGAATGCCTTTTCCGCTTTTTCGATGAGTGTCAGCACATCGCCCATGCCGAGAATTCTCGATGCCATCCGGTCGGGATGGAACAGTTCGATATCCTCCAGCTTTTCGCCCATACCCGCGAACTTGATGGGCTTGCCGGTGATTGCCTTAACAGAAAGCGTGACGCCGCCTCTGGCATCGCCGTCCAGCTTGGAAAGCTTCACGGAGTCGATATCCAGCCATTCGTTGAAACTCTGAGCCGCATTGACCGCGTCCTGACCTGTCATGGCATCCACAACAAGCATGATCTCATCCGGCTTCACAGTAGCCTTGATGTTTTTTAGTTCCTCCATGAGGGTCTCGTCCACATGAAGACGGCCGGCGGTATCCAGGAACACCATATCATGGCCGTGCTGACGGGCATAGAGGACCGCTTCTTTGGCGATGGTCACAGGATTTTCCTGTCCTTTCTCAAAGACCGGAATACCCAACTTTTCACCGCAGACCTTCAACTGGGTGATAGCCGCGGGGCGGTAAATATCGCAGGCAACCAGCAGCGGGTTTTTCCCCTGGCGCTTCATAAGACCGGCAAGCTTGGAGCCGTTGGTGGTCTTACCTGCGCCCTGGAGGCCAACCAGCATCACAACGGTAGGGCCATTGGGATTGATGGTAATATGCTTGGCGTCTGAACCCATGAGCTTGCACAGCTCTTCATTGACGATCTTGACGATCATCTGTGCGGGAGTCAAACTTTCCAGCACATCGGTGCCAACGCACCGCTCGGTAACGGACTTAACAAAGTCCTTAACAACCTTATAACTTACATCCGCCTCCAGAAGTGCCATGCGGATCTCACGCATTGCCTCCTTGACGTCGGCCTCTTTCAGACGGCCCTTGCCACGGAGCTTCTTAAAGGTGGCAGAGATTTTTTCGGTTAAGCCTTCAAATGCCATAGCTACTCCTTCATGGACTGTGCCGCGGCGCGGATGCGCCTGCCCAGAGCTGCGACAGCCGGATCGGAAGAGGCGTCAAGCACGGTGGCAGCGTCCAGAATTTCCTGAACAGCGCTACGGTTTCGCATATCCCGTTTGACACATCCGATATTCTCTTCCATCCGACGCAGGAGGGCCTCGGTACGGGTAAGGTTGTCATTGACCGCCTGGCGGCTGACACCCAGCGTTTCCGCGATCTCACCCAAGGACATATCCTGATTGTAGCGCATATCAAAGCATTCCTTCTGCTTATCCGTCAGCATACCGCCGTAGTAATCCAGCAGCAGCACCAGCTCCAGCGCGTCCATCAGAAACCTCCCTTGTCAAGGTATTTTCCTTGACCTCGGGCATTATAGCACAGCACCTATATAATGTCAAGTATTTTTTCTTTACATCTTCGTTATAATTCATGTCATTCTGAGCCTGTACAACAGGCGAAGAATCTCCGTTCTATCAAGGTTCGGAGATCCTTCGTCAACAACGTTGACTCAGGATGACAGCGAAGATCAGAACACCCGTAACCACCGGGAAAGCTCTGCGATTTTCATAAACCCAAGGCGCTCATAGAGCTTCACAGCTTTCTCGTTGCTTGATGCAACCTCCACCGTAACGGTTTCCTCCGTCACCGCATGGCAGAGCGCCTTTGCCACATCCGCACCCGCACCCGGTTGGACCGACGCCAGAAAACGGATCTCACTGCCCAATACCCGTCCGATTCCCAATAGCTGCCCGTCCCTGTGAACAAAGTACCCTTCCCCTGTTTTCAGCATTTCCTGTTTATCAGCGTTATCCATCCATGCCGCATTTGGGATATGGGAAACCTTCTCATTATAAATCCTTTGAAATTCATCCACTGTGTGCTCCTGCACCGGAAACAGCGCCGCGTCTGTGTCACCCAGAGCATCCGTCATGCAGCGCATCTGCCAAATTGCCGTATACAGTGGGTACTTGTTTAAGCCGTCCGCTTCCTTCAACAATATTTTTTCCGCGCCAACCATACGGCAAAATCCGATACATTCTTCAATCAGTTTCTCCGGCTCCAGGCTGGACTGAATGCGGATATAAGCGGTCTGCTGATAAGGAATTTCCCGCAGGATCAAGCTGGCTACACCATATTCCGTTGTAAATACCGGTATATCCTTCATTACAATGCTTCCATTTCTCCCCTGACGACAAAATCCCAATCCGGTTTCTCCTCGAATACCTGTTCTTTATTTTCCAGAGTCCGGAACACATCATAATAGCGCAGACCGAATTCCCGCAGTGCCCTTGCGGAAAAATGCAGATTGTCCGGATTGGCCGTCAAGCCTTCCGCATTCACATAACCCATGTTATCCAATTTGGCAGCAACACTTTTCAAGGCGTCATTTATATGGACATAGTTGGCAAGATTGGGCGCATATTTCGGCAGGAAATCTCCCAAGCCACCTACCAGAAACGGAACATTTGCCAGATAGGGTACTTTTCGGAATCCGTTAACGATATCTGTCAGCTTCTCTTCATAAAGAGGATATCTCTCGGCTGTACAATCACTTTCACCCTGATGCCACAGAATGCCAGCGATCGTTGCGCTTCTGTCAGCCAGTTTAGCCATCATACAGGCATGGTCAAACAACGCACCGCCGCAGCGCCACTGGCTGATATGGGTACCCCCATCCGCGCAGGGTATCAAACCGACCTGAACGCCGTGATCCCGTGCATATTGATCCGCGAAGCTCTCCGCCAAATTAATGCCCGCTGTGACCCTGTCGGGATTCACTGGTACATACATGGGCCACCAACGGCCATTTCGCAGCATCAAAATATCTTTGTTTTGAATCGGCTCTACCTCACTTGGAATTCCGCGTCCAGCCATATTCGACTGTCCAATCAACAGAAAAGAATGGATCATGGATTGTAACCTCCGGTGAATGAATGCAATTTATTGTAGCACAACACAACGTATATTGCAAATAACTTCGTATAATCTGCACATCGACATATTGAAAATTTCATCCGTTTTTTCCGAATGTGCCGAATTTGTTCCCGCTCCCCCCGTAAACCCCTTGATTTTTAAAAGATTATATGTATAATAGCCACGTTTGTACGAAAGGAGGTTGATTCCATGAAGAAGATCATCTGCAAGAAGGAATATGATACCGAAACCGCAACTCTGATCAAGGCTTACTCTTTTGGCCAGTTTGGCGATCCCAACGGCTATGAGGAAGACCTGTACCAGACTCCCGGCGGCCTGTACTTCCTGCATGTTGGCGGCGGCGAAACCTCTGCCTACCCCGAAGAGGATATCATCCGTCTGGCTAAGACCAAGGTCAATGCCTGGCTGGAGACTCACTGATTCCATGGTACATACCCGGCGGCTGCATCACGCAGCCGCCGTATTTCTATTTATAAAGATAAATGAGCGTTTAGCGCACCATCTATCGTAAGATGGTGTAGGGCGGGGCCTTGGTCCCGCCGCTGGCAGTGCGGTGTTTCGGCGGGAGCAAGCCCCCGCCCTACGATATCTTTCGTAAGATAAACGATCATTTGCAGCACAAATACCCTGTTTCGTTTCTTGACAGCCGTGCTATGATATAATTGTAAAATAATGAGATTCCATAAGGAAGTATCTTATGAAGCACCTTGCCATTTTTCTCTTATTCATCATGCTGATCTGCTGGTTTTCCGGCTGTGCTGCCGATGCGCCTGCTGATATCGCGGCTACAACTTTGCCTGTATATACCTTTACCCTACGGCTCAGCGAAGGCACTCCCCTGACCGTTACCCGTCTGGTGACAGAAAGTGTTTCCTGCCTTCACGATTATACCCTGCAGGTGGGGCAAATGCGTGCCATTCAAGGAGCAAAAGCTATCGTGATCAACGGTGCCGGTTTGGAAGAATTTTTGGAAGACGCACTCCATGATGCGAAGCAAATTATTGATGCCTCGGAGCAGCTTTCTTTGTTGGAAGGCGATCACCATAAGCATGAGCATCATGGCCATGTTCATGCCGAAGATCCCCACGTCTGGCTTTCTCCGGAAAACGCCAAGGTCATGTCCCATAATATCTGCCACGGATTGGCGGAAGCTTTCCCCCAATACGCAGCTGTCTTTGAAAAGAATCTTCATAGCCTTGAAAAAGATCTGGATGCTTTGCAAGCCTATGGTGAACAGACCCTCTCTTCTCTTTCCTGCCGGGAGCTGATCACATTCCATGATGGATTTTCCTACTTTGCGGAAAGCTTCGGACTTACGATCTTAAAAGCCGTGGAAGAGGAATCCGGCAGTGAAGCCTCCGCTGCTCAGCTTATCGATTTGTGCCGGCTTGTCAGCGAACACAAGCTCCCGGCCATCTTCATAGAAACCAACGGTAGTCGCTCTGCCGCAAATATCATCGCCGCAGAAACCGGCATAAATATCTTCTCACTGGACATGGTCATGTCCGGAAATGATTATTTCGAAGCAATGTATCGTAACATCGACACAATAAAGGAGGCACTGCAATGAGCCGCATCCATCATAACAAAGGCTGTGACAGTGCCTGCTGCCTGCGTCTTACCAATGTGGGCATCACCATCGGTGGTCAATCCATCGTCAAAGATGTGACCATGCACATCCATTGCGGCGAAATGGTTGCCCTCATCGGCCCCAACGGTGCCGGTAAGAGTACCATCCTCCGGGCCATTCTGGGTCAGCAGGAATACAGCGGTGTCATCAGCTTTGCCATGCCCGGCATCCGCCACCGCCGCCCGCCAAAGATCGGCTATGTGCCCCAAAGTCCCAACTTTGACCCCGGAGATCCCTTTTCTGTAGCGGATCTCTTTGCCTGCTGCATGAGCAAACGGCCTGCTTTTCTGGGCCTTGGAAAAGCCATGGAAGGTAAAGTTCTGGAATGTCTGGACCGTGTTCACGGCCGGGATTTGATCCACAAGCGGGTGGGTACCCTTTCCGGCGGTGAGCTGCAGCGTGTGCTGTTGGCATTGGCACTGGAGCCGCTGCCCAACATTCTGATCTTAGACGAACCCATGTCCGGTGTGGATGTCACCGGACATAAAGAGCTGATGGACATGCTGGACGAGATCCGCAAAACCTACGATCTGTCCATTCTGATGACCACCCATGATTTTGGTATGCTTCCAAAGTATGCTGATCAGGTGGTGCTGATCGACGGCACGGTCCTGTCCCAGGGAACGCCGGAAGCCGTTCTGAAAAGCACAGACTTTTCCCGCATATTTCATGCGAAAGGGGGCGATGGGCAATGAGCCTTTGGTATGCCCTCTGGGACGCCCTTCCCTTTGAGATGCTCCACTGGGACTTTATGAAAAACGCCCTGCTGGCAGTTCTTCTCATGGCTCCCCTCTTCGGCCTGTGCTCCACTATGATCGTCACCGGTAAGATGAGCTTCTTTTCCGATGCTCTTGGCCATTCCGCCTTTACCGGTATCGCCATTGGATGCATCTGCGGTGTGGCTGCTCCTACATGGATCGCTGTTGTGTTCGCCATCGGTTTTGCCGCGCTGTTCAGCTTCGTACGCAGCCGTTCCAACCAAGCCGCGGACACCATCATCGGTGTATTTTCCAGCACCGCTGTGGCCTTAGGCATCTTCATTGCCACACTGGGCGGCGGCAGCTTTACCAAGTATAACCGCTATCTCATCGGTGACGTGCTTTCCATTACTCCCGGTCAGATCGGCCTGTTGGCATTGGTCCTGCTGGCTGTAGTCCTATTCTGGATCTTCTTTTCCAACAAGCTGACCTTGTCCTCTGTCCATCCCCAACTGGCATCCTCCCGGGGAATCCCCGTGGCCTTGACACAAGGCATATTCACAACCGTGATCGCCGTTGTGGTGACCCTTGCCATTAACTGGGTGGGACTTCTGATCCTCAACAGTCTTCTGGTGCTGCCTGCCGCTGCCGCCAGAAACATTTCCCGCAATTTGAAGCAGTATCACGCATTCAGTATTTGTTTTGCATTGACCGCCTGCATCGTCGGACTCGTTCTTTCCTACTACCTGGGTGCGTCCTCCGGTGCTGCCATTTGTCTGGTACTTGCTATTATTTTTGCCATATCCTTTACCCTAAGAAAGGTGCGTGGTTAAGATGCCGGATGTGACCATTCAAGTGATCGCCCGGATGAAAAGCGACTTTCCTACCAAGTTCGGTATTCCCCGGCAGAGCGGTCTGGTGCAGGAGCTGCGCTCCACCATCGTCTTTGAGCCGGAATTCCGCAACGCCGATGCCCTGCGCGGCTTGGAGGACTTTAGTCATCTGTGGCTGATCTGGCAGTTTTCGGAAGCTGTCCGCAGCGGCTGGTCTCCTACCGTCCGTCCGCCCCGTTTAGGTGGCAATACCCGCATGGGTGTGTTTGCCACCCGTTCCCCGTTCCGGCCCAACAATCTGGGACTTTCCAGTGTGCGGCTTTTGGGTATTGAGGAAACCAAAGAATACGGCACCGTGATCCACGTTGCCGGTGCCGATCTAATGGACGGCACGCCCATCTTTGATATCAAGCCCTATATCCCCTATAGCGATTGCCACGCGGATGCATGCGGTGGCTTTACCGATACCGCAAAGGACTTTATTTTAACGGTTGACTTTCCGGATGAGCTGCTCATGAAATTGCCGGAAGAAAAACGTGCAGCCGCCATCGGTGTTCTCAGCCACGATCCCCGGCCATCTTATCAAAAGGACTCACAGCGGGTATATGGCCTTACCTTCGCAAGCTTCGATATTCGCTTCACTGTCAATAACAACACACTAACCGTACAAGAAGTAGAGAAAGGATGAAAACGATGATTTCCAGATTTTTGCGTTTCCCCGGCGGCAAATCCCGGGCATTGACCCTGAGCTACGATGACGGTGTCTATCAAGACCTCCGTCTGATCGAAATTCTAAAAAAGCACGGCATCAAGTGTACCTTCAATCTCAACGCAGGTCTGCTTGGAACCGAGCCTCGTTTAAGCAAAGAGCAAATTCTGAAAGCCTACACCCAAGACCTGTTTGAAGTTGCCTGCCACGGTTACACCCATCCCTGGCTGGATGAGTGCGATGCCGCCAATTGTGCAGCAGAAGTGCTGGAAGACCGCAGAGCGCTGGAAGAACTGTTCGGCCGTCCCATTCAGGGCATGGCCTATCCCATGGGAACCTTCACCGACGAAACCGTGGAAGTGCTGAAAACCTGCGGCATCCGCTATTGCCGCACAGTGGTATCCACCGAAGGCTTCCATATGCCAACGGATTGGCTGCGTATGCCGGCCACCTGCCACCACAAAAATCCCCGGCTCATGGAACTTGCCGACCGGTTTTTGGCAGACAGCATTTACCCGCTCCCCCGTCTTTTCTACCTTTGGGGTCACAGCTATGAGTTTGACAACGATAACAACTGGCATGTGATCGAACAGTTTGCCGAAAAGATGGCAGGCCACGATGATATCTTCTACGGTACCAACATGGAGATCTACAACGCATGGCTGGACTTTACGCGTCTGGAATCCACCGCTGACGGCCACATCATCTATAACCCCAATGTGCGTACTGTCTGGATCGCCGACAAGGGAAGCAAAGTCTACGAGATCAAACCGGGTCAGACTGTGGAAATGGAGCCTTTTTCCTGGTAACTGCTACAAAAGAGGAGCGTATTGCATATGAAACTTGTGATTTTTGATCTTGACAAAACAACTGTTGACATGACCAGCTCCACACCATACGACGATATTGTGGACGTTACCACAGGTTTAAAGCAATGTGGCAGTACAAAGCTGCTTACCACTTTGAAGCAAAAGGGTCTCCAAATCGCTTTCGCTTCCGATGTGCCTTACGATCTTGCCCGTCAGATTACTGACACGCAATTTCGTGGCCTTGCAGATGCCACATATGGTGGTCCTGCGTCTGTTGCCGAGCAGATCACCAGTGCCATGGAACGCTTTGGTGCCACAAAAGATGATTGCTTTTATATCAGCGGCAATGCCGGAAATATCAAGGCAGCCAAAAGTGTGGGACTGTATGTAATTGGTGCTACGTGGGATGCCAAAGATTGGGATGTACTGACAGCCGCAGGGCCGGACCGGGTGATCTGGTGTACCGATGAACTTCTAAGAGCCGCAGGCGCTGATACTGTCCATAATTACAAGCAAGTAGGGTATATTCCAAAATACTGGGACAAGCACATCGAAGAAAAAATCCAACAGATACATAAAAACCAGATGCGCGCCGGCACGCGGTCCATGTCCTTTGGTCTAATATCGGACATCCACTGGGCCAAGGAACGCCCCGGCTACTCCGGTGCCATTTTGGAAAGGGTTGCCAATGCCTGTGCAATTCCCTATATCTTCAATGGCGGTGATACGGTTTCCGGTGCAGGCACCTGCGCGGCGGATCTGCTGTTTACACAGCTTCAGGGCTACAGCCGGGAGTTTCAAAATCTGGAATCCAGAATGCTTATGGTCCAGGGTAATCATGATTCGGCTTATTCTGAATTTGCGCCACCCCGGTATTACGCACAGTGTATTACAAAGGCCGAACTCTACGAGTATATTTTCCGCTATGAGACCAAGTATCCCGACCGGGTGATCAGCGAAGACGGTTCCTATTTTTACGTGGACAACCACCGCAGCAAGGTTCGCTTGATTGCAATGAACCCATATGACGTACCAAGCGATGAAGTAAACGAGGACGGCAGCGCAAAATACAACAAAATGCGCCTTCCCGGCTACAGGCAGGTACAACTAGAGTGGTTTGCTAAGGAAGCATTGGATGTTCCCTCAACAGATTGGACCGTGGTGCTTTGCACCCATTCCAATCCTGCCACAAAGATCTTAGAGAGCGATTACCTTTGCCGCAACGAGGATGTTGTGCTACAGATTATTAAAGCATATCGTGAGGGCATCCCCTGTAAAGCAGTTACAGTCTTTGACGACATTCCGGATTACAACATTGACCTTGCTTGTGATTTTACCGGTCGCGGCGGTGAGTTTGCGGTTTGGGTCAGTGGTCACACCCACATTGATCTTCAGTGCGTCGTTGACGGCACCCTTTGCACCTCCATCGTCAGCGACTGGAACCACCAAGGCAGGGGCTTGCCCTTTCAGAGAACCGGCGGCACATTCCGGGAACACGCATTTGACATCTTTACCATCGATACAGAAAAGCATAAGCTGTATGTCACCCGCGTGGGTGCGGGCGACGACCGTGAATACGACTACACACCCCGCAAATAAAGAAAACCGGCAGAAGGAAATTCCTTCTGCCGATTCTTTTTTGGTGAATTATTTGAAGTACTTCACAGCGGAAGCGAACAGCTTCATGTCGTACTCACCGGGAACATTGCGGTACAGGCCCTTCTGCCAGCGTTCGCTGTGACCCATCTTGCCCAGGACTCTGCCGTCGGGAGAGGTAATACCCTCGATTGCGAAGATAGAGCCGTTGGGGTTAAAAGCGGTATCCATGGTAGGATTGCCGTCCAGGTCAACGTACTGGGTAGCGATCTGACCATTTTCAGCCAGCTTCAGTGCCAGTTCTTCGCTGCAGAAGAAGCGGCCTTCGCCGTGGGAGATCGGCACAGTGTGGATCTCACCAACTTCCGTACCGGCCAGCCAGGGACTCTTGTTGGTGCAGACTCTTGTGCGAACCAGCTTGGACTGGTGGCGGGCAATGGTGTTGTAGGTCAAGGTGGGGCAGTTTTCATCGGTGTCGATGATCTTGCCGTAGGGTACCAGGCCCAGCTTAATGAGTGCCTGGAAGCCGTTGCAGATACCCAGCATCAAGCCGTCACGATCTTCCAGCAGCTTAGTCACCTGCTCTTTGATAGCAGGATTGCGGAAGAACGCGGTAATGAACTTGGCGGAGCCGTCAGGCTCGTCACCGCCGGAGAAGCCGCCGGGGATGAAGATCATTTGGCTCTCAGCGATCTTCGCGGCAAAGCTCTCGACACTGCGGGTAACATCCTCAGCGCTCAGATTGCGCACCACGAAGATCTCCGGCTCAGCGCCAGCGGTTTCCATAGCTCTTGCGGAGTCAAATTCGCAGTTGGTGCCGGGGAATACGGGAATCAGAACCTTGGGTTTGGCAACCTTCACAGCGGGAGCAACATTGCAGCCGCCGGTATAGCCAAATACGGGCAGTTCAGTTTCCTTCTCGGCAACCTTGGTGGGATAAACCTTTTCCAGAACGCCTTCATTCAGCGCCAGCAATTCTTCGATGGTAGCGGTATCGCCGTTGAGGTCGATGACAGGCTCATCGATAGTCCAACCGATCTTGATAACACCGGGCAGATCCACTTCTTCGGTCAACTCAGCAACCAGTACACCGCAGCGCTTCTGGTGCCACAGGTCATCCATACCCTTGCAGCCAACAAAGCCGATGTTGTTGCCGAAGGACATCTTCATAACAGCTTCGCCCAGGCCATACTCTACTGCCCAACCGGCCTTGATCTTACCGGCCTTGTGCAGTTCATGGAACCGCTCCCATGCAGCCTTGCGGCTCTCATCACCGGGTTCGGTGGGACCAAAGACATAAACAGGATGGTCGGCTTCCTTAAATTCGGGAGTCAGAACTTCATTCTGGTCGATGGGGGCAATGGCGAAGGAGATCAGCGTGGGAGGCACATCGTAGTCCATGAAGGAACCGGACATGGAGTCCTTACCGCCGATGGCGGCAGCGCCCAGCTCCAGCTGTGCATCCAGTGCGCCCAGCAGAGCGGCAAAAGGCTTGCCCCAACGGGAAGGCTCATTACGCAGACGCTCGAAGAACTCCTGCAAAGACAGATAAACCTTCTTATAGTCAGCACCGGCAGCAACCAGCTTGGCAACGCTGCTGTAAATAGCGGCATGGGCGCCGGTGTAGGGATCCATGCACATATGGTCGGGATCCATGCCCCAGGCAAATACGCTGCCCTGGTCGGTGAACTGGCCGGGGAGTGTGGGCAGCACAGCTGCCATGGCCTGTGCAGGTGTTCTCTGGGTCTTGCCGCCGAAGGGCATCAGCACAGAGCCGGTACCGATGGAGCCGTCAAAGCGCTCAATGAGACCTCTGCGGCTGGCGGTTCTCAGATCAGAAGCCATTTCCCGCAGGCTGCCGTACAGGCTTTCGCTGAGAGCGGACAGATCCTTCTTGGCGATCTGCACGGTAGCATGCTTGCTTGCGCCGTTGGTATCCAGGAAGGAACGGGCCAGATTGGCAATCTCAACACCCTTCCACTGCATGACCATACGAGGCTCCTCGGTGACCACTGCCACACGGTAGGCTTCCAGGTTTTCTTCCTGTGCATGGGCAATAAACTTATCAGCATCCTCAGCAGCGACCACAACAGCCATACGCTCCTGGGACTCGGAAATGGCGATCTCAGTGCCGTCCAGACCGTCGTACTTCTTGCGGACAGCATCCAGATCGATGCGCAGGCCGTCAGCCAGTTCACCGATAGCAACGGATACACCGCCTGCACCGAAGTCGTTGCAGCGCTTGATCAGACGAGTCACCTCGGGGTTGCGGAACAGACGCTGGATCTTCCGCTCTTCGGGGGCATTACCCTTCTGTACCTCGGAAGCCATGGTGGTCAAGGACTTCATGTTGTGGCTCTTAGAAGAACCGGTAGCGCCGCCGATGCCGTCACGGCCGGTACGGCCGCCCAGCAGGACCACTACATCCCCGGGAGCGGGACGTTCCCGACGGACATTGTAGGCAGGGGCAGCACCAACCACAGCGCCGCACTCCAGACGTTTGGCAACAAAGCCATCATGATAGATTTCGGCAACATGGCCGGTGGCAAGGCCGATCTGGTTACCGTAGGAGGAATAACCTGCGGCAGCGGTCTGGCACAGCTTGCGCTGAGGCAGCTTACCTGCCAGGGTCTCCTTCAAAGACTTCCGGGGGTCAGCAGCGCCGGTGACACGCATAGCCTGATGGACATAAGCACGGCCGGACAGAGGGTCACGGATGCAGCCGCCGATACAGGTAGCAGCGCCGCCGAAAGGCTCGATCTCCGTGGGATGGTTGTGGGTCTCGTTCTTGAACATCAGCAGCCAATCCTGGTTCTCGCCGTTTACCTTGGCGGTGACATGGATGGAGCAGGCATTGATTTCTTCA
Organism: Faecousia sp.; assembly: GCA_045646265.1. GTDB lineage: Bacteria > Bacillota > Clostridia > Oscillospirales > Oscillospiraceae > Faecousia. The sequence continues at coordinate 24,275 of JAZRKL010000028.1, forward strand.
CTCTCGTCAAGCTCGGGAAGCATGCCACGCTTTTTGAGGGTCTTAGCACCGATGGTAGCGATGTCCATCAAGGTCTGAGGACGCTTTGCGGCCTTCTCTTCGCCGTAGACTTCCACGCGGGCGGCAAGATACCGCTGGTAAGCCTCAGCCACAGCGGGATCATCGATCTTCACGTCGTCAATGATGGTGGAGAAAGTGGTATGACGGCAGTGGTCGGACCAGTAGGTGTCCACCACACGGATCTCAGTAATGGTGGGATCCCGATGCTCCTGCGCAGCAAAGTAGTTCTGCAGGAACTTCAGATCATCCAGATCCATAGCCAGACCCAGCTTATCCAGCAGCTCAGCCAGAGCAGTATCACTCATGGTGATAAAGCCGGTGACGGTGGCAACGCTCTGCGGCAGCGCATACTCAACCGCCAGAGTTTCGGGCATCTCCAGAGAAGCCTCACGGCACTCTACAGGGTTGATAACATGCTTCTTGATGGCAGTGATTTCTTCTTCGGTCAGCGCGCCTTCCAGCACATAGACCTTGGCAGAGCGAACGGTGGGGCGGTCACACTGGCCCAGAATCTGGATACACTGGGCAGCGGAGTCTGCCCGCTGGTCAAACTGACCGGGCAGCGGCTCCACAGCGAAGACCACCTTGCCGGTGGGCACTTCGTAGGTGACAGTATCCACCTGAGGCTCAGAGAACACAGTATTAACGCTGTAGCCAAAGAGCTTTTCATCGATATTTTCCACATCGTAGCGGTTCAGCACACGAACACTTTCCAGACTGCCGATCTGCAGAAAGTCCTTGACTTCCCTGCGCAGGCTGTCAGCTTCATGGGTCTGACCTTCGATTTTTTCAACATATACGCGGTAAACCATGTTGGGATCCTCCTTATTTATATGCTGCCAGACCCCGCTGGCCAATATCGCTTCTGCGGTACGCATTTTCGAACTGCACACCGTCGGCAAGACGGTAGGCTTCCTTCACAGCTGCTTCCAGAGAATCGGCAACAGCAGTGGTACCCACTACACGACCGCCGGAGGTCAGCAGCTTGCCGCCATCCAGCTTCGCGCCGGCTACATAGGTATGTGCGGCAGCTTCCTCGGTCATGGTGATCTCGAAGCCCTTCTTATAGCTTTCGGGATAACCTGCGGAAGCGGTAATGACGCAGCAGGCATGCTTGTCGGAGAACTTCACTTCCGTGTCAGCCAGAGTGCCGTTGGTGGTAGAGAGCATAACGGTCAGCAGGTCACTTTCCAGCAGGGGCAGAACCACCTGGGTATCGGGAACACCGAAGCGGCAGTTATACTCAATGACCTTGGGGCCATTGGGAGTCAGCATCAGGCCGAAGTACAGGCAGCCCTTGAAGGTGCGGCCTTCCAGCTTCATGGCACGGATGGTAGGCACAAAGATCTTCTCCATGCACACCCAGGCAATGGCATCGGTGTAGTAGGGGTTGGGAGCGATGGTGCCCATACCGCCGGTGTTCAGACCGGTGTCATTATCCCCTGCCCGCTTGTGATCCATGGAAGAAACCATGGGAACGACGGACTCGCCGTCAGTGAAGGCCAGAACAGACACCTCAGGGCCGGTGAGAAACTCCTCAATAACGACGGTGGAGCCGGACTTGCCGAACTTGGCATTTGCCATCATGTCAACAACCGCTTCCTTGGCTTCTTCCCGGGTCTGAGCAATGATCACACCCTTGCCCAGCGCCAAGCCGTCGGCCTTGATGACCGTGGGAATCGGTGCGGTTTCCAGATAGTTAAGGGCCTTTTCCATATCGGTAAAGATCTCGTAAGAAGCAGTGGGAATGCCGTACTTCTTCATCAGATCCTTACTGAATGCCTTACTGCCTTCGATGATGGCCGCATTGGCCTTGGGGCCGAAGCAAGGAATTCCGATTTCATTGAGGCGGTCAACGCAACCCAGAACCAGAGGATCATCCGGTGCGACCACAGCGTAATCGATTGCGTTTTCCTTGGCAAAATTCACGATACCGTCAATGTCGGTAGCGCCGATATTCACGCAGGTGGCATCCGCCGCAATGCCGCCGTTACCGGGCAGCGCATAGATGGTCTCCACCTGGGGATTCTTTTTCAAGCTTTTGATGATGGCATGCTCTCTGCCGCCACCACCAACGACTAAAAGTTTCATAATAACCTCCATTATGGGGATTTTAATTGATAATTGAAAATTGAAAGTTGAAAATTATGGTATGCGCTTCGCGCATGATTAAAATCATTTCCGAAGGAAATACCGCAATTTTGCATTTTGCATTTTCAATTTTGCATTTGGCAACCTCTAAAAACTCTTTTTTGATGATTTTGGCGAGAGATTTTGCCCTAAATTGAGTTATGGAAAGTTCGGAATACTTTGTGTATTGCGGACTTTTCATAACGAAAAGTTAGGGTGAAAGATCCGCAAAAATCGCAAAAGGAGAGTTTTTAGAGGTGCCCATTTGATTAGTGGTGGAACAGTCTCATGCCGGTGAAGGCCATGACGATGCCGTTCTTGTCACACTCTTCGATGACCAGATCGTCACGGATGGAGCCGCCGGGCTCAGCGATGTACTTAACGCCGGAAGCAACACCACGCTTGACAGAGTCAGCAAAGGGAAAGAATGCGTCGCTGCCCAGTGCAACAGCGTCACGGGAATCCAGCCATGCACGCTTTTCTTCAGCGGTCAGAGGTTCGGGACGCTCAGTGAAGTAATTCTGCCAGATGCCCTCAGCGCAGACGTCTTCCTCGTTGCCGTTGATGTAGCCGTCGATGACGTTGTCACGGCCGGGACGACCCAGGTCGGGGCGGAAAGGCAGGTTCAGTGTCTTGGGATGCTGGCGCAGGAACCAGGTATCGGCCTTGCCGCCAGCAAGACGGACACAGTGAACTCTGGATTGCTGACCGGCACCAACACCGATGGCCTGGCCGTCGTAGGCAAAGCAGACGGAGTTGGACTGGGTATACTTCAGAGTAATCAGAGAAACGATCAGGTCGATTTTAGCGCTCTCGGGCAGGTCCTTATTAGCGGTAACGATATTCTGCAGCAGATGCTCGCCGATCTTGAAGTTGTTGCGGCCCTGCTGGAAGGTGATGCCGAAGATCTGCTTGTTCTCCTGCTCAGCGGGAACAAAATCGGGGTTGATAGCAACCACATTGTAGCTGCCCTTGCGCTTATTTCTAAGAATGGTCAGCGCTTCCTCGGTGTAGCCGGGAGCGATGACACCGTCAGAAACCTCGGGAGCAATCAGAGACGCGGTCAGCTCGTCGCAGACATCGCTAAGGGCAACCCAGTCGCCGAAGGAGCAAAGACGGTCAGTACCACGGGCACGGACATAAGCGCAAGCCAGAGGATTCTCGTCCAGGCCTTCGATATGCTCAACAAAGCATGCCTTCTTCAGATCCAGAGGCAGGGGCTTGCCCACAGCTGCGGAGGTGGGAGAAACATGCTTGAAAGAGGTAGCGCAAGCCATACCGGTAGCTTCCTTCAGCTCTTTGACCAGCTGCCAGGAGTTCAGGGCATCCATGAAGTTGATGTAGCCGGGACGGCCGTTCAGAATGGTAAAGGGCAGGTCGCTGCCGTCATGCATGTACAGTTTTGCAGGCTTCTGGTTGGGGTTGCAGCCATACTTCAGTTCAAATTCTTTCATTTTATCGATTACTCCTTTGTAGATATTCACAATCTCATATCAGCTTGCGCCAAATTTCCACGATTTCACAATCCGCATGGGCATCGTTTGGGGCTTCCTCTGCCAGAGCAAGCTGTGTCAGCACCGCTTCTTTGTATGTAGCAATCAATCCATATTCTGTGAGGCGATCATAGCAAATTGATTCAAATGAACCTCCGCAATTTGTAATGGCACTGATTGAAGAAAACTCCTCAACTAAATCGTACCCACAAAACACAAAACCACGCTTTTGAGGAAGCTCATAATTGGGTTCACGACCCGGTCGCATAATCACCGCAAGTATCTGTTCTGCAGATGAGGATACTTCCTGTTCAAGCGATGCCATTTCGCGCATCTCGAACAGTCCGCAGTCATAAGATACAATCTCTTCGCAGGTGATAAGATTACGATTGTAGCGTTTGATCTGTTCTGTATTCAAGCAGCGGCTTGACTCAAAATAACGGATCTGACCGTAATGCAGATTATCGGGATGAATGATCCTGATCATGCCGGCACTGCACTTTATTCATGCTTATTGATGATCCGCTGCTCGTAATCGCCGGTTTCCAGATCGGTGTAGCGCACGAACAGAGAGATCTTGTTTGCTTCGTTCAGATTCTCCCACAGCATTTCAGTGAAAGAATCGATATCATTTTCCAGAGCAACACGCTCAGGCTCGCCCTGGAAGGTGGGGATCACGGGGTTGCCGTCGCACACATAGGTGTGGATAAAGTGGCCCAGACCGGCGATGGCGGGATACTCATAGAAGAAACGGGCGCAGGCAGAGCCTTCTGCGTCAGCAGATTTCAGAATGGACATCTTGTAGCTGCCGTCGTGGGTATTCTGCAGGCCAGAAATACGGGGTGTCCAGTTGGGGCCGTCGTCTTCAAACATGCGGGTACGCAGCGCAGCTTCCCAGCTTTCGCCTCGGGCCAGATACTCCCAAATGGTGTCGGTCTGGTCGCCGTTGGTGACGATCAAACCGCAGCCGGCTTCCCGGACAGGATGGTAAATGATCAGATGGGGATCCTTCATCAGGCTGGGGTCGTGAGCCTCGGTACGGATGCCGTCCGGCTCCAGAGAGAACACACGGTTGCGGCTATTGACGCTGCGGCCCATGATGAAGTAGGCAGCAACAGCTCGCTGTCCGTCAGGAGAAACACCCAGCACGATACCACGGCCGGGATACGCATTGGTAGAAAGCTTTTCGCTCAACGAGCCGATCTCATAAACATTCATTTTTCTGTCTCCTATCTGATAATCACAGTTCGGCCTTCCACGGTAATTCTGTCCTCACAGAAGAGTTTTACCGCTTCGGGCAATAATTTCCATTCTGCCTGCTCCATAATGCGCTTTTGCAGCACTTCCGGTGTATCGCCGGGGAGCACTTCCACCGCCTTTTGGGCGATAATCGGGCCGCCGTCGCACTCTGCGCTGACAAAGTGTACAGTGGCACCGGAGAGCTTTACGCCATAGGCCAAGGCCTTCTCATGGACATGGAGTCCATAGTAGCCTTCGCCGCAGAAGGAAGGAATCAATGCCGGGTGGACATTCATAATGGCGTTGGGGTAGGCATCCACCAGTTCCTGGGTAAAGATGATCATGCAGCCGGCCAATACCACCAGATCAATGTGCAGCTCCCGCAGCATGTTCACCAGTGCTACGGTCATAGCCTGATTGGAATCAAATTCCGATCTTGGCAGCACGAAGCCCTCGATACCGGCATTCTTCGCCCGCTCTAAGGCATAGGCACCTGCCTTAGAGGAAATCACGGCAACGATCTCACCGCCGCCAAGTTCTCCCCGCGCTTCCGCATCGATCAGTGCCTGCAGGTTGGTGCCGCCGCCGGAAACCAGCACGGCAATTCTCTTTTTCGACATGAACTCCCGCCTTTCAAACACGACGAACCGCCTGTGACCCGCAGGCACAGGCAGTTCTCTGAAATTACTGAATTACGATTTCTTCCTCAGACTCCACGATCTTGCCGATGACATAGGCATCTTCACCGTTGGCCTTCAGAACTTCGATAGCCTTTTCCACCTGGTCAGCGGGAACCACGATGCTCATGCCGACACCCATGTTATAGGTATTGAACATGTCACGCTCGCTGACATTGCCGGTCTTGGCGATCAGGTCGAAGATGGGCAGCACCTTGACAGCGCTTCTATCGATGACAGCGCCCAGGCCCTTAGGAATAGATCTCGGAATATTCTCGTAGAAGCCGCCGCCGGTGATGTGGCTGATGCCCTTAACATCCACCTGCTCCAGCAGAGCCAGCACGCTCTTGACGTAAATACGGGTGGGGGTCAGCAGGGTCTCGGCAATGGTCTTGCCGCCCAGCTCTTCACAAGCTTCATACAGCTTGGGATCATTGTTGTCGATGTTGAAGACCTTACGGCACAGGCTGAAGCCGTTGGAGTGAATACCGGTGGAGGGCAGAGCGATGATCACATCGCCGGCAGCCATACGGGTATTGTCCAGGATCTTCTTCTTGTCTACGATACCCACAGCAAAACCTGCCAGGTCGTAGTCTTCCACGGGCATCATGCCGGGATGCTCCGCGGTCTCACCGCCGATCAGCGCAGCGCCGGACTGGACACAGCCTTCGCAGACACCGGAAACGATAGCGGCAATCTTTTCGGGGATATTCTTACCGCAGGCAATGTAGTCAAGGAAAAACAGGGGCTTTGCGCCGCAGCAGATAATATCGTTGACGCACATGGCAACGGCATCAATACCGATGGTGTCATGCTTGTCCATGAGAATGGCCAGCTTCACCTTGGTGCCGCAGCCGTCGGTACCGGAAACCAGAACAGGCTCCTCCATACCGGCAATGGGCAGGCCAAAGCAGCCACCAAAACCGCCCACATCATCCAGGCAGCCTTCATTGCGGGTGCGGGCCACGTGCTTTTTCATCAGTTCAACAGCCTTGTAACCTGCGGTGATGTCAACACCGGCAGCGGCATAGGCTTCGGATCTAGAGTTCTTATGTTCCATAACAGCTTATTCCTTTCCGTTCCAACAGTAGGTACACAGCTTACATTTATCCATACCGATGGCACCGATAACGCCATCGATGGTCTGGAAGCCCAGAGATGCAAAGTGGAATTTTTCGCAGATGGTCTTGCGCATTTTCTTGCCACGCTCAGAGTTGCCGTCGGCATACTCTTCAATGTGTTTAAATCCTTCCTCCCCTTCCAGTTCCAGAATGGTCCGACGGGTGATCAGATCCAGATCGCTGGTGGAGCGGGAGAAATTAAGGTACTTACAGCCATACATGATGGGCGGGCAGGCAGAGCGCATATGCACGGAAGCAGCGCCGTTATCGTAGAGGAAATCCACAGTCTCCTGCAGCTGCGTGCCGCGGACAATGGAATCATCCACAAACAGAAGATGCTTGCCCTGGATCAGCTCATGAACCGGGATTTGCTTCATCTTGGCGATCTTTTTCCGGTCAGACTGCCGTGCGGGGGTAAAGGACCGGGACCAGGTGGGGGTATACTTAATGAACGCACGGGCAAAAGCCTTACCGGTGCGGTTGGCATAACCGATGGCATGGGGAGTGCCGGAATCGGGAACACCGCCCACATAATCGATCTGCATGGTTCTGCCCTGCTCCATATCACGCTCGGCAATGGCAGCACCGTTGCGGTAGCGCATTGCTTCCACGTTGATACCTTCGTAGGTAGAGGTGGGATAACCGTAGTAGCTCCAAAGGAATGCGCACATACGCATTTCATCACCGGGGGCAGCCAACTGGGTCATGGAATCAGGAGTCAACTCCACGATCTCACCGGGGCCAAGCTCCTTCACGTGTTCAAAACCCAGTTTTGTGTAAGCGAACTGCTCAAAGGAAGCGCAGTACCCGTCCTCATTTTTACCGATCTGAACCGGGATGCGGCCCAGCTTATCACGGGCAGCAATCAGCTTGCCCTCATCGGTCAAAAGCAGAATGTTGGCAGTACCTTCAATGACACTTTGTGCATACTGAATACCCTCTACAAAGGTATCCTTCTGGTTGATCAGCGCGGCCACCAATTCCGTGGAGTTGACCTTGCCGCCGGTCATAGCATCAAAATACACACCGTTGTGGTTCAGGCAGTCATCGATCAGTTCCTTATAGTTATTGACGATACCAACGGTAGTGATGGCATAAGTACCCAGCTTGGAGCGGATCAGCATGGGCTGGGGATCAGAGTCGCTGATACAGCCGATGGCAGAGGTACCCTGCATCTCGTCAAAGATATGCTCGAATTTCGTCCGGAACGGAGCGTTTTCGATGTTATGGATCTTTCTTTGCAGGCCGATCTCTTTGTCATAGGCGGCCATGCCACCACGGCGGGTACCGAGGTGGGAATGGTAGTCTACACCAAAGAACACATCCGCCATGCAATCACAGCGGGATGCAATTCCAAAAAATCCTCCCATGGTTTACTCCTTATCTTTGAGTGATGTTCTCAAAGGCCCCCTTGTGTAAAGGGGGCTGTCAGCGAAGCTGACTGGGGGATTGTAACAACCCCTCCGTCAGCCTGATCGGCTGACACCTCCCCTTACACAGGGGAGGCTTTGGATTTGTGGAAATTAGGCAAAGAACAGGCCGTTCAGCGTCATGAGGTCAATATACTCACCGTTCTTGTAAACACGCATGTTGCCGTAAGCAACTTCGTCGATGAGCATGTCCTTGCCGTCGGGAGCATAGCCAAACTCAAACTTGATGTCGTACAGCTCCATTCCCTTCTCAGCCAGATCGTCAGCAACGATCTTGGTGATCTTCTGGGTCATGTCCTTCAGATCCTCGTACTGCTCGTCGGTCATAACACCGATGGCAACCAGAGCGTCCTTGGTGATCAGCGGATCGCCCTTCTCGTCGTCCTTCAGAGTGGTCTCAACATAGTAAGGCAGGTCTGCACCGGTCTCCACCAGAGCGCCGTAGCGGCGAACAAAGGAGCCGACAGCCTTCAGGCGGCAGATAACTTCCAGGCCCTTGCCGAAGACCTTGGCAGGCAGAACTTCCATAGTGGTGTCAGCCAGGTTGGCACCCACATAATGGGTCTTGATACCGGCAGCATTGATCTTCTCGAAGAAGTAGATGGACATACGCAGGTTCACGTCGCCAACACCTTCAATGGTCAGGCCGACGGAGTTTTCACCGGGATCAAACACGCCATCCTTGCCGGTGCAATCGTCCTTAAACTTCAGCAGGCAGTTGCCGTTGGGCAGTGCGTAAACATTCTTAGTCTTACCGGTGTAAAGCAGCTTGTTTTCCATAATATATATCTCCTTTTACAGTAAATTACAGTTTATCCATAACACTTGCGTCCTTTGCAAGAACAGCAGCGGCGTCATTTTTTCTCTTTTCGTCCAGCTTGGCAGCCAGCTCCGGCTCGGAAACGGCCAGAATCTGTAATGCCAGCAGAGCGGCATTAGCGCCGCCATTGATAGCAACGGTGGCAACAGGAATGCCGGTGGGCATCTGAACGGTTGCCAGCAGTGCGTCCATGCCGTCCAGCACGGGGCCCTTGCAGGGAATGCCGATAACAGGCAGCGTAGTGTTCGCGGCAATGGCACCTGCCAGATGGGCGGCCATACCGGCAGCGGCAATCAAAACGCCGAAGCCGTTGTCTCTTGCGGAAAGTGCAAAATCCCTAGCTTCGACGGGGGTACGATGAGCAGAATAGATATGGACTTCGTAGGGCGCACCAAAAGACTTCAGCACGTCCACAGCTTTTTGGATGATAGGCAGATCGCTGTCGCTGCCCATGATGATACCGATTTTCTTCATAAAGCACCTCCAAAACAAAAAGAGCGCAATAGCCCGCTAAAAAGCTATCTGCGCCCAGACGGTCGGCAATTTAACTCTCTGTTCCCCTGTGGTTTTCCACATTTCCGTCAGTCGCAGAAAGCGATATCAAAATCAAATTCATTTTATCACGGACAAAAAGGCCTGTCAAGAAACAGAAGTTGCCATTCGACAATTTTTGCCATTTTGCCACGAATTTCCCCGGCAGAGAACCTGTTTTTGTGTAAGATATAAAAGGTTTCGGCCGGGGAATTTTCCCATCAATTCAAGTGCTTCTTTGCTTCGCAGTAAATGCAGCGGTAAACCCCGTCCTCACCGTCGCACTTTTTGAAAATGTGCCGGATCTCCTGCTCACAGGAGGTAATGCAGCGGGGGTTATCACAGTGGAGTTTTTCCACCAGAACATCCGTTTCTTCCGTCATCTGCACACCCTTTTTGGCTTCGTCCAGCAGCTTGAGGATCAAAGCCATACGCATGTACTTGCCGTTGAGAGCCTGCCGGAAATAAGCAGCCCGGGGATCCTCGTCCACCTTGACGCTGATCTCATTGACTCTGGGCAGCGGATGGAGAATACGCATGGATTCCTTGGCGGTCTCCAGCTTCTCGGGAGTCAGAATGTAGCTGTTCTTCAAGCGCTCATAGGCAGAAGGATCGTCAAAGCGTTCCCGCTGAATACGGGTCATGTACAGCACATCCAGAGAAGGCATCGCCTCTTCCAGAGAAGTGGTCTCTACATACTCCATGCCCTTGGCTTCCAGAACTTCTTCCTTCATGTACTCGGGCAGCTTCAGCTCTTCGGGGCTGATCAGAACGATCTTTACATTGTTGTAGCGGCTCAGGGCACTGATCAAAGAGTGTACAGTGCGGCCGTACTTCAAGTCACCGCAGCAGCCAACGGTCAAACCGTCGAAATGGCCGTGTTCCCGGTAAATAGTCAGCAGGTCGGCCAATGTCTGGGTGGGATGGCAGTGTCCGCCGTCACCTGCATTGATAACGGGAATGGATGCTGCCTTGGCTGCGATATATGGAGCGCCCTCTTTAGGATGGCGCATGGCCATGATATCGGCATAGCAGGAGATCATCTTTGCGGTATCGGACACGCTTTCGCCCTTTGCCGCGGAGGAAGAACCGGCTTCGCTGAAGCCGATGACACTGCCGCCCAGCTCCAGCATTGCGGCCTCAAAGCTGAGGCGAGTACGGGTGGAAGGCTCAAAGAAGAGGGTCGCCAGCTTCTTGCGCTTGCAGGACTCGGCGTACTTATCGGGATTTTCGATAATGTCGCAGGCAGTATCCAGCAGCTGCTGCAGCTCCTCTACAGAAAAATCAACAATATCAATTAAACTACGCATTACTTCGCACCATTTACAGCCAGATAGTTCTTGATCCGGGTGACATTTTCCTCGTTGGCAGGATCTTCTTCCAGATACTCGATGATGTCATAAACATCAACAACGGAGTATACGGGAAAGCCGAACTGCTCCTCGATCTCCTGCATAGCGCCCTTCTCGGTCTGACCCTTTTCCTTGCGGTCCACCATGATGAAGGTGGCAACGACCTTGGTGCCTTCCAGATGGCTCAGGATTTCCATGCTTTCCCGGATGGCGGTGCCGGCAGTGATAACGTCCTCGATGATGACGATTTCTTCACCGGCCTGGGGTACATAGCCGACAAAAGTGCCGCCTTCGCCATGGTCCTTCACTTCCTTACGGTTGAAGAAGAAAGGCAGGTCAAGGCCATTCTTGCTCAGTGCAACGGCTGCGGAAATAGAAAGGCTGATGCCCTTGTAGGCAGGGCCGTACAGAACGGTCTTCTTATCGCCCAGCTTGTCAGCATAGGCCTTGGCATAGAACTCACCCATCTTGGTGATCTGATCACCGGTCTTGATCATACCGGCATTGACAAAATAAGGGATCTTCCGGCCGGACTTGGCGGTAAAATCACCGAACTTCAAAACACCTGCACCCTGCAGGAATTCGATAAACTCTCTTTTGTAAGCTTCCATCATAGATTCCTCCCAAAATCTCTATGTAGGGCGGGGCCTTGGTCCCGCCGTTCTCTATACACAATTGGGTAGCGGCGGGAGCAAGCCCCCGCCCTACAGAAAAACCATCAATCAACGAATTCCGCCAAGCAGCGCTCGTAAGCAGCCACGGGGTCAGCGGCAGCGGTGATGGGGCGGCCCACTACGATGTAATCGGAGCCAATCTCCTTAGCGGCAGCAGGAGTCATAACACGCTTCTGGTCGCCCACATCGCCGTCAGCGAAGCGGACACCGGGAGTCACAGTCAGGAAGTGCTTTCCGCACTTGTCGTGTACCTTGCCAGCTTCCAGAGGAGAGCAAACAATGCCGTCCAGACCGGCTTCTTCGGCGCACTTTGCATAGTGCATGACAACCTCATCAATAGGTGCGTGGATCATCAGATCGTTTTCCATGCTCTCCTGATCGGTAGAGGTCAGCTGGGTAACGGCAATCAGCAGGGGACGGGTGCCGTCTGCACGGGTCAGACCCTCCAGCGCAGCCTTCATCATATTCTTGGTGCCGGCTGCGTGCAGGTTGGTAATGTCCACATCCAGATTGCGAAGAACCGCCATGGCCTTCTTAACGGTATTGGGAATGTCGTGCAGCTTCAGATCCAGGAAGATCTTGTGGCCACGTTCCTTGATGGCACGTACAATGGCAGGACCTTCTGCATAGTACAGCTCCATGCCGATCTTCACAAAAGGCTTCTTTCCGGTGAACTTATCCAGGAAAGCAAAAGTCTGCTCAGCGCTGGAAAAGTCGCATGCAATAATGACATCCTTACCCATTATTTACAACCTCCTATAATATCACACAAATTCTCCACTCTATACTTCTCCATGACACGCGGAAGATCCTCCACAATATCACGGCAAACAAAGGGGTCCACAAGGTTGGCAGCGCCCACTTCAACAGCAGTCGCACCAGCCATCATCATCTCCAAAACATCCTCGG
>JAZRKL010000029.1:0-2600 GCA_045646265.1 Faecousia sp.
GATAAAGGGAAGGCACAGCGTGTGCAGCGGTCAAAATTTCGTGAGCGAATAGCGAACAAGAAATTTTGGGTACCGCAAACGGACACGGGAAGTAACGAAAAGTACTGCACTATGCACGTATTGGCTGCGGGCACTGCCCGCGTAAACGATCATTTAGCGAAGCAAGCAAAAGGAGAATATGCTTTGAAAACAAAACGGACTGCGTATCGCAGTCCGTTTTTTGCGGTATTCGATTTAGATGGCGATGCCAGCCAGATCCAGGATCTTGGGAACGTTCTTTTCTGCGCCGATGGCCATGATATGTACGCCGTCACACAGCTTCTCGTCCTTGATCTTGGCGATCATTTCAGCAGCCATTTCCATACCGACCTTTGCGGGCAGACCCTTGATGCCCTTTTCCTTGCCTTCTGCAGCGGCAGCGGCCAGACGGTCGATCATGTGCTGAGGCACATCAATGCCGGGAACATTGGCGTTCATGAATTTTGCCATACCGGCAGCCTTCAGGGGAATGATACCGGCCATGATGTGGGTCTTGATGCCGGCCTTGTCCACTTCTTCCATGAAGCGCTTGAAGGAATCCAGATCGAAGATACCCTGGGTCTGAATGTACTCGGCGCCGGATTCTACCTTCTGACGCAGCTTGTTGATCTGCAGGAAGATGGGATCGTAAACGGGGGTAACGGAAGCGCCCTTGTAGAACTTGGGAGTAGCGGACTTGTCGGTGATCTCACCGGTTTCCTTGTCAACTACGTTGCCAGCCAGGGGGTTGCCGCCGCAGTCACGGCCGGTTTCTTCCATCTTGGAGAGCATTCTCAGAATGCCAACGGAGTCCAGGTCATAAACAGGCTTTGCGTCCTTGCAGTCACCACCGGCGCAAACGGGGTGGTCACCGGTCAGAGCCAGCATGGAGTCGATGCCGAAGGCATAAGCAGCCAGTGCGTCGCCCATCAGAGCCATGCGGTTACGGTCACGACCGGTCATCTGCAGGATGGGCTCGCAGCCTGCCTGCTTCAGCTTGATGCACAGACCCAGGCCGGTGGCCTTCAGGCATGCGGACTGCATATCGGTAACGTTGATGCCGTGAACCTTGCCACGCAGAAGCTCGGCAGCTTCCATCTGCTCAGAAAAATCGCAACCCTTAGGAGGTGCCATTTCGGCGGTTACGCCGAACTTACCAGCATCCAGTGCTTCTTTCAACAAACTCATTATTTCTTCCCCCTCAAGCTGATGGTTCTGGGATATGCAAAGTTGCCATAACCCTTAGCGTCTCTGGTCAATTCGATCTTTTCAACCTCGTTGGTGGCCTGCAAACGCTTGTAGATCTCGATCCATGCGCAGGGATTCTCGGGATTGACTTCGCACTTGCCGTTCTTCTGGCCGCCGCAGGGGCCGTTCATCAGGCTCTTGGCGCACTGGGTGATGGGGCAGATACCGCCGGTCTTGCCCAGGACGCAGTCACCGCAGAAACGGCAGGACTCTTCCCAAACACCGAAGCGGACAGCTTCGCCCAGGTACATGGTGTTGTTGGAGGGATAAACGGGCTTGTCGCCTGCATTCTTGGCAACGCACTGTACGCCGTCGCCGCAGGACATGCAGATGACGCAGTCGGGGTTAGCGGCATTGATGGCCTTCATCTTGCCCTTGACGCCCAGATTCATGCAGCAGTAGTCGCAGATGGTGGTAGCGACGACCTTCTTGCCGGCAGCTTCCAGAATCTTGGTCAGTTCGTCGATCTGAGGCTGACCGCCGGTCTGGCAGGCGGTAGCGCAGCTGTTGCAGCCAACCAGGGCAACAGTTTTGGCACCTTCGACCATGGCCAGAACTTCTTCGATGGGTTTCTTCTGTGTAATGATCATATATGTCCTCTCCTTCAGGTTAATATTCGCTATTTCATATCATACCTTATAAAAATAAAAAAATCAATAAGCTTTTGGAATAAGTTGCAAAACTTGTTAAGTATTTGTCAGATATTTCTATAAACAGTCGAAATCCGGACAAACTTGTCCGAAGCGGGTGTTATCCCACGGAAAGCGTATGGCCCACCCCTGTAAACATCCAAGAACTCCACCTTTGTTTGGCATTGTTGCACAAAGCAGGCTGGCATTTACTCCGTCTCCTCTGGTCGTGTTTAACAAATCATACAAAAAGTGTAAAAAAGTACTTTACAACTTTAGCGAAGTAAAGTATAATGCAGACATCCGATAACGCTTTAGCAAACTAAAGCACTAAAGTGAGGCCGCCAACAGTTGGGCGCTGCGCTCCGATGGTCCTTAGGAAGCTGAAGTACAAACCATCGACCAAAAGAAAGGAAATGAAAAAATGAAAAAGTTAATTGCAATGTTTTTGGCAGCTCTGATGATCGTCGCTTGCTTCGCAGGCTGCTCTGCTTCCCAACCCCAGGAAACCCAAGGTGACACCCAAGCAGATACTCAGGCACAGGAAAAGACCGTTGTCGTTGGCTACACCATTTACGAGCCCATGAACTACCAGGACGAGGCCACCGGCGAACTGATCGGCTTCGACACCGAGCTGGCTGAAGCTGTGTTTGAGAAGATGGGCTACAAGGTTATGTTCCAGCTGATCGACTGGGGCAGCAAGTA
>JAZRKL010000030.1:0-8368 GCA_045646265.1 Faecousia sp.
ATGTAGCCCATGTGGGTGATCACATCGGTGACGCCCAGCTTTTTGGCAAAATCCGCGCCGTCGCACAGATTTTTCACACGCATCTGGCGGTATTCCGGAGGCACCAGACCCAGGGTCAGCTGGCCCTCATAGAAATTCCAGTCTGCCGGGCCTTCCCAGCCGCACCAGAAGGCAGAGATGGTGATGCCGTACTTTTCGGTGAGGGTATTCAGGACGGCGGCGTTTTCCTCCGTCCAGGTGGCAGGATTCCAGCTCAGCAGCTGGCAGCTGTCAAAGCCGTTCTCCCGCAGGGTGGCGAATTTGCCATCCATTTCAGAAATGGCGGTGAAATTGACACAGGTTCCGATTTTCATAGTTAGTCCTCCTTGTTGAGTTCTTTCTTCAGTATAGCACAAAAAGGAAAATATGGATAGCCTTTTATCCGGCTCATAAAAGAAAAAAGATGGGCATTCTTTTAGACACCCAACAGATTTACTATAACACGGCGTGGCTGCGAAAGTCAACTATAAACTGTGTAAAAAGGAAAAAATCTGCGGAACGCACAAGTAAAACTTAGTTACTTTGTACAAGTTTCCGTCTTGCAAAGGGGGAACTTTTGTGATACATTATAGGCACAAGAGGTGATACCAATGTACAGGTAAAATCTTAAAAGAGGAAAGCTTCAAAGAAATCTCCTAAAAATCTTTATCAAATTTAGTCTTGAAGCCGGAATCAAACCTGTAGAAAGAGAGGTTAATCAATGATGTTAGATACCAAGAATTCACAGAAATAACCCTTGATGCTTAGAGTGGTCAGCTAAGTCATCAAGGGTTATTTCTTGTTATACAGTGATTGCCGCCGTAGGGCGGTTTATTTTTTTGACTTTTTTGCTTGCATTTGCTACTATATAGAAAAACTGCAAAGGATTTTGGTCTTATGCCGAACATCATTGAAATTACTGATTTTTCCGACCCGGCGCTGGATGTCTACGCCCGGCTGACGGAATGCCAGCTACTCAACCGCTTTGAGCCGGAAAAGGGATTGTTCATTGCCGAAAGTCCCAAGGTCATCCACCGGGCACTGGACGCGGGCTATGTTCCCGTATCCTTGCTGATGGAACGCAAGCATATCAACGGCCAGGCCGCGGATGTGATCGAGCGCTGCGGCGATATCCCGGTATTTACTTCCGAACCGGAGATTCTGACACAGCTCACCGGCTTTCAGCTGACCCGGGGTGTTTTGTGCGCCATGCGGCGGCCTCCCCTGCCCCCTGTGGAATCGGTTTTAAAGGATGCCAACCGGATCGTCATTCTGGAAAATGTCATGAATCCCACCAATGTGGGTGCCATTTTCCGCTCCGCTGCCGCATTGGGCATGGACGCGGTGCTGCTGACTCCCGGCTGCAGCAATCCGTTGTATCGCCGCAGCGCCCGTGTCAGCATGGGTACCGTGTTCCAGATTCCCTGGACATACTTAGGGGAAGAAACCGCCGATTGGCCGGAAAAAGGTATGGAAACACTTCGCAATCTGGGTTTTAAGACCGCGGCTCTGGCCCTCAGTGACAATTCCGTATCCATCGATGATCCTGCCTTGATGGCCGAAGAAAAGCTGGCCCTGATTCTTGGCAGCGAAGGCGATGGCCTGACGGACACCACCATCGCAAGCTGTGATTATACCGTCAAAATCCCCATGTACCACGATGTGGATTCTTTGAACGTAGCCGCCGCCAGCGCCGTTGCCTTCTGGCAGCTGCGCAAGCAATAAGAAAGGAGCATCCCTATGATTTTGCAGAATGGCCGGCCCGCTGATTGTGCCGGCAGACTCCCCAAGGAGATCAGAACCTATGATTTTCTGGATACTCTGGGCATCTGCTATCAGCGCATTGACCACGAGGCAGCTATGACCATGGAGGCCTGTGCCGCCATCGATACCACACTGGAAGCCACCATGTGCAAAAATCTCTTCTTGTGCAACCGGCAGTGTACGGATTTTTATTTGCTGATGCTGCCCGGCGACAAGGTCTTTAAAACCAAAGACCTGTCCAAGCAGCTTGGCTGTTCCCGGCTGTCCTTCGGTGACGGCAGCTACATGGAGCAGTATCTGGACATCACCCCCGGTTCTCTGAGTGTCCTTGGCCTTATGAATGACAAGGATCATCATGTACAGCTTTTAATCGATGAAGACCTGCTGGGCGGTGCATTCATCGGTGTCCATCCCTGCGTCAATACCGCCAGCCTGCGGCTTCGCACTAAGGATTTGATGGATATTATCATCCCCGCCATGGGCCATGCGCCCCGGATGGTCGCCCTGGGCACTCCGGAAGTGGAATAGCATTTTGTACTTCTATATACTTCTATAAATGATCGTTTAGCGGCCTGGCGGCCGAATGCAAAATGCATAATGCATAATGCAAAATTGTGGTATTTGCTGACGCAAATGATTTAAAATGGTCGCCAAAGGCGACACCTTAATTTTGAATTTTGCATTTTGAATTTTGCATTGCGCAGCATTACTGCTGCGCTAAACGATCATTTATCTTTCAAATCCTATGCCACGGGGGCGCGCTGCATCGCAGTGCGCCCCCTGTAGCTATTTGGTTATTCCGCGCCACGCATTTGGGCATAGCGGTTGGCATAGGGGTTCTTGCCCTTTGCCGGGCACTTGCCTGCCAGGACCTCAAAGGCATGCTTCTGGGAAGCAGGCGCGTTGTAGCCGAAGATCTTTCTGGGAATCGGCTTCAGTGTCTTTGTGGCCAGCGGATTGCCGAAGTGGACCAGCGCCTTCAGCTTGCCGGGCATGGACAGCGCATCGATCAGCACTTCGATCCTTCTGGTTAGGCAATCGGTTCCCATATAGGGCGCTGTTTCGCAGAAACTGACAAAGACCACTTCGTCATACTTTGTAGCTGCGGTCAGAACCCGGTCATTGTCCCGGGGGGTAGGAAATTCGGGGATCAGCTCAATGTCGCAGCCCGGAAAGTATTCCTTGATCGCCTGAATGGCTCCGTCGGCATCGTAGGCGGCAGTGATCTTTACCTCATTGTTGATTCTGCTGCCATGATTGCAGGGAACCTCCACCACAAACAACCGCCTCTTTTCCGGATCAATGGCGACCGGCACGCCTTCCGCGCAATCGGCGGTAATGCAATCCCTTGCCACACTGCGCAGGATCTCATCTATATTTTCGGGAACCGGAACGGGATCTGTAGGCTCTTCCGCGCAGTACTGCGCCAAGGTCATCACTCTGCGGACAGCCTCGTCAAGCCGCTCGTCGGTAATCAGACCCTCGTGGTAGGAATCCAGCATCATTTGATAGACCTCCCGCATGGAGGTACGGTAATTGGGAAGGATGATATCTACACCGCCCATAAGGGACAGGGCATATGCCTGCTTTTCTCCGTAGGCCTGCAGAATGCTCATCATGCCGAAGCTATCGGAATAGATAACGCCGTCAAAGCCCTGCTCACGGATGATATCCATAACCTTTTTGGACAGGGACGCGGGATAATCGGGATCGATATTGTCACAGATCTGGTGGCCGACCATGATAGCGGGCAGCAGGCCCTCTTTCATCAGTTCGATGTAGGGTACCAAGTTGGCCTGTAGAAGCTCTTCCTTGGTCTGAGGGGAATGGGGAGAGACCATATGGGAATCGTAAGGCATTCCCTTATCACCGGGATAGTGCTTCGCGGTGGAATGGAAGCGGTAAGAATGGAAGGTCTTAAATATTTCTTTTGTGACATTCATCACGGCCTCCGGCGTATCACCGGCAACTCTGGAAACAGTGCAGGGTCTGTTTTCAAACAGAATATCTACGATCGGTCCCCAGATACCGTTAAAGCCGGCTTCCTTTGCCTCCTTGGCAAGAGCCGCGGCAAAGGCTCTTACATACTCCGGATTGTTGGCAGCAGCAAGGGTGCTGAGGGGGATCTTGGGCAGCTGGGATTTGGGGTAACCCAGCTCCATGTCTTCTACCATGATCAGCGGATAGTCAGCCGCTTCCCGGAACCGCTTCAGCAGCTCCGCCCGCTTTGTCTCGTCCATCGGCAGCTGCAGAGCGCCGATGGCGTTGTTTCTTGCCAGTTCCAGAGTAAATTCAACGTCGTCCTGGTTGTGCAGCCTGCGGCAGCAAAGGACTCTGCCCAGCTTCTGCTCCGGGGTCATTTGTTCCAGCGTCAGCATATTTTCTCCTCCCGAATATAAAGTTTCTAAGGGTATTGACTTTTAGCTAGTTTTATTATAAAAGATGTTTGATAAGCCCTGCAACCTTGATTTTGCTGATTTTTTGTACGATATTGATATTAGGGGGATATAATATGCTGGCAAAATATGAAAGCCATAAAAATCTCCGTCAAGATAAGCTGTGTCCGTTTCTGGTGCATTATGAATCCCGGGCTTTTAATGCCGTATGCAACTGGCATCCCAATTTGGAAGTCATTGTGGTTTTAGAAGGAAGCGGTCATATACAGTACGGCGCCGACACGCTGTCCATTCAAAGCGGAGACATTGTGATCATCAACCCAAATGTTCTTCACCGCTTCCATAAAAGTGAGAGCATGATTTACCACTGCATCATCATCGATGAAGCCTTTTGCGCCGATAACGGCATCTTGACCGATCCGCTCCTGTTTGTGCGGCATTTCCGGGATCTACGCACAGAGGCCCTGTGCAAAGATATCGCAGAAAACTATCACTACTACCAATCGGATAAAACACCCTTGAAAGGCGCAAAAGCCAGAAATGCCGTGCTGTCGCTTCTGATTGATCTGTGCGAAAATCATGCTGCCGATTCCAAGAGCATCAATATAAAAGAAAAGGGTCAAAGCCATTCGGAAATGTATGTAAAAATGACCGCCAGCTATCTGGAAGCACACTGCAACGATCCGGTAAGTCTGGACAAATTGGCGCAGCTTTGCGGTATCAGCAAATGCCACCTGTCCCGGGAGTTCAAGCGGTATACGGGTCAGACGATTTTGACCTATGTGAATCTGATCCGGTGTATGCATGCCCAGCAGCGGATTGCTTCCGGCATGAGTGTCACAGAAGCCGCTCTGGAATCCGGCTTTGAAAGTGTTTCCTATTTCTCCCGAACCTATAAAAAACTCATGGGCACCGTCCCATCCAAAGAGAAATAACCGAATTATTTACACTCTGTTTACCAAACTTTCCCTAAAAATGGGTATGATATTGAGTAACACCATTATGGAGGTATCCTTGTGCTCCAACTGAAAAACATTGTCAAAACCTATGTCACCGGCGATCTGACCCAAGATGCGTTGCAGGATGTCAGTATCAATTTCCGGGAAAATGAATTTGTATCCATCTTAGGCCAAAGCGGCTCCGGCAAGACCACCCTGCTGAACATCGTAGGCGGTCTGGACCGCTACACCAGCGGTGATTTGATCATCAACGGTGTTTCCACCAAGCAGTATAAGGATGCCGATTGGGACTACTACCGCAACAGCTCCATCGGCTTCGTGTTCCAGAGCTACAATCTGATCCCCCATCAAAGTGTATTGTCCAACGTCGAGCTGGCTCTGACACTGGCCGGTGTCTCCAAAAAGGAGCGCCGCCAGCGGGCCGTTTCTGTGCTGACCAAGGTAGGCCTTGCGGATCATCTGCACAAGCGACCCAACCAGATGTCCGGCGGTCAGATGCAGCGCGTAGCCATTGCCCGTGCGCTGATCAACAATCCGGATATTCTGCTGGCCGACGAGCCTACCGGCGCCCTGGACAGCGAAACCAGTTTGCAGATCATGGAGCTGCTGAAAGAGATCGCCAAGGAGAAGCTGGTCATCATGGTCACCCACAACCCGGAGCTGGCGGAAAGCTACTCCACCCGCATCGTGCGGCTGCTGGACGGTCATATTGTCAGTGACTCCGATCCTTTCCACGAAGACGATATCATCATACAGCCGAAAAAGCACAGAAAAATCGCCATGTCCTTCTGGACGGCCCTTTCTCTCAGCTTCAACAACCTGCGCACCAAACTGGGACGCACCCTGCTGACCGCCTTTGCTGGCTCCATCGGCATCATCGGCATTGCCTTGATCCTTTCTCTGTCCACCGGTATCCAGAATTATATCAACGATATCCAGCGGGACACCCTCACCTCCTACCCCATTTCCATTTTGGAAAGTGAATCCAGTCTTGCGGGCATGATCGCCGCCCGGCAGGAATTTATGGAAGAAAAAGAAAACATGGTCAAGGAGGAAAATACCGTCTACTCCAACAATCAGATGTATGCCCTGTTCAATGCCGCCTTTACGGGTCAGGATGTGACCAACGATCTGAAAGCCTTGAAGGCCTATCTGGACAAGGAAATGCAAGCCGGCTCCGCGACAGGACTTCATGATCTGGTCACCACCATTCAATACCAATACGGTGTCAGCCTAAATACCTATGTAGAGGACGCAGAGGGCAACTATCACAGCACCGACCTTTCCGCCTCCATGAGCGCCCCCTCCGAAGCCATGGAGAATTCTCCCATGGCGGAAATGATGGGTTCGAGAATGGGCGGTCTGGGACTGTGGAACGAAATGCTCCCGGGCAACGACGGCAGTTTGATCTCCCCCATGGTCTACGAGCAGTACAATCTGATCGCAGGCAACTGGCCCCAGAAGGCCGAAGAGATCGTGCTGGTGCTGGACAGCAACGGTGAGATCACCGATGTAGCCTTCTACGCACTGGGTCTTATGGACGATGAGGAAGTCAACGATATTATGACCGCCGTTGCCAAGGGTGAAGAGATCACCGCTCAGGTACACAGTGTCAGCTATGAAGACATTTTGAATACCAAATTCCGGCTGGTCAAGAACTGCGACTACTATACCAAGAATGCCGACGGCTCCTGGAAGGATGTCCGCGAGGACGCTGCGTCACTGGAGCTGGTGATCAAAAGCGGCATGGAGCTGAAGATCGTGGGCATCCTGCAGCCGAATCCGGAAGCTACTTCCGCTTCCATCACCGGTACCTTCGGCTATACCGCGGCGCTGACAGAGCTGGTGATCCGTCAGACCAACGACAGTGAGATCGTCAAGCAGCAGCGGCTGCCGGAAAACGAAAATCTGGATGTAACCAAGAATCTGCCCTTCGTGATCACCGAAGATCTCGACCCCACCGATGCCCACAAGGCTGAAGAGATTACCGCTTATTTCGCGACACTGAATGAAATCCAAAAGACAGAAATCTATACTTCCATTCTCTCCACCCCCTCTCAGGAATACCTGAATATGGCAGTTGACCCCATCATGGAGCAGTATTCCACCCGGGAATCCATGATTACTCTGGTAGCGGACACCTACGGTTTCGATCAGGAGGCCGCGGCAAGCTATCTGGAAGATTATACGGATGACGAGCTGCGTCAGTTGATGCGTGAGCAGATGGAAGCTCTGGTAACGGAAAAATATGCCGAACAGGCAGAAGCCAGAGTCATGCAGATCAAGGCCGCTGCCAC
Source organism: Faecousia sp. (assembly GCA_045646265.1). Lineage (GTDB taxonomy): Bacteria > Bacillota > Clostridia > Oscillospirales > Oscillospiraceae > Faecousia. Next base: position 7,435 of record JAZRKL010000030.1, read on the forward strand.
ATCCCCAGATGATCTGTTTGGTGTTCAGGGGTATGCTGCCGTAGCCGCCGCCTTTGACCAGATGATGGCCGTCACCACCGACGAAACCACCCTGGCCGGTTACTACGATGCCTATATGCCCTCCAAGGTATCCGGCTCCACTCTGGCAGAAACCCTGGCTGAGCTGGGCGCAGTGGATTACGATACCCCCTCCACCATCAATATCTATGCCAATACCTTTGAAGACAAGGAAGCCATTGCTGAGATCATCAAGCAGTATAACGAAACGGTAGAGGAAGCGCAGAAGATCACCTATACCGACTATGTGGCGCTGCTGATGTCGGGTGTCACCACCATGGTGGACGCGGTGTCCTACGGTCTGATTGCCTTTGTTTCCATCTCGCTGGTGGTATCGTCCATCATGATCGGCATTATCACCTATATTTCCGTTCTGGAAAGAACCAAGGAGATCGGTATTCTGCGCAGTGTGGGCGCATCCAAAAAGGATATCTCCCGTGTATTCAATGCCGAGACTACCATTGTGGGTCTGTCCGCAGGCTTTATGGGTGTTGGCATCACAGCGCTGCTGAACATCCCCATCTGCTATATTTTAAAGAATCTTACAAACATCAGCAACATTGCTGTACTGCCCGTGAACGCAGCCATCATTCTGGTGATGATCAGTGTCGGTCTGACCCTCATCGCCGGCCTGATCCCCGCCAAGCTGGCCGCAAAGAAAGACCCAGTTATCGCACTTAGAACCGAATAATCCCCACAGCCGCAGTGCATTCCGCACTGCGGCTGTTTTGTTCCCATAAATGATCGTTTATGCGGGCAGTGCCCGCAGCCAATACGTGCATAGTGCAGTACTTTTCGTTACTTCCCGTGTCCGTTTGCGGTACCCAAAATTTCTTGTTCGCTATTCGCTCACGAAATTTTGACCGCTGCACACGCT
>JAZRKL010000031.1:0-9552 GCA_045646265.1 Faecousia sp.
CGCCGGTATTCTCCGGGCGGTGGGTGATTCCCAGCGGCCCTTCTACTTCCTGGTGGTCTGCGCTGTGGTGAATACGGTGCTGGACCTGGTATTCGTGCTGGTCTTTGACATGGGTGTTCGGGGTGTGGCTCTGGCAACCATCATTGCCCAGGGAGTTTCCGCTATTCTGATTCTCATCACCCTGATGCGCACCGATGAATGCATCAAACTGCACCTGGGCAGTCTGAAAATCCACTGGCCCATGCTGAAGAAGATCATCGTAGCAGGTGTTCCCGCTGCAATCCAGATGGCCATTACCTCCTTCTCCAATATCTTTGTGCAGTCCTATATCAACTACTTCGGTTCCAACTGCATGTCCGGCTGGACAGCCTATGCCAAGATCGACCAGCTGCTGTTTTTACCCATGCAGTCTATTGCACTGGCCTCCACCACCTTCGTGGGGCAAAATTTGGGCTGCAACCAAGTGGAACGAGCAAAGAAGGGTGTGCGGCGCTCCATTACCCTGGCGTGTATCTCAACGCTCATTCTTATGGTCCCTGTGATCTTTTTTGCCGCACCCATCGTTTCCTTCTTCAACAGCAAGCCGGAAGTTATTGAATACGGCGCTATGCTTCTGAGGTGGCTTTCCCCCTTCTATGTTCTGTGCTGCTTCAATCAGATCTACTCCGGTGCCTTGCGTGGTGCGGGCAACAGCCGTGCTCCCATGGTCATTATGATCTCGTCGTTTGTAGTGTTCCGGCAGATATATCTGTTTGCTATGTCCCGGATCTGCAATGAAATCATTCCCATTGCCATGTCCTACCCTGCCGGCTGGCTGCTTTGCAGTACGCTCACACTCATTTACTATCATAAGGTCAACTTAGGAAAGAATCGATTGGTTGAAGACAATCCTTGAAACAGTGACAGACCCGCCTGCGATGCAGGCGGGTTTTCTTTACACATCTTTATTCTGTTTCTGCATTGCTTCACGCTGGGCACAGATATCGGCCCACTGGGGGATCTTTTCCATCCGCTGCGTCAATTCCTTCATAACCGCCGGAATGTCGATGCCCTGGGGACACACCTTGGTGCAATTTCCGCAGGCAATGCAGGCCGAGGGGCGCTGTTCTTCCGGGCCGGTTTGCAGCATCATCACGCTGTTGACCACAGGCGCAAAACGGATATCGCTGCAAATGGACATCATGGTAGGAATATCCAGACCCATGGGGCAGCCATCGCAGCAATAACGGCAGCCGGTGCAGGGAATTACATTCTTCATACCCTCCGCAATATCCAAAAGCAGAGTCTTTTCTTCATCGCTTAGGGGCCATGCTTCACTGAAGGTATGCACATTGTCATGCATCTGCTCTGTATTGGACATACCGCTAAGGATCATTTTTACATTGGGAAGGTCCTGCAGAAACCGGAAACCCCAGCTGGCAGTAGAAGCATTGGGCCGCAAGGCTGTCAAGCGGTCATCGGTAAAGCTTGCCAGCTTGCCGCCACGGACCGGCTCCATGACCCATACGGGAATGCCACGGGCGGTCAGCAGCTCGTACTTCTGCTTGCCATCCTGCAGCGTCCAATCCAAATAGTTGAGCTGGATCTGGCAGAATTCCAGATCATCACCCATGATGTCCAGGATTTTCTCCATAGTAGAAAGCTGAGCATGGGTGGAGAATCCCAGATGCTTGATTCTTCCCAGACGCTTCTGCTCCCGGAAGTATTCCAATATTCCCCACTGGGGATCCAGATAGGTATCCAAAGACTTTTCGTAAATGTTATGCAGCAAGTAGAAGTCAAAATACTCGGTCTTGCAGCGGCGCAGCTGTTCTTCAAAGAGCGGTGCCGGATCATAGGAATCCATCACCTGATGGCCAGGGAATTTGTCAGCCAGAAAATAAGATTCTCTGGGATACTTGCTCAGCACCTGGCCCATGACCCGTTCGGACATGCCGCCGTGATAAGGGTAGGCAGTATCAAAATAATTGACACCGTGGGCCATGGCATAGGCAACCATCTCTTCCACCTGCGCAACATCAACGGCACCGTTCTTCTCAGGAAGACGCATGCACCCAAAGCCAAGCAAAGAAAGCTTTTTATCAGAAAAATCACTGTAAATCATACTTATGTACCCCTTTGAAAAGATAAGTTCATTTTATCAAAAGTCTGTCAACATTGCAATACGGTGTGTGCAAAAACTGTCACTTGTGTATGCAAACAGGATATGATAGAATAACCCCAAAGGAGGTATCCCTATGAAAATGGTATTACTCACCGCACTGGGGGTCGGCGGCGCAACCGTATTCGGCTCGGTGATCGGTTTTTTATTTAAAAAGATATCCCATCGATTCAGCGACATTGTTCTGGCATTTGCCGCAGGTGTGATGTTGGCGGCTGCCGTACTGGGTTTGATTTTGCCCTCTGTGGATTACGGTGGAAAATACGGCTTGATCATTACCGTTGCGGGTATTTTTGCGGGTGCCTTGTGCTTGAATCTCATCGACAGGCTTGTGCCGCACCTGCACAAGCTGGTGGGGGCTGATCTGGAAGACCATCAAGGCAATGCCAATATCAGCAAGGTGCTGCTGTTTGTCACTGCAATTGCTATCCACAATCTGCCGGAGGGCATTGCTGCCGGTGTCAGCTTTGGTTCCGGCAATACATCCGAAGCGCTTTTGATTGCCGGCGGTATCGCCCTGCAGAATATTCCGGAAGGTATGGTGATCATCGCACCGATGCTGGCGGCTGGAGTCAGCCCCAAGCGGACTTTCCTGTGCGCCATGGGAACCGGTCTTGTGGAAGTTGTGGGTACTCTTCTGGGTTACTTTGCGGTATCTGTTGCATCTGCCATTCTACCCTTTGCTTTGGCATTCGCCGGCGGCACCATGCTCTATGTGATCAGCGATGAAATGATCCCCGAGACCCATGCCCACGGCAGCCAGCGAGGCGCTACTTATTCCCTGCTGGCCGGTTTCTGCTTGATGCTCATATCGGATGTTCTATTAGGGTAACAAAAAGAGGTCACGGTTGTGACCTCTTTTCTTTGCTTAGAACAACTCCTAAAATCCGGCTTCTCCCTTATGAAATCATTTCATAAGATTCTTCACAAATCTCTTTGCGACCGGGTTCTCCAGACGAAGGTCGGCAAGGCATATAATGAACTTCTTTCCTTTATACACTTTTTCTCCCGCCACCAATTCTGAGCGCATGACCCCGTCAGGATTATTACCGCACTTTAGAATTGGCTTAAAACCTTCTGCTGTAAATGTTTTATTTGTAATCGGGGTAATATAATCGAGATCCTTGTTATACCAATAAGAAAAATCATTCTCCCTGAACTCGGCCACCGCACTATGGTCTGTCTTTCTTGAAACAAAATATGCACCGCTTGAATACGGGTTTACCTGTACTTCCTCACCAGCGATTATATGTGTTCCCGGTTCAAGATTGATTATCAGTTCCACATTTGGGTTTTCAACCATCTCAACATCAGAAAACACATCAAACGCAAAGGTATTGTAGGCGATCGGTGTGCCATCATTGCCGGTCAGTATCGCTTTTAAAACGTATTGCTCCCGGTCAGGTACTTGATCGATTGCAAACACGGCAGACTCTGAATATGCAGCTGTACAAGACTCCAGCTTTGCTCTGCTTTCTGCACGCCTTACCATTTTACCGTTGTTATACAATTCGTAAACGACCTTGAAATCATCCCCGCTTAATTGCGTATCATTGCAGACATAGCATTCAATTTTGATTTCTTCACCGCTGTAATATGCAAATCTGTCGCTTCTTAAACTCAGCATGATAGGCTCCAGCGCATCCCGGCATGCAAAATAAGCTTTCTTTGGTGTACGCTTAAAGTCCATGATCGTTTTCATCCATCCTGCTGGCCAAGCGTCAATAAACAGATGGATGGCATTACTTACCATGTTATTATCTCGGCGGAAGCACTCGGTCATGACCTTAGCCACGTGTGCCTGAAACTCCTGACTTTTCTCCACCCACTCATCCATGCTGTCACAGGTATCATAAAACGGATAGTGCATATCCCCGGTCTGTGCACCAATGATGTTATTGGGATCAAAGGGTTCCTTGATCCATTCCTTCGGATAGTACTTTTTCATTACATCGCTGAAGTCAAGTCCTTCTGCGCCATATTCGCCACAACCATAACACCAATCTGGCTTTGATACGATCCAATACCCTTTCATCAGCTTGCCTAAATTGATTGCATGGCCGTTGTACCACATGGTATAGCAGTGGTTATCCGGAAAATCTGTTGAGGGCGGATCATAATCTCCGTCAACATGTTTGATGACTCTGTCCGGGTTATTAAAGTGCACGATTCGGTCACAGCACTCAAAAAAGCTTTCCAGCTCATGGCGTAACATGTGCCGGTGTTCTTTGTCTGCTGCATTTGCGTGAGGTTCATTAATGTAGGAAATAATCACATTGCAAGGATGGTTTCGTATCAACCTTTCCATTTCTTCTGCTTGCCGGATACCTTCAGCAAATTTAAAACGCCGCATTTGACCAAACAGCGGCAGATCCGTCTGGGTCATCATGCCCAAACGGTCGCAGTAATCATACACTTCCTTTTGAACAGGCCGCTGTGTGAGACGGAAGAAATTCATATTACAAAGCTTTGCCAGCAGAATATCGTCGATCAGCTGATCAAAATGACCTTTCAATACATCCTGTTGCTCAAATCCCATGGTATTCGCACCACGAAGTTTGATTTTTCTTCCGTTTAGGTAAAAATTCCCCTTGGGAACAGACTCGATATCCTGCACAAAGTCTCTCATGCCAAAAATGCTTTTCTGGCTGTCCGCTGACACATTGTCTGACAGCACACTGACACACAATGCATACAGATTCGGTGTCGTTATATCCCATGCCTCAAAATTTTCTAAAGGCAGCTTGAATTTATAAAGATTTCTGCCGTGCTCAGCTGGCATCTGCTGCTCAGTGCCTATATAATTTATGGTCAAGAGTTCTTCGATCTCCCGCCACGCGCCGGGTTTAGAATAGGTCACAGGTTTGATCTGGACATTTTCAAATACTGTTTGTTCAAAGTTCTCACCATACAGAGAAACACTGAAAGAAATATCCTTCTTTACATAGTCAGCATTTGTGATTTCCGTCCAAACTTCAATGGCTTTTTCATCACACATAGGGCGAACAAAAATATCGTTAATATGTATCCGGGATCTGACTTCCACCCGAACATCGTTATAGATTCCCATTCCGGGTGGGCAGTGATGCCAGCCAAGCTCCGGGTCATCCCAACCAATTCCGGTAGCCGCATACAGCTTATCTCCCTCTGCTTTCCGTGTTGCGCCTCCGTGACCACTGAAGACATAATCATTTTTCAAAACAACCTCAAGAGTGTTCTTTCCGGTATGCACAAAATCACTGATTTCAAATTCAAAGGGCGAAAAAAAGCCTTCATGAAAACCAACGTATTCACCGTTTACCAACACAATCGTTTCGTAGTCGGCACCATCAAAGCAAATATACACTGCCTTATCGGAAAAATTCTCTAAAGAGAATTCTGTTGTATATTTTCTTCTGGATTTTCCTATTGGCCCGCCATATTCCGGAATTTTAACAATCTTATTGTCGCAAACAAACTCTGTAATATTGATAACCTGCTTATTCTCGTGTACTACCGGTGAGCAGGATCTCAAATATGGCGCATAGTATTCGCGCATTTTTTTCAGTTCCGCGAACAACGATTCCTTGTCCGATATCTTTTGGGCGGTTTTTACTGGCGATTTCACATTTTCCGTGAGATGCACTTGCTTTTCCTCAAAATTCACCACTTTCTTCACTGAAAGCTTCTGCAATGATTCAGCGATATTGATAAACTGGTCAGCCATATATGGTCCTCCTTATTATTTTAAGTTCCCTGCAAACGGTGCCATTACAAAACTGGTCGCTAAACACAAATTGTACGCTACTGTTAATGGTTGTTATCAGAATTAGTTTAACAAATATCGCGTCAACAGTAAACATTCTTTATTAATGAAAACAGCATGATTCTTTGCTATATTAAGATAATATTTCCCATAATTATCCATACTTCATTGACATGTAACGTTTTTACCGTTAAAATCAATGTAACAAATAATCTTAGGATCGGTAGTCGTTATGTTAAAAATTGCTTTAGCGAATGCGTATATCCTTGTATATTCCTTAAGACGGTGCGAAACAGTTTCCTCTATTCGCCCTATGACCTTGCCTTATTTGGATCTAACCTACTGTATAGAAGGACAGATGGAGTATCTTATTAACAACACACCTGTGACTCTCAGAGCTGGTGATGCCATCTTATTTCCACCGGGTTCTACCCGATATCGGAAAGAAACCAATATTCCATCCTATTATGCCAGCTTCAACATTATGTTTCACGACAAAGTCACCTTCCCGATTGCGGGAAAGATTGAGAACTGCGTCAACGCAGATACGATACTTATGCTGGAAACGATCAGCAGGATATTTCGTTCGGCCTCCGATTTAAAGAATGAAAAGTGCCTCTCTCTATTTCTGTTTCTATATAATCAACTTATCGAAACGAGCACCAACAAAGATTCAACCTATATTAAGATAGTAAAGCAATATATATCAGAACATATTGATGAAAAGATAACTATGAACATGCTTGCGCAGATCGTCCATCTTACGCCGCAGTATTTATGCAATGTTTTTAAAAACGAAACCGGTATGACTGTCTTTCACTTTATAATTGAGCAGCGAATTGATATGGCAAAAAGGATCATCATCAGTCATCAGCAATTGACCATACCCCAGATCGCGGAAAAATGCGGTTTTTGCGATGTCAATTATTTTTCAAATACTTTCAAAAAAAGAGTAGGTCTTTCCCCTACCCAATACAAAAAGATAACCTTGACCGACCTAATGCGTTAACGCACCAAGCAGCGTTCTGTTATCGGACAAAAATACGGCTGGTAGCCTTTCATCGACTACCAGCCGCTTTTTAGCTATGTCTATCAGGAGATAATGAATCGCAATGTATGCGTATCCTTTGCACTGTAGCAGTATTGGGGTAAGGTTGCGGGGCCGCAGCTGCCGGTACCGATACCCATTTGGAACGCGGAGATAGCCACATAAGTGCCGGTACGGACTTCATCCTCCCGGTGCTTCATATTCAGCAGTTCCCAATCGGAATAAGGTTTGATTCCCAGTTCGAAGGGCTTATCAACAGCGGTAAAGGCAAAACTGTCCTCGCCATCGGAAACAGCGGCATAGGTACAATCGCAGCGGTTACCGCTCTCCTGGGGTTTGATATTGGGTTCTACCATGTCGGTAACCTTGCAATGAACGGTTTCCACCTGGGTGTGCGCTTTCATATCGCAATAGGATTCGCCGTTGCGGCCATAGTAGGTCACATCGTTAAAGCTGCTGTCCATGCGGAATACTTTTGCAAATCGGGGCAGATTACCGCCACCGGATGTGCATTGCAGTTTACTTGTCAGAAGAATTCCCTCTTCGCAGTTTTCAAAGGTATCGGTACATATAAACTTCTGATGACGGCAGGTTATAACATAGCGGACGACCAGTTTATCTTCCCGTACCAGTACCGCTTCCATTGTTTCCTTCTGCTCCAGATAGTCATCCATTGCGGTTTTCAACGTAAAGCTTCGGTCATTGTCCGTGGGCGCACGGAACAGCAGGGTATGGCAGCGGTCTGCTGTCATAGTCTTGCCATTTTTGGTGATGATGACCTTTTCGTCACAGACATCCACCCAATCGGGACGAGTCCCTTGAACCGCCACTTCCTCTTTGACCTGAAGATCAAAGATCAACTGCTCCCGGGATACTTCCGCACCTGTCGCGGTATCTGTAACCACTACGGTAACAGTCGTTTCACCCATGGGGCAATCGGGTAATTCTACGATCCGATCGGACAGCGGCGGCACGCTCACCTGCTCCACCACTTCCCTGCCCTCAGGATACACAAAGCGGATTTCATAATTCCTGGCATCCGTGAAGGCCATCGTATTGAATATCCGATAGCGGCAATCTTCTACATGGCTGACACGGATGGGGCGGTAAATATGACGGATCAGCTTTGCGCCTGTGGAAGGACTGCGATCCGGGTAGAACAGGCCGTCAACACAGAAATTGCCGTCATGCTCCCATTCTCCGTGGTCGCCGCCATAGGTATAGCTGCCGTCTTCATGTCGTACCGCATGATCCACCATTTCCCATACACAGCCGCCCATCAGATTGTCGTACTTATAGATCTGCTCCCAGTATTCCTCCACCGCGCCGGGGCCGACACCCATGGCATGAGCATACTCACACAAGAAGTAGGGGCGGTCATTGAGTTGTTTCTCCTTGCGGCGGTGCTTACCGACCGCTTCCACTTTATTCACTGGCGGATACATCTCACTGCCCACATCATAGGCGATCCGTTTGCTGTGGATCACGCTTTCGTAGTGGACAGGAATATCCGTCCGCAGCTTAAGCCAATGATACATCGCATCGGTATTGCGATAACCGCCTGCCTCGTTGCCAAGACTCCACATAAGAATGCAAGCGTGGTTTTTATCCCGTCCGTAGAGTCGCTGCACCCGGTCCAAATACCGGTTTTCCCATTGGACATCATGGGTAATGGTGTGGAAATTAGGCGGAAACTGCTGCGAAAAAGCGCCGTGGGTTTCCAGATCCGCTTCGTCCACTACATAGATACCCAACTCGTCACACCACTCCAGCAGCATGGGATCCGGAGGATAGTGAGAGGTACGGATGGTATCAATATTATATTCCTTACATATCTGCACATCCCTGTAGATTTCTTCCGGCGTTAAATAGTAGCCATTGGTGCAGCTGGTGTCGTGGTGATTGACACCCTTCAGCTTTAACCGTTTACCGTTGAGCGTGAAGATATCTTTTTTGATTTGAATATCTTTAAAACCGACACTCTGCTTGACACAGCTTCCGGGGATCTCAATATAAAGATCATACAGATTGGGTGTCTCCGCTGTCCATTCTTTCGGATCGACTATCACAAATTCAGCGACAGCAGTTTGATCTTCGGTCTTTACAAGCTGCGTTTTGCCGACCAGCGTGAATGCTACTTCTGTATCCGCCGTCACCACAGCCTTTACCGTGGCAATATATGCGTTGTCTTTCTTCTTCGTATGGAATTCGACATCAAAGATATCTGTTTGATTCAGTTCATACAGCAGCACATCCCGGAAAATGCCGTTATTGCGCAGCATGTCCTGACATTCCAGATAGGTACCGGTACACCAACGGTGCACAACAACCACCAGTTCATTTTCACCCGCTTGCAGGAATGCGCTGACATCAAACTCTGCCGTGTTATGGCTGCCCTCAGAATAACCTGCAAAGTTGCCATTCACATACAGATCAATACAGCTTGCTACACCTAAGAAGGACAGAATTCTTCTTTTATCCAACCGATCAATAATAACGTTTTTGCGATAGATGCCCACAAAATTGTATTCATCCACTGGTGTCTGCCAGCGGGGTTTGATGCCGTAGTCGGAACCAGCAACACAAAAGGTCTTTTCC
>JAZRKL010000032.1:0-2922 GCA_045646265.1 Faecousia sp.
GGTCGAGATCCTGCGTCGAATGGAAGAAGGCATCTACTGCGAGGAAGATTACCAGAAGGCTCTGGCTTGGACCAAGGAGCACTGCAAGGAAGGCCGCGACGACAACCCCGAGAGCGTCAAGTTCTCCGACGAAGAGAAGGAAAAGCAGTGGGAGTTCACCGTCAAGATGTACTGCATCATCAAGGACCTGATGGCAGGCAATCCCAAGCTGGATGACCTGTTCGAGGAAGAGAAGGTTGGCCACAATGCTATCGCCGGTGGCTTCCAGGGTCAGCGTCAGTGGACCGACCATTGGCCCAACTGTGACTACCCCGAGGCTCTGCTGAGCTCCACCTTCGACTACGAAGGCGCTCGTGAGCCCTACACCCTGGCTACCGAGAATGACATCCTCAACGGCATGAGCATGCTGATGATGCGTCTGCTGACCCACCGCGCACAGATCTTCGCTGACGTCCGTACTTACTGGTCCGGCGAGGCTACCGAGCGCGTTACCGGCTACAAGCTGGAAGGCAAGGCTGCTGAGTCCAACGGTATCATCCACCTGCTGAACTCCGGCGCTGCATGTCTGGACGCTTCCGGTGTCTGCACCGACGAGAACGGCAACGCTACCATGAAGAAGTGGTGGGAAGTCACCGAGGAAGACATCAAGAAGATGACCGAAGCTACCGTATGGTGCGAGGCCGGTCAGGATAACTTCCGCGGCGGCGGCTTCTCCAGCCACTACACCACCAAGGCCGAAATGCCCTGCACCATGATCCGTATGAATCTGGTCAAGGGTCTGGGTCCCGTGCTGCAGATCGCAGAAGGCTGGACTGTCAACCTGCCCGATCAGGTTTCCGATACCCTGATGGAGCGTACCAACCCCACCTGGCCCTGCACTTGGTTTGCACCTCGCTGCGACGGCAAGGAAGGCTCTCCCTTCAAGACCGCTTACGAGGTCATGATGAACTGGGGCGCCAACCACGGTGCTATCTCCTACGGCCACATCGGTGCTGACCTGATCACCATGTGCTCCATGCTGCGCATCCCCGTTTGCATGCACAACGTTCCCGAGGACGACATCTACCGTCCCGCTTGCTGGAACGCATTCGGCATGGATAAGGAAGGCCAGGACTACCGCGCCTGCGCTACCTACGGCCCTATGTACAAGTAATTCCCAATCATAAAAAGTGGCGGTCTCCGGACCGCCACTTCGCCTATCAAAGTGCTCTCCGTGCCAAAGTTTCGGAGGGAAAGATAGTGTGAAAGAAAACCGTCAGGGTTGTCTTTCGCGTTCAATCAACTTGTTTTTCAAACTTTCGCAAAGTTTGAAAAACCCGCTGCGCTGGACAAAAATTGGCAAGCGCAGCGGCGGTCTTTTGACCGCCACTTTTTGAAATCTACAATTTGGAGGTAATCCTATGCTGAAAAATATTCCTTCTATCCTTTCTCCCGAGCTGCTGAAGGTTCTGTGCGAAATGGGTCACAGCGACCGTATCTGCATCGGTGACGGCAATTTCCCCGGCGCTGCCATGGCAAAGGCCAAGGGCGCTATTTTCCTTCGTGCTGACGGTCACGGTGTTCCTGAACTGCTGGATGCCATTCTGCAGGTCATCCCTGCCGATACTTATGTGGAAAAGCCCATCACCCTGATGGAAAAAATGGAATGCGACAAGGATCTGGAGATCCCCGTTTGGGAGACCTACAAGCAGATCGTTGCCAAGTACGATGACCGCGGCGCCGATGCTGTGGGAAACATCGACCGCTTTGACTTCTACGATGAGGCCAAGGATTGCTACTGCATCCTGCAGACCGGCGAATCTGCCATCTATGCCAACGTCATCGTCCAGAAGGGCGTTATCAAGTAATCGATGGATAAAATCATAGCTGTATTTGAAACGGCGCTGCCGGTATTTCTGGCATTGGGTCTTGGCATGCTGTGCCGCAATAGGAGCTTCCTGAGTCGTGACGGTGTGGATGCGCTAAAAAAGGTCGTGCTGAATCTGACGCTGCCCTTTGTCCTGCTGGAGGCTTTCGCCACGGCGGAATATACCGCTGCCGCACTGCTGCTGCCGTTGCTGATGTTTGGCATCTGCTGCCTGGCGCTGGGTCTGGGTTATGCTGCTGTGAAGCTCTTCCGGGTCAAGGGCCGGTTGGTAAAATTCCTGTTTTCCGGCTTTGAAGCGGGCATGTTGGGGTATGCTCTGTTTGTGTTGCTGTTTCCCGGGCACAGTGTATCTGATTTTGCCCTGCCGGATATCGGACAGACACTGTTTGTTTTTACCTTATACAAGACCCTGCTTTCCGGAAAAACCGATATCAAGGCCATTGGCCGGGATATGGCATCTACCCCCATTCTTTGGGCGGTTGCAGCCGGTGTGCTCATCGGTGCCACAGGCCTCTACGGTAAGATGGAGCAGTGGGGCATTGCAGGCATTTTGACAGCGTCCAGCAGCTTCCTGTCAGCGCCTACGGGCATGATCATTCTGCTGACGGTAGGCTATGATCTGGTGATCCGGGAAATTCCTTGGAAAAAAACGGTTGGCTTGATCGCTATGCGTCTGGGCATCATGGCTGTGTGCTATGCTGTAGCAGTGGCATTGAACAGAACGATTCTGAACGGTGTGCTCTTTGAAGGCGCGATGCTTCTGATGCTGATCTTGCCGCCTCCTTATGTGATCCCGGTATTTGCAGACGAACCGGAAGAACGTGTGCAGATCGCATCCGCTCTGTCGGCACTGACACTGGTGACCATGCTGCTGTTTGTGGTTTGCTCTGTTGTCATTGGAATACAATAAACAGAAAGGGGCCGTCTCAAAATGAATGAGACGGCCCCGAAAACGAATATTTGTAAAATACCTAACTGTAGGGAACGGCCTGTGTGCCGTTCCTGTTTGCATATTTGAGGGTTGCTTCAAGGAATGACACATAGGTCATTCCCTA
>JAZRKL010000033.1:0-6632 GCA_045646265.1 Faecousia sp.
CCGGATGCAACGGATGAAGAATGTATTGCCGCGGCGAAGCTGGCAAATGCTGACAGTTTTATTCGAATGCTGCCGCAGGGATATCACACGGTTCTCCAGGGTGACGGCAGTGGACTATCTCAAGGTCAGCGACAGCTTCTCTCCATCGCCAGAGCGGCCGTTTCCGATCCTCCTGTTATGATTTTGGACGAAGCTACTTCGTCCATCGATACCCGTACAGAAGCCTTGGTACAGGACGGCATGGACAAACTGATGAAGGGACGGACTGTGTTTGTCATAGCACACCGCCTGTCTACTGTCCGCAATTCCGACTGCATCATGGTTCTTGACCATGGTCGCATCATTGAGCGGGGAACCCATGATAGTCTGATTGCCGAAAAGGGTACATATTATCAGCTATATACCGGAGCCTTTGAATTAGAGTAACCCTTCACTAGGATGATATGTCCTTTAACTCGGTGTTTCTAGTCTTAATTCAGATACGTACCTCTATGATAGTGGCCCCAGCGGGCAATCTTCCCGCTGGGGCCGTTAATATAGTGAATAGTATTCTTGACTCTTACCATTGCACCACTTTAACAAAGAATATACCTAAAACCATACCATAATCTGCTTTCTCATACTTTCCAATGCCCTCCGAAACGTCTTATCTGCCGTATCCGGGGATGCAAGTCCGTGTTCCACCGCCAATTCTATGAAAGGAACTTTCCTCCTAGGTTTGCTTTTGGGTTTGCCATCCTCGTCAAGATCGTCCTGGTCATAATAGTGGGTGGCATAGCAATCCCGGCAAAAGCCAAGATGGTCAGCCACGATTGCCCGTTCTCGGTAGTTTAACATCTCATAGGTTGACATAACTTTTTCTGCTTTCTCTATGCGGAGGTACAATTCCTCCGTTTGGGATGTTCCGTCGGCGGCAACTTCCTCCATGCTTTCTTCACTGTCCTCATCCCCATAATACCGGTAGAAATCTGTCATGCTCATATTCAGCAGACCGCCTTGCAGAATCTCTTCTACATTCTTTGGGGAGATTTTGGTTTCTTCAGCGATGGCAGCTATGGTTTCTTCATCATACCGATATTCATGCTCTGCAAACTTGTGCATCACTTTGCGAAGGTTTTCGTCTGCATAGCTACTCTGCACCGAATAACCGGTGCGCATGGTTCGGATGTAAGTGTGCACTGCATTCATGGCATAGAACTTCTTGTAGGTAAGGAACGGAACGCCCAGGGAGATATCGTACCGTTGGAGTGCCTCCATCATGCCCATTACAAAGGCCTGCTTCAGATCTACAAAGTGGCCATACATAGCATATTCATTGACGAAGCCTCTGGTCTTGGTGTTCAGTTCCTTCTCATAGTAGTGCAGGAACCAAGAAAGGTACTTTTCGTCCTTTTCGGCAAAGTACAGATCGAAATAGTCTTGATAATTTTCATACTTCGGTGGAGCCGGGTCCAACCGGTAAATATGAAGATCCTTTTCCCAATCGTTCACGGCATCCACCTCCTTTAAGTGTAATATTGGGTTAAACCAAGTGCTTCCTGGCTTCTTCGTATAGCGCCTGCCGTGTCATATCAATCGGATATTGGGTAGCGGCATACACAGGGTCTTCCTGAGCGTGGAGCTTATGTTCCAGCGCCAATTCTTTTGCTTTCTCAGCGGTTTCTTTCGGAATGGTGCCTCTGCTCTTTTCAGATCGTATCGCACCGCACCGGCGATTGTAGATATCCACTACCGGATCTGCCGCTGCCAGTTCTTTGCGGTTAATGCTTGCCGCATACTGTTTGCAGGAGATCTGCTTGCCCCGGAAGGTATAAGGGGACATGCCAGAGCAGTACCGCTGCCGCCGTGCAGATGTCATCAAGAAATAGCTTTCACAGATCTCACACTGCCTTGGGTAATGGCCGTTGTGGAGACCTTCAAAGAAGTCCGTGATAATGAAACTGTAGTAGCTGTCAAAGAACAGCCGCCTGGCCACAACCTCAGACTTACTTTTAGCATTCTTCTTGTAGGGAACATATTCGGTAGTAACCGGCAGCGGAAGTTCCCCAAAGACTTCCAAAGCAATGGGAAGCAGGTGCGCTTCATCAAGTCTGACCGCTTCATCTGCTTTCGCAGAAAACTTCTTTAGCTGATGAAATGCCTTTTGGAGATCATCGCCGATGGTGTCATAGAACCAAAGCGTGTCCATAACTTCAGTTAGCAGTTTCTCTGCTGTACCGAAGAAGTCTTTACTATATGCGGGAGGAAGAATATCTAAAAGGACTTGGCCTTCATCCATATTGCCAACTTCTGCTCTGCGGTGGAAATAGGATGCAAGCATTTCTGCGTTTTCCTTTGTAAACAGGTTCGCTATTCTGTTTCGCTCGACGTTGATATTCAGCACATCAAATGGCTTCAGCCATGGAAGGGTATGGAAGATATGAAGCATTTCTTCTCCTGCCCGCAGGAAGGAACTCTCATTTATGTAGCCAGCCTGAAGTTGATTCTGCAACTGCTCATTTCGGTGTGTGAAAACGGATAGTCTTGCCGCAGTATCGTCTTTGTAATATTGATTCAGCAGATGAACGCAGTAATAGCCTGCAGGATAAGTTTTGTTTCCTATCCGCACTCTGCCGTCCCGGTAATCTGCGCTGAAGAATCTGACGGTATCCATAACCCCACCTCCTCGCGTATCATTTTATTCTAAGAACCGTCCAATAAAGTTCCCTCTTGCTATTATCATATTATTTTCCAATAAAATAATTGTAGATTTTTTGAAAACATCACCTTCGGAAAATGTAAACATATTAAGAACAGACATAAAAACTGTTGTACTGCAAGCACTTTTAGGTGTTTCGCTTTTTGTTTTCTTCATGTTTCTATATTCCATATAAAAATCGCCTTTTCGTGTATTCAAATAAGTGAGGGGGATAACACCACCGCAAAAGAATACGCTGGGCACTCGCCGTCGGGAAACCGGCGGCTATTTTTATGCCCAAAGGAAAGGAGGACGATATGGTGTTACACATCACACAGCAGCAGGAAAGAAGAATCCGGCATTTGGTACGAAGGCGGTGTGCCAATTACCGGAAAGGAAACTGCCTGCTGCTGGACGGCTTGGAGGAACGCACCTGTGTACAGCTTTTGTGCAGTAGCGGTATCTATTGCCGCTATTTCCAAGATGCGGTGCTTCCGGGAGAAAAAGAATTGTACACACAGATCCTAGCGCAAAATCAAACAACAAAGGAGGAACCAGAATGAAAACAATGAATGGAATCCACATCATTGGTGTTGACCATGGCTATGGCAACATCAAAACCGCCAACTGCTGCTTCCCCACCGGTGTGGAGAGCAGTGACACCGAGCCGACCTTCATGCAGGATATCCTGATCTATGAAGGCCGGTACTACCAGATCGGCATCGGTCACAAGGAGTACGCCGCCGAGAAGATTATGGACCAGGACTACTATGTGCTGACCCTGGCAGCAATCGCACGAGAACTGGCAAAAGAGAATATCACCGAAGGCAGCATCTATATCGCTGCCGGTCTGCCTCTTTCCTGGGTGGGCAAGCAGAAACAGGCATTCAAGGAGTATCTGCTGCAAAACCGGGAGGTATCCTTCACCTACCGAAACAAAGACTACCACCTGCAGGTCGTAGGCGCAGAGATATTCCCCCAAGGCTTTGCGGCGATTGCTCCCAGTCTGCAGGACTTTTCCGGTAGCTATATGCTCTGTGACATCGGCAACGGCACCATGAATATCCTGCGGATCTTGAACCGCAAGCCGGACCCCAAGCAGATGTTCACCGAGAAATACGGTGTCCACCAGTGCATCCTGGCGCTGCGGGAAGCTTTGCTTCGTGAGCATAATGCCCAGCCGGATGAAGCGCTGCTTCATATCTTTCTGCAAAACGGCACTGCCGGTCTGGACGAGAGTTTGGAGCAGACCATGACCCAAGCAGCAAAGGGGTATTCTGCCAAGGTGTTCCGCAAACTGCGGGAGCATGGCTACGATCCCCGGCTGATGAAGCTGTATGTAGTAGGCGGCGGTGGTTGTCTGCTGAAAAACTTCTGTCCCATTGATGAAAGCCGGGTGGTGATCAACAGCGACATCTGCGCCGCTGCCAAAGGATATGAATATATGGCTGCGGTGCAGATCCGGAAAGGTGGTATCCGGTGATGGCAATGAAGATCACGGTCCGCCTCAATTCAAGCAAGGCCGCAGACCAACGGGCACTGGAGTACCTTCAAACAGCGGGTATCTCCTATAGCAAGGCCGTAATCAAGGCGATCAACGCATATCTGGATCTACGATCTGAGGAAGAACGCAAGGATGTTTTCCTTCAGGAGGTAAGGAACACCGTCCGGGAGGAGCTGAGAGCCAATCCCATGATGGGTATGATGCCCTACTTCCAGCCGCCTGCAGGGCAGAAGGCCACCCAAGAGGACGAAGACACCATGCTGGCGTTTTTGAATGCTTTCGATGGCGAATGAAATACATTTGCCATCATTTTACAAGAAAACCGCTGTCGCATTCTGTTGTATCTGGTTGAGTGCCCGCACTTTTGACCGAAATGCGACGGCAAACACAAGAAAAATGACGGCACTTCTAGAGATAAGTGCCGTCAAAACAATTTATCAAAATTATGGAGGATAATGATTATGCAACACGCAACTATTACGATTTTAGACAAGAAGTGTAAGGCTCTGATTTTTGAAGGAAGAACCTATGTACAGCCCCAGTTTACTGGTGAGGTTATTGGTGTGGTAGTAAGATGTACTCCCACTGAAACCGGCTGGGATCTGCTACTTCTGCAGGAAGAATTCCACATGGTAGGATTTTGGATCACCGTGGAGCGAGAGGATATTGAGTATTTCGGCCTGGACGAGCCGGACGAGATGGACCTTCTCCGCTTCATAATTCTGTATCAGGACGGTATGGAGAGAAAGTCCGTTCCTTATGTAATAGTGGAAGTGGACTATGCAGATGATTTCTATGGTGATCGCCATTTGGCAGCAGACTATTGTCCGCTACTGTAATGGAGCTTGTACAAGTGGTAAGTGGTCATTTTGACCACTTACCATGAGTTGGCTTTCTGTACTGTCTTATAGAGTAACAAGCAGGGAACTTGTACGGCAAGTTCCAACCAATCAGCGGATCCCAGCCGCTGATTATCTTAAGGGCGCAGCCCCTAACCCCAGTAAAGAAAGGATATGATTATGAAAGAAAAGGATAAGCGGGTGGAGCTTCGGCTCCCCGCAAAAGAAAAAGAACAGCTGGAACAGTTGGCGAAGAAATGTGGTCTGCCGGTGTCTGAATATCTGCGTAAGAGAGGTCTGGGTTATGAACCCGGACCTTTTTTGGATGATCGGTTTTATGCGGTTTATGCCAAACTGTGCGAGATCAGCAACCTACCGCTGCAACCGGAAACGGAAGCAGTACTGATTGCGATCCTAAACGATCTGCAGCAGAACTTATTCCTGCCACGGAAACAACGGCAGAAGGAGATTGTAGAGGAGGTGCTAGTATCGCCACAACAGGATTCTGGCCCGTAAAGGGCAGCTTAAAAAGTGTCATCGACTATGCGGAAAACCCGGATAAAACCACCGACCAAAAGTATCTGGACGATGATCTGTATCGGGCGCTGAGTTATACGCAGAACGATGAAAAGACGGATGAGAAGATGTATGTCAGTACCATCAACTGCCCGAAGCATGATCCCTACGGGGCAATGGTTGCCACTAAGAAGCAATTCGGTAAGATGGGCGGCAATGTCGCCTACCATGGGTTTCAGAGCTTCAAACCCGGCGAAGTAACACCGGAGGAAGCACACAAAATTGGCATGGAAACCGCAAAGCAGATGTGGGGTGCGGAATACCAAATCGTAGTCACCACCCATTTGAACACAGATTCTTTGCACAACCACTTTGTAATCAACTCCGTGTCATTCAAGAGCGGAAGAAAATTTGAAAACCATGTGTCTGACCACTACAAGTTGCGGGAGATCTCCGATGCCATCTGCAGAGAGTGTAACAAATCCGTGCTGAAGAATGCCACCTTCTATGGCGGTGAGAAGAAGGCATACTGGGTGCGTAAGAACGGCGGTATGACTCACCGGGATATGCTTCGCAGAGATGTGGGCGAGGCGCTATCCATGACCGCCAGCTATGCTGCCTTCTGCCGCTATTTGGAAGGTCTGGGCTATCAATTTACCCGTGATCGTAATGGTAACCATCCGGCATTGATTGCGCCCGGTTGGCAAAGAGCGGTGCGACTGGATCGGCTTGGAGAGAAGTACACACCGGATGCAATCTATGATCGGCTGATCGCCAACCAGCGGTTGCCGGAATTGTATGTGACCTATTATCCTGCTAGGCGCAGAACACCGCTACTGGAACTGGAATGGGAAATGAAACGGCTGAACCGGATGAACAGTATCGAATTGATGTTTGAACTGTTTGTAGCGCTGCTGAAACTGTGTGCCGGTACCAATTTCAGTGAGAATAGGTCCGTCCCGCTTTCTCCCCAGTTAAGAGAAGAAGTCAGAAAAATGGATCAATATATTGACGATATGCAGCTCCTTTGCAAGTACCACATCGGTACCGCAGAGGAGCTTTCTGCGTTCCGGGAGGAAACCATTCAAAAGATCCA
>JAZRKL010000034.1:0-10008 GCA_045646265.1 Faecousia sp.
CTGTGCGCCGATGTGCATCAGCCGCCACTGATCCAGATAGTAATCATCGGGATTAATCTGTCCGGCATCGATAGCATCCAAAAGATCCTGTGCCCAAGGCACCAGCAGCCAGACGATGGTACACTTTTCTTCCGTCACAGCCCGCAGGATCCACTCGGGCTTGACACCACGCAGGAGAACTGCCTTGCTGCCGGACAGAAGAGAACCGAACCAGTGCATCTTGGCGCCGGTATGATACAGAGGCGGAATGCACAGGAACACATCGTCACGGGTCTGACCGTGGTGGTTCTGCTCCACCTGGCAGGCGCATTTGAGTGCTCTGTGATTATGTAGGATTGCCTTAGGGAAGCCGGTGGTGCCGGAGGAGAAATAGATGGCTGCATAATCCTCCTCCGCCAGCGCAACGGGAGGCGCGCTGGAGGAGCAGAAGCCGGTCAACTTCATGCAGTCCTCTGCGTATTCAGGGCAGTTTCTGCCCACATAGAACATCATCTTCAAAAAACCCAGGTTGGGGACAATGGTGTCCATACGGCTGACAAACTCAGGTCCGAACACCAGCACCTCCACATCCGCCAGGTCCAGACAGTACTGGATTTCATCGGAGGAGTAGCGGAAGTTCATAGGCACAGCAATACAGCCGGCTTTCAGAATACCAAAGTAAATGGGCAGCCACTCCAGGCAGTTCATCAGCAAAATCGCTACCTTTGTGCCCTTTCTTAGACCACGGCTCAACAGGAGATTGGCAAAGCGGTTAGCGCGCCGGTCAAAATCCTTCCAGCTCAGCTCCCGGCGGTAAGGCGCGTCGGGATTTGCGTTTTCGATTAGGTTAAAGTCCCGCCATGTGACGGCATTGTCCCGTTCTTCGGATGGATTGATCTCCACCAATGCGGTCTCAGCGCCGTATAGTCTGGCATTGCGTTCCAAATATTCCGTAATGACCATAAAAGAGCATACCCTTTCTATTCAATCTGGGTTGGTACAAAAAAAGCCTCTGCAGCATGCAGAGGACGAGTTTACCCCGTTGTACCACCTCAATTTACCGCAAAGCCGCGGCCTTATCCGGTCCCAGCAGACCGTAAGCGCAATATCGGGCGCACCCCGTCTCCGCCTACTAAATGGTTCAGCGAAGCCGCTCGGAAAGGAATTCGGCGCGATCCTTCTGCTGCCTTGCACCAAACGGCAGTTCTCTGGTAGAAAGATATGGGCGCGTACTAGGTTTCGTCATTGCGTTTTTTCTGTTAATTTTAGCATTTTCACAAAATAAAGTCAACAAAAAACTATTGCTGCCAGCTTAAAAATCACCCCGCATTCCACAGGCTGACCAATGCATTCCTGTGAAAAGAACTGTTATAAAAACAGAGTACATCATAGCGATAATGGTATGTTTATAAGGTGTGATGCATATTTATGCACAATATCCAAATAGTCGTGGAAAATTTCCCCTGACATTCATATATTTTGGTCATTGACTTTACTATCTCAAAGTGCTAAAGTTTGTAGCAAGAACAATTGCCGCACACAAGGGCGGCGGAAAGGAGCTTATCATGGCTATCAACAATGCTTCCAATATGAATCCCAAGTCCGTGATGGGCTTCTCTTATTACTCCTATTTTAAGGCTTGCTTTTTTGCAGGCCTGTTTTGCCGTATCCTAAAATTGAACCTGTCCGATTCATAACCGAACCTCTTTCATATGTATTAAAAGGCGGCTCTGTTTTCGGACAGAGCCGCCTTATTGATTTTCAAAAAACAAAAAGGAGAAATGAACTATGAAACGCGTACTTGCTCTGATCATGACCGCTCTGATGCTGCTGGGCCTCTGTGCCTGCGACACCGCCAACAAAGCAGATGACGGAACCTATTCCGTGGGCATTGTGCAGCTGCAGCAGCATGTTGCCCTCGACCAGGCAACCCAGGGCTTCCAGGATGCCTTGAAGGAAAAGCTGGGCGATAAGGTTACTTTTGATGTGAAGCTGGCCAGCGGCGAAACTACCAACTGTACCACCATCGTGACCAAGTTCGTCAATGACGGTGTGGATCTGATCATGGCCAACGCGACACCTGCTGTCATCGCTGCCAAGGAGGCTACCTCCACCATTCCCATCATCGGTACCTCTGTAACCGATTATGTTGCCGGTGAAACCCAGATCGTAGCAACCAACGAGGCCCCCGGTGCCAATGTGACCGGCTACTCCGATATGAGCGACATCGCTGCCCATGTGGAGCTGACGCAGAAGCTCTGCCCCGACGCCAAGACCGTTGCCATCATCTACTGCTCCGCAGAACCTAACTCTGTGATCCAGGGCAAGCAGGCCAAGGAGCTTTACGAAAAGGCCGGCTACACCACGGTTATTCTGACCGCCAGCGATATCACCACCATTTCCACCGTTGTCACTTCCGCCTGTGACCAAGCCGATGTGATCTACATCCCCACCGACAACCTCTTTGCGGAAAATATGGAATCCGTTAAGAACATTGCCGAGCCCGCAAAGGTCCCCGTGATCTGCGGCGAAGGCGGTATGGTCCAGTCCGGCGGCACCGCATCCGTAGGCATCGACTACTACGTTCTGGGCTACCGGGCAGGCGAAATGGCCTATGAGATCATGGTAAACGGCGCAGATCCCGCAAAGACTCCCATCGGTTTCATGACCGCCGAGGATATGGAGCTGGTCATTAACGAAGAAAATCTGGCTGCTATCGGCCTGACCATCCCTGAAGATCTGAAATAAAACATAAGCACCACCGGCGGTTTTTACCGCCGGTTACGGTGCGACGGAGGTAGTATATGTCTTTCCTTGCTTCTATGCTGAAAATGCTGCCGGACGCGGCGGCCCAGGGTCTGATCTGGGGCATTCTGGCAATCGGTGTATTTATCACCTACAAGCTGCTGGATTTTTCCGATCTGACCGTTGACGGCTCCATTTGTACCGGCGGTGCTGTTGCGGCGCTGCTGATCATCAACGGTGTTCCCGTCGGCATTGCTATGGTCGCCGCCTTCTGTGCCGGCGCGCTGGCCGGTCTTGTGACCGCTGTTCTGCACACCAAAATGGGCATCCCCCCCATCCTTGCCGGTATTCTGACCCAGCTTGCGCTGTATTCCATCAATCTGCGCATTATGGGCAAATCCATGCTGGCAGTAAGTGTCGATAAGTTCAATCTTCTGGTCAGTGTTCGCAACCAGAGTTCTTCCTGCCTGGTGGCGCTTCTGTTTGTGGCCGCCATTATCGGTGTGCTGTACTGGTTCTTTGGCACGGAGCTGGGCTCTGCCATCCGTGCCACCGGTGCCAACGGCAACATGAGCCGCGCTCAGGGCATCAACACAGACCGCATGAAGCTGATTGGCCTTGTGCTGGCCAACGGCCTTGTGGGTCTCAGCGGTGGCCTGTACACCCAGTATCTGGGCAGCGTTACCGTGAACATGGGCCGTGGTGCCATTGTCATCGGTTTGGCAGCCGTGATCATCGGTGAGGTCCTGTTCAGCAAGATCTTCCGCAATTTCGCGCTACGTCTGACCGGTGTTGTCATTGGCGCTATTATCTACTATGTGGTCATCGCTCTGGTCATTCAGTTGGGTCTGAATACCGACGATCTGAAGCTGTTCTCCGCAGCCTTTGTTGCACTGGCTCTGTTCGTTCCCTACTGGAAGAGCCGGCACACAGGAAAAAACTTGGCAAAAGGAGGAAAGAACCATGCTTGAAATTTCCGGTATCAACAAAACCTTTAACCCGGGTACTGTCAACGCGAATCACGCGCTGAAGGATCTTTCCCTCCATTTGGCCGACGGAGAATCCATTGCTGTCATTGGCGGCAACGGTGCAGGCAAATCCACCCTTCTGAACGCCGTAGCCGGTGTATGGAGTGTAGACAGCGGCAGCATCCATCTGGGCGGCATTGATATCACGCACCTGCCGGAGTATAAGCGTGCCAAGTACATCGGCAGAGTCTTCCAGGATCCCATGATGGGAACCGCGGCCAATATGCAGATCGAGGAGAACCTTGCTCTGGCTGCCAGACGGGGCGCACGCCGTGGTCTTAGAATCGGTATCACCAAAGCGGAACGGGAACAGTTCCGGGAAATGCTCCGGATTCTGGATCTGGGCTTGGAAAACCGGCTCACTGACAAGGTCGGTCTTCTTTCCGGCGGTCAGCGTCAGGCACTGACACTGCTGATGGCAACCATGCAAAAGCCGAAGCTGCTGCTTCTGGATGAGCATACCGCCGCGCTGGATCCCAAGACCGCCGCAAAGGTCATGGAAGTGACCCGTACTCTGGTCAACCAGGACCGGTTGACCACGCTGATGATCACCCACAACATGCGTGATGCCATTGAGTACGGCGACCGGCTGATCATGATGTACGAAGGCCGTATCGCGCTGGATATCGCCGGTGACGAGAAGAAGAACCTCACCGTGGAAGATCTGCTGGCCAAGTTTGGTCAGGCCACAGGCTCTTCCGAAGTTTCTGACAAGCTGCTGTTATCGAAATAAAGAACAAGGCCCGGAGGATTTCCTCCGGGCCTTTATCGTAGTTGAAATCAGATTTTGGGCAGGGATGCGGCAGCCACAGACTGGCCGACACGGCGCATCTTCTCGTCGGGCAAAGTGACCTTGCACTTGGCAGCCAGTTCGGGATACTCATCGGCCAGGATCTCATTGCAGACCCGCAGGATAGTATCGCCGCCCTTGCCGGACATAACACGGCCCAGCAGCATCATGTAATCCAGATCGTAGAACTGGGAGTACAGGACAGTGGTGTAAGCCAGATAAGCACCGATGGTCTCGAAGATCGCTGCAGCGCGCGCATCGTCCTCTTCCATCAGGCCCTGGACGAACTTCAGCTTCTGAGCCAAAGACAGGTCCTCGGGAATTTCAACACCTGCCCAGGGCGCCAGCTTGATGACAGCGTCCTGACTGAAGTATTTGCAGCCAACGCCGAAGTCGGTGGACCACTCGTCCTGCATAGCGCCTTCCTGCAGGTCAACAGGGGCGAAAGCCAGCTCGTTGATCCAACCCAGAACATTCTGGTCCTTATCAACATAGCCCACAGCCTCGGAAGTACCCATTGCCAGACCCATCAGATTGCCCTTGCCCAGACCGATAGCACCGGCCAGTGCGGAAACGTCACCGTCGTTGGCAACCAGAATGGGGATATTGGGGTCAATTTCAGCCGCCGCACGGTCAAAGACGGTCTTAACAAAATCCCACTGGCTTCTGGGAACCTTATAGAAGATACTGGAAACCATGGGGGCATTGCCGATCATAACACCTGCGGAGGAGACACCGATGGCATCTACTCTGGGCATCTTGGAGGCGGCGGTACGGAAAGCGGTCAGGATTTCCTGGTACTGGTAGTTGGGATCCTCGTTCAGCTTAGGGAACCACAGCACTTCCTCGGAATAGACGCACTCACCGTCAATGACAGCGGAAACCTTACGGTCAGATCCGCCTGCGTCAAAGCCGATACGGCAGCCGTCCATGTTGCCGCCCATAGGCTGGGCGATCTCGTTAACCTCGGGACACTGCTCCAGGGGCAGGTCAACGATCTCCAGCTTGCGCTCGTAAACCTGCTGGAAGAACATGCAATCGAACTGGCGCGCCCCCTCTGCAGTATAAGCCTTCTGCAGACGCTGCGTCAGATCAGAGCAGCCGCAAACGGTCACACGGAAGCCGCCGTTGGACCACAGTAGGAACTTCACATAGCGCTCCACATACCGGTAGTCAGCTTCCGCCATCTCGGCAGTGCCATGGATAAAGGTCTTATGTACAGAAACACGGCCCTTGTCACGCTCAACAGCGATGGCGATGGGCTGCTTTGCATTCTTCAGGTAAGCCGCGCGCCACACACCGAAAGGAATGAAGGTCGGGTCCAGCTTGGGAGCGTGTTTCATCTGATATTCAATGCCCAAATATTGCATTTGTATTTCCTCCCGTTTTATTACTTATCGTAGCCGTTGGGGTTCTTGCTCTGCCAGTTCCAGGTGTCACGGCACATATCGGTCTGATCCTTGGTAGCCTTCCAGCCCAGAATCTCCGCGCTCTTTGCGGGGTCTGCGTAGCAGGTAGCCAGATCACCGGGACGGCGGGGAGCGATCTCATAAGGTACAGGGATGTTGTTGGCGGTTTCAAAGGCCTTGACCATATCCAGCACGGAGTAGCCGGTACCGGTACCCAGATTGAATACACTCTCGCCCTTGTTTTCCATCAGATGGGAAATGGCAGCCACATGGCCTTTGGCCAGGTCTACCACATGGATGTAGTCACGGACACCGGTACCGTCGTGGGTATCGTAGTCGTTACCGAACACATTCAGATGGTGGCGCTTACCGATGGCGGTCTGGGAAATGAAGGGCATCAGATTATTGGGGATGCCGTTGGGATGCTCTCCGATGAGACCGCTCTCATGGGCACCCACAGGGTTGAAGTAGCGAAGCAATACAACAGACCACTCGGGATCGGCAACGGTCAGATCCCGGAGGATCTGCTCACACATGTACTTGGTCCAACCATAGGGATTGGTGCAGTTACCAGTCTTGGAGGTCTCACGCAAAGGCATCTCGTTGTCGCCGGAGTAAACCGTTGCGGAAGAAGAGAACACGATCCGCTTGACATCCCACTTGCCCATGACACGGCACAACGTCATGGTGGAGCACAGGTTGTTTTCATAGTACTCCAGTGGCTTGGCAACGGACTCACCCACTGCCTTCAGGCCTGCGAAGTGAATGACACATTGGATATCATGCTCAGAGAAAATGGTGTTCAGCAGAGCCTCGTCACGGACATCGCCCTGGTAGAAGGGCACTTCCTTACCGGTGATGGTCTTCACACGGTTCAAGCTCTCAGGATTGGAGTTCACCAGATTATCAATAACCACAGGCTCGTGACCTGCCTCGATCAGTTCCACGCAGGTGTGGCTGCCGATGTAACCGGCGCCGCCGGTAACCAAAACTTTCATTTCGCGATCTCCTTTACGATTTTATGCATTTCATCCCACTTATCTTCCATGTCGGCAACCAGCTTGAACTGGGTACGGCAGCGGTCCAGATTCTGTTCGGGATAGCGGATGTGGAAATAGTTGTCGCCGTCCAGATAGTCGGTCAGGAAACGGATGCCGCACTCCAGGGTCATCAGCTTTGCGCCCCAGGGCAGGTAATCCAGCTCAGCTTCCGTCAGACCACCCCTTGCACCTTCCAGGAAACCACGGGTATAACGCTTATACAGCTCGATATCAAAGTTGACCTTACTTAGATCCTTCTCATCCTCCGCGCTGTGGTTGGCGCCGAAGCGGATGGAATCACCGAAGTCATAAATGGAAAGGCCGGGCATGGTGGTGTCCAGGTCGATGACGCAGACACCTTCCTGGGTCTTTTCATCGATGAGAACATTGTTCAGCTTGGTATCGTTATGGGTAACACGCAGGGGCAGCTTGCCTTCCCGCAGCGCGTTCAGCGCAACGGAGCAATCGGCCTTACGGTCCATAACAAACTGAATCTCTGCAGCTACCTCCGCGCTTCTGCCCAGCTTGTCAGCTTCCAGTGCGGCCAGGAATTTGGCAAAGCGGTCTTCGGTGTTATGGAAGTTCACGATAGGCTCATGGAGCGTCTCGGCAGGATAGTCCGCCAGCAGCCACTGGAACCGGCCAAAGGCGCGGGCAGAAGCCTCAAACAGATCGGGAGTCGCCTTCTGCAGGCACACAGTGCCTTCCACATAAGGCATCAGGCGCCATGCCTTGCCGGTGGAATCGGTGTAGTAAGGCTTGTTGTCACGGGTGTAGACCAGATTCAGTGTCTCACGCATCACATCGCCGCCTGCGGCTTCGATCTTCTTTCGCAGGTGAGAGGTGACACCGATGAAGTTTTCCATCAGCTCATTCTGGCGGGGGAATGCTGCCACAGACAGACCCTGCAGGATGAAACGGATGGCCTTGCCCTCCTGGGGCTGGCAAACCAGGCAGAAGGTATCGTTGATATGGCCGCTGCCGTAACGGACGGCACCCAGCAGTGTCGCGGGGAAATCATAAGCGGCAATTACCTCATTGAGAATTGTTTGGTTTTCAGGAATATACATATACGGTTCTCCTTGCTTCGTTCCACTCAATTCCTTTTTGAAAGTGAGCCTATTTCTTTTTGTATCTTACAGGCTGTACCAGCGGATCTCGTTGGCATCCAGATGCAGCTCGAAGCTGCCATTGTCGGTGTACACAACCGTATCCTGGGGTACATAGGTGTTGTTGACCACGCAGTATTTGCCGTTGGCAACGAAGGCATGGACTTCCACATTATAGTTAGTGGAGAACCACTTGTGGAAGATCTCCTCACCGTGGGCAGCCCACAAAATGGCACGGTACAGCACACGGCTGTTCTCGAAGGAGTAAGGCAGACCGGAGATGTAGACGCTGCGGCCGTTGCCGAAGCTGTTAACTGCCATCTGAACTTCTTTGTCCTTCTGAACCAGGATATCGGTGCCTTCGTAAGCAAAGATGCTCTTCTTGCCTTCGCCGAAGTCCACCTCACCGGCAACATCGGCCAAAATAAAGTGGTCGGGATTTTCTGCCCAGTTGTACTTATCGTAGTTCAGGGTGAAGCCGGTTTCCTTCTCCACACCCAGTACGGAAGCCAACTGCAGATAGTGGCCCTGATACTGGTGACCGGAAGGCTCGCCAACACCAATGAAGCCGCCGCCATTATGGACAAACTTGCGAACCGCGGAGGAGATGATGGGATCTTCCCACTCAGCGCCGCCGGTGTGGGCAGTATCGCCGTCGCCCACGTTGATAACAACATCAACAGAATCCAGAATGGCAGGATCCTTGCGGATATCGTCGAAGGAGATGAACTTCACATCAAAGGGAGCGCCGGACAGAGCCTCGATAATACCTGCGTAGGAGTAGTTCTGCTTCTGGTACAGGGCATGGTGAACCATATGGCAGCCCCATGCGCGCATCTTACCCCAGCTGTTCAGCACGGCAACGGTCTTGACACAGTAAGGTGTGGTGCCCTTGATGTTCTCGTAGAGTTCACGGAACTCATTGCAGACAGATTCTACATAGTCGATAAACTCGGGGAATTCCAGCGCCAGCTTCAGATAGCCGCCGTAGCCGATACGGTCGATAGGCTTGCGCAGGATAGCACGGCGTGCGGTGACCCAGTTCTCCTTGGCTTCCTTCACAGGATCGCCGCCTTCGTGGAAGGTGTCGGGGAAGAAGTAGGGCAGGAAACGGCCTTCGGTGTACTTGACACCGGGAATGTCGGAGATCAGACGCAGGGTGGAACCGTTGCCAACGGAGCCGACGACGGCGTCAACGCCGATGGTCTTCCACTCCTCCATGAAAGGCTCGGTGCCGATCCAGTGGTCGCCCAGGAACATCATGGCTTCCTTGCCCAGCTCGTGGGTGATGTCCACCATCTCCTTGGCCAGGGCTGCGACCTCACGGCGCTGGAAAGCCTGGAAGTCCTTGAACTCCTTGGAGGGGACCCGGTACTGGTTGTTGTAGTAGCCCTGGTCCACGATGAACTCGGGGCGGAACTTGTAGCCGACTTCCTTCTCGAACTGCTCCAGGATGAAGGGAGAGACGGAGGCGGAGTAGCCGTACCAGTCAACGAACTTCTCGCGCTTCAGCTCGTCGAACATCAGGGTGAACTGATGGAAGAAGGTGGTGTAGCGGATGACGTTGACGTAGGGATGCTCTGCGATGAACTTGCGCAGACGCTCCATGGTGAACTTGTGGGTCTTGGGCTGGCGGACGTCGAAGGTGATCTGATGCTCGAAGTTCTGCCAGTTGTTGGTGACCGCGTTGTACATATGCACAGGGTCCCAGATCAGGTAGGCCAGGAAGGCCACGGTGTACTCGTGGAAGGCATCGGGCTTGGCGATCACGACGCAGCCGGTCTCGGCATCGTAGTCCCAGCAGTCAGTGGGGACGATCTCGCCGGTGGTGCGGTCCATGACTTCCCACCAGCGCTTGATGTCGTCACGGGTGTTGACCTCCATCAGCTCGGGGGATATGCCCTTCAT
>JAZRKL010000035.1:0-1592 GCA_045646265.1 Faecousia sp.
GCCATTCGGGTCAGCATCTGGAATGCGTTCTGCACATTGGCCACATCAGTGGTAAGCCGTGTGACGATGGATGCAGTAGAAAACTTTGCAATATTGGAAAAAGAAAAGGTCTGCACGTTATCATACATATCCTGCCGCAGATTGGCAGCAAAACCGGAAGAGGATTTGGCGGCAATTTTTGCGGCCAAAACACCGGTGACCAGCTGCAGAGTTGCCAGGATCAGCAGAATAATACCATACTTCCAAACCTGTCCCATGTTGCCGTTGTCTACGCCGTAGTCAATCAGACCAGCCATGCATAACGGGATGATAATTTCAAACACGACCTCCAGGATAGACAGTAGGACTGTAAGAATGGAGCCTTTTTTGTGTTGTCGCAGACTCCTTGCGAGGGTCATAATCATGAACGTTCCTTCCTTTCGACAGTAGAGTTAGTGTAGCACGCTACACTTATATGCAAACACAATGCCGCGTTCTGCGGCGTTGTGTTTACTCCAAATTATAGTAGACCATCATCAGCAGTTCCTTGAGCTGACGAACCTGCTCCGGGGTCATACCCTTGAGCATAGCCTGTTCCTGCTCGGCGATCTGCTGTCCCAAAATTGTTTCAAAATCATTTGCTTTTTGTGTCAGCTGAACCATTTTGCTGCGCTGGACCTTGGGATCAATCCATGTGGTAACATATCCGCTTTGTTCCATCCGGGAGACAATTCCCACGATGGTGGGATGGGAAACATCCAAACAATCTTCCAGTTCCTTTTGGGTGGCCATGCCGCCCTTACTGTGGAGGACAGCCAGGACCCTGCTCTGAGAAAATGTCAAATCAAGCGCTTTCAGATTCGCATCCGCTTTTGCTTTCAGCCGATCATTGATCATCTTCAAAAGATAACCTGTATCTCTGGGCTCCACAAGCCTCACCGCCTTATCACTGTAGCATGCTACACATTATACAGGATAAGAAAACCGTTGTCAATAAAGCATCGGCTGTTCCGGTGAACTTACACTGGATCTAAGCTTACTTGGATTTATTTCTGTATGGAAATATTTCTTTTGTATACAAAAACGTTTTTTACATTGTCTTCGTCATTACAAATGATGATCATATCCCCAGCAGAGATTTCAAGAATGTTTGAAATCGTTGTTTTACCATCTTCTACAATTTTTACTGAAGTTTCTTCATCAATGGTATACTCCATTGTATTGAAAGCATAGGCATATTTATCCAGATCCACAGCAGTATAATCGGAAATTACATAATCTTCATTAGCGGATTCCAGGGCATATAGATGCAGAAGCAACGTGCCGTCGTTACCCACCTCTTTGACCTGTGCAACGATTTCGTTGCTGTGCGTAATTGTACGAATATTGATAGAGGTAATAACCGGCTGATTTTCCGGCAGGATGGTACCGTTATTGTCAGTGGGCTCGGATGCGGTGCAGATCATATCCACAACTTCTATACCTTCGGTTACATAGCCGAATACTGCATACTGTCCGTCTAAGAACGTGCTGTCCTCATGAACGATAAAGAATTGAGAGCTGGCACTGTTATAGTCATTGGAACGGGCCATGGAGATTGCACCACGAGTATG
>JAZRKL010000036.1:0-2002 GCA_045646265.1 Faecousia sp.
ACTTCCCTAACCCGCTCGGTGTCGTTCCATGTCTGTCATTCTGAGGCCTTTAGGCCGAAGAATCTCCAGCCTATCGTTGCTCCGGAGATCCTTCGCTTGCGCTCAGGATGACACATCGATGGTGCGCTAAACGATCATTTACAGTGCAAAGTAAAAGCTGACCGCTGCCATGAAATGGCAGCGGTTTCGCTTATTTCAATTCCTCATAGGTAAAGGCTCTGGTGGATGCGTAATGACCGTAAGGTCCATGGACAATGATACGAATCCAATCTTTGGGATGACCTTCACACAGCCCCAGCCATGTGCGCAGGTCAAACCGTGCCTTGCGAAGAAGACCGTCATTGTGGATTGGTCTTGCCGCACGGGCAAAGCGGTTTCCGGATTCCACGGTAATATAACGGGCATCACTGCAGGTAATGTCCAGGAAAGTGCCGTCCCAAGTCAAAGAATAGATATCTGGACCGGTAGAAGCATAAAAATCGCCTTTTTCCATCGCTTCTATGACACTGCTGTATTCCAACTTTTGGGCACCGACCATAATCCAACCACCGCCGGCACCGACGGTTGCATGAGAGTCATCGGAACAAACAGGGAAGATAGATCCATGCAGATTCATTAGATCTCGATATACGATGCTGTTGCAGGCATCATCGTAGCCGATATATACACACTCGTGGTTGTTCAGTTCCATGCCCCAAAGACCCTTCAATGGTGCATAATCTGTATAGTCCTGTAACGACCAAACTGGGTGGTTGTACATAACCA
Source organism: Faecousia sp. (assembly GCA_045646265.1). Taxonomy (GTDB): domain Bacteria; phylum Bacillota; class Clostridia; order Oscillospirales; family Oscillospiraceae; genus Faecousia. Next base: position 766 of record JAZRKL010000036.1, read on the forward strand.
GATGGCCCTTTTCGTTGGCACGGGCAATGATGGCATTGATGGCATCCGCATCATATATCCGGGTCATATTCTCAATTTCTGCCTTTTCCAAATAGGGCAGTACCTCTTCGCGGTATTTTTCGTTGGCAAAAGGCTGCCATAACAAATCGGGCCGCTTTGCAAAAAAGTTCAAGTGATAGGTTTTTTTATAAGCTTTTGGGCCGTCGGCCTGTGTAATGTCGTACTCAGCACCGGTGAGCATCAGAAAATCTTCTTCATTCATATTGCTGTGATCTACAACCACATCGTGATCGGTCAGGCAAAGAATGCTATACCCCTTGGCCTTGTACAACTCCTTGACTTCCTGGGGTGTCAGATTGCCATCGGATATTTTCGTGTGGGTGTGCAGATTGGTTTTGAAATACTTGTTTACTTGGGGAAGCAAATACTTGATCGTATCCATATCAGTACCTCACTTTATATATTTGCCCACGGAGGCAGTTGCTCAAAGGATTGTTCCTTGCCTTGGTAGGGGAATGTGATGCGGCAGGAGAACAGCATCGGGGCAGTGGCCTCATCCCGGGAGCCGTACTTGTGATCGCCAACCAGAGGAAATCCCCTTGAGGAAAATTGAACCCGGATCTGATGGGATCGTCCGGTATAAAGCCGGATACGCACCAGAGCGGGGTCGCTATCCGTCAGCCTTGCGTATTCCAGCCGGGCGGCTTTGACGCCTTTACGCTCACGCTTCACTACAAATACCTTGTTTTTCTGACTATCCTTCCAAAGGAGGTCCTGCCAATCGCCGGTTTCCGGTGGTGTGCCGTGGACCATGGCTACATATTCTTTAAACAATCTACCCTCTTGAATCATTTGAGAAAACTGCGCGGCAGCCGCTTTTGTGCGGGCGTATACCATCACACCGCCCACATTTTTGTCCAGCCGGTGCAGGGGAAAAATCTCTCCACCCAAAGCTTCTTTCAAAACCCTGGGAACCTCCTGCTCGGAATCCAATCCCACAGGCTTTACGCAGACAGCGATATTCTTATCGGAATATAAAATCTCCATGGCATCAGCTCCTTTCTGCCAGTATAGCACAAATACCGAAAAAGTCTATAGAAACATAAATGATCGTTTATCGCACCATCTTACGATAGATGGTGTAGGGCGGGGCCTTGGTCCCGCCGCTGGCAGTGCGGTGTTTCGGCGGGAGCAAGCCCCCGCCCTACGATATCTTTCGTAAGATAAACGATCATTT
>JAZRKL010000037.1:0-8211 GCA_045646265.1 Faecousia sp.
ACTTGAGCCCATTCGATGCGGCTCGCCTATTTTACCATGGCCACATGGAAAAGTCAAGAACTTTTCGCAACTTTTTCTTGCGTTTTCTGCGGGATTTTGCTATACTGGGCAGCATGAAAGAGAAGATTCTGTGAAAAGCTATTGGGGGTGGTGGGGTCTGTGAAAACAAAGCATTGGATATTTCTTCTTGGGGGCATCGTCGCGGTCTGTCTGGCGCTGAGCGTTGCGTTTCTGAGCGGCGCCGGCGCGGACTTCGCTGAGGTTTATTCCGATGGAAAGCTGCTTTACACACTGGACCTGCGCATCGATCAGGAGAAAACGGTGCAAAGTGAGTTGGGCACCAATGTGATCACCGTCCGGGACGGTAAGATCGCCGTGACCCATGCCGATTGTCCCGATGGCTATTGCATGAAACGGGGATTCTGCAGCGGCGGTGCGGAAATCGTGTGCCTGCCCAACCAGGTAATCATTCGATTTCAGGGGCAACAGGAGATCGACGCGGCGGCAGGATAAAATATTTTGGAATTTATCGAAAAAGGACTTGACAAATGTACCCTTTATAGCTATAATGTGTCCTGCGCCTGGACGATTAGCTCAGCTGGCTAGAGCATCCGCTTGACGTGCGGAAGGTCATAGGTTCGAGTCCTATATCGTCCACCAAAAAAAACCCATCCAAACGGATGGGTTTTTCTTTTTGGTATGGTATTCAGATATGGGACTCGAAGAGGGCGGCGGCAGCTTTGCTGCCGCAAAAAAGTGTCCGGTGGACATTTTTTTAGCCCGGGGAAGAGTCCTATATCGTCCACCATATATGAAAAATCCGAACTACTTCACAATAGGAAGTGCGTTCGGATTTTTTGTTTTTATCAAAGACATTACATATTGATGTTGAAGTCTAGAGAATTTGACCGTCTTCTGGGGTTTGAGTTTAATGTATTTATTACTATGGTAAAATCTTAGATGGACGCAAATAGAAAACACTTGTAATGCAATCTTACCGCGATTTTTTTGCCTCTTATAGGCATATTCCGACCTTTGACATAAAAACTTGTGGCAGAAATGAAAAGTCAATGTATAATAAAGACAGTTCAAAGGAACGCGGAAAGAAAGGGGCTGAAGATGTGAAAATCAAAGTGGAATCAGTGGAATTGCCGGAAACCGAGATCATCATTCGCGGCGATGTGACAAGCGAAGAAGTGGTTTCGCTTCTGCAGATGCTGAAAAAGCGAAACAGCGGAAAATTGATCCTCTACAAGGAGGAAGAACAGTATATTGTTGATGCCGACGAAATTGTATTTATTGAAGTCAGCGGCAGTAAGGTGTATGCCTATACCAAACAGGATACTTACGAAGCGAAGCAGAAACTCTATGAGATCAGGGAATCCCTTGGCGGCAGAGCCTTTGTGCAGATCAACAAAAGTGTCATCGTCAACATCAACTGCGTCAAGTCCATCCAGGCGGAGTTCAGCGGTAATTATCGCTGCAAGCTGAAAAACCGCAAGGAGAGCCTGACCATCTCCCGCAAATATTTCAAGGAATTTAAGGATCAGATTTAAGGAGGTACGGTGTATGAAGAAATATGTTTTGAATGCCATTATCGGCATGGGTTTCGGTTTCCCCATCACATTGCTGTGCATGATCTCGATTGGCGGCTATAATGCGGTTATGAAAGAATTCTTGGTATGGATGGCAGCATCCGCCCTTTACGGTGTGCTGTCTACAATTATGGATGAAAAGAAGTTTGATATGCCCATGCCGGTTTCGCTCGGTCTGCACTTCTTCGGCTGCGTTGCCATCACAATGGGAGCCGCATTGCTCTGTGGCTATGTAACTACCATTGCGGATGTACTGCCGATTCTCGTTCCCGCGATCGTTATTTATATAGCGGTTTACTTTATCTGCTTTCTGCTGATGAAGCAAAATGAACGGGAAATTAACAAAGCGCTGGAAGGAAAACAATAAGACAAAAGGCAGCCCGGAACCGGTTCGTGATCGTCACGCTTCCGATTCCGGGCTTTCTTGTTTCTCCATGCGCTTCCGCTTTACAATTCATATCGCTTCTGGCCGTGCGTCATATGTGTTTAGAATTCTGCCGGAATTCCATAGGACTGGTCCCGTGTGCTTTCCGGAAAACCTGAGAGAAGTAGCTTAAAGAGGAGAATCCCAGAAGCTGCGCGATTTGAGACAGGGACAGGTCGGTTTCCGATAAAAGATACATACTTTCGTCGATCCGGCGGGAGATCAGATAATTGATAGGGGAGACCCCGTATTCCCGCTTAAAAGCATGGGACAGATAATACTTATTCATGTGTGCTTCTTCAGACAACTGCTCCAATGTCAGAGGCTCCTTAAAATGCAGGTCAATATAGCGCCGGACCACGGCACACTGGCGGTTACCGGACATCGTATGGGATTCTGCCTGAGCAGACAGGGCGGTGTTACGCATAAGACGGATAATCAGAATCTCCATATAAGCCTGACAGATATCCTCATAGCCTGCGTTTTTCAGTTCCATCTCCCGGAGGATGTTCCGGAAGCAGGAAGAAATATCCACGCTTTCAAAATGATCCAGAATGCAGAACTGACCGTTGGAATTTTCGTTGGTTGCCAGATCAATTCCGCTGATACCCAGAACGATGTATTCCAGTGGCTGCGCGTTCAAACTGGCTTCCGTATGCAGCACATTGGGATTGATAATGACCAGATTGTTCACATCGACCGGAAATACCTGGTCCTGGATCAAAAACTGTCCTTTTCCGCTGACGATAAAAAACAGCTCGGTATGGTTATGGGTATGGGGAACGGAATGCCAGTCGCCGCCGTATCTGGAACTGGTGACACTCAGCAGTTTCGCGGTGTCGCTAACGGCAAAGGAACGGTCCTTTCCGCTGACGTAATAAGACCGACTCATAAAATCCTCCCCTAATTTTATATATATTGACATTATACCATGCTTTATCGCCGCTTTCAATGGTGAATCGAGTGGAATATGAGAAGAATCATGAAGGATACTGCACAAGTTTATAAGAAATGTGCAATTTGAAACTATACAAATATTACAAACAGCCAAAAATGCCATGAAAGCAAAAAACATAAAAAAAAGCGCAACATCCATATTGCAAAAGCAGGAATATCCTGTATACTTAAAGTGTACGGAAAGAGGTTTCCGTGAACCAACAAATAATAAATGGAGGAATATCAAATGAAGAAGATCATCGCACTTCTGCTGACCTTGGCTTTGGTTCTGTCTCTGGCTGCTTGCGGCGTTCAGGGCGGCTCCAAGTCCAATACCATTAAGGTCGCTGCTATCGAGACTGCTTACGGCGCTCAGGTCTGGGCTGACATTGCTGCTGCTTTCGAAGCTGAGACCGGCATCAAGGTTGAACTGACCACCGACAAGAACCTGGAGGACGTTATCTCTGGCCCCATGCAGAACGGTGAGTACCCCGACGTTGTGCACCTGGCTACCGGCCGTCCCGCTGGCCTGACCGAGCAGCTGATCAAGGCTAAGGGCATGCACGATCTGACCAACGTTCTGAACATGGCTGTTCCTGGCGAGACCAAGAAGGTTTCCGAGAAGATCGTTGGCGGTTTCACTGAGACTTCCATCACCAGCCCCTATGGCGATGGCAAGACCTACATGGCTCCCATGTTCTACTCTCCCTGCGGCCTGTTCTACAACGCAAAGCTGCTGGAGGAGAAGGGCTGGACTGTTCCCACCACTTGGGACGAAATGTGGGCCCTGGGCGACAAGGCTGCTAAGGAAGGCATCGCCCTGTTCACTTACCCCACCACCGGTTACTTCGATACCTTCATCCCCACTCTGATCGCTTCCGTTGGCGGCACTGAGCTGTGGGAATCCATCAGCAACTACGAAGAGGGCATTTGGGAGACCGCTGAAGCTCAGAAGGTTCTGGACGTCATCGCTAAGCTGGTTACTTACGTTCACCCCAACACCCCCGCACAGGCTAACAACCAGGACTTCACCAAGAACCAGAACATGATCGTCAACAACCAGGCGATCTTCATGCCCAACGGCACCTGGGTCACCGCTGAGCTGGCTGATGCCATCTCCACTGCTGAGAACGAATTCGTTCTGGGCATGACCGCTCTGCCCGGCTTCGACGCCAGCGCTGCTCCCTACGCATACTGCTGGTTCGAGCAGGCTTGGATCCCCGCCGGCGCTAAGAACATCGAAGGCGCTGAGAAGTTTGTTGCTTTCCTGTACTCCGACAAGGCTGCTGAGATCTTTGCCAAGGCTGGCGCTATTCAGCCCATCGTCGGTGTTGCTGAGAGCCTGGAAGGCGAGAACAAGGTCTTCTACTCCATCTACGACAACGGTGCTAAGGCATGCATGGGCGCATTCGCTGCTTTCGGCGAAATCCCCGGTGTAACTGTTGCCGATACCTTCTTTGCTCCCATCGACTCTCTGGTCGCCGGTACCATGACCATCGAGCAGTACGCTGAGCTGGTCAAGACCAACTCCGACCTGATGCGTGAGGCAAAGCTGGGCTAATCCACCTTCGCAAGACCACACAGTAAGTAATTTGGGTGGCAGTGACTTCTGTCACTGCCACCCTGTTTCTAAGGTATTTTCCCCTTGACAGGTACTGCCTGCCCGGCGGAAAGTACTTTAGCAAATACAATAAGGAGTTGATTCAAAATGAAAAGCAATCGTAAGCGCACGGCATTCATTTTGGCGTGCGTTGCCCCGGCTGTGATTCTGTTTGCTATCTTCATGGTCGTGCCTACCTTCAATGTGTTCCGCCTGTCATTGTTCCAGCGGAGCACCTTCAACCCCAACGAGACATTCATCGGCCTGAAGAACTTCCAAATGCTGATGAAGGATACCACCTTTATCCGCTCCGTGCAAAATATGTTGCTGATGATCGTGATGGTGACCATCTTCACCATGGGCACCGCCCTGGTCTTTGCGGGTATTCTGACCCGTGAAAAGCTGAAGGGCAATGATTTCTTCCGGATCGTATTCTACATCCCCAATATTTTGTCCGTGGTCGTCATTTCCGGTATTTTCTCCGCCATCTATGACATCGACAGAGGCCTTCTCAACTCCATTCTGAATCTCTTCGGCGCTGATGGCGTTATGTGGAAGGGCGAACAGCATGTCATTACGAGCCTGGTCATTGCCATGGTCTGGCAGGCCATCGGCTACTACATGGTTATGTACATGTCCTCCATGGCAGCGGTTCCCGGCTCCCTGTATGAATCCGCAGGTCTGGACGGTGCCAGCCGTGTGTCCCAGTTCTTCCAGATCACCATCCCCCTGATCTGGACCAACATCCGTACCACGCTGACCTTCTTCATCATTTCCACCATCAATATGGCCTTCCTGTTCGTCAATGCCATGACCGGCGGCGGTCCCAACAATGCTTCCAACGTGGCTCTGCTGTATATGTACAACCAGAAGAACCTGGGCGGCGGCTACGGCTATGCCATGGCCATCGGCGTAGTGATCTTCCTGGTGTCCTTCGGCCTTTCTGCTCTGGTGAACAAGGTCACCGAGCGGGAAGTCCTGGAATATTAAGGAGGTGCGGATATGAAAAAGCTTGACCAAACCGAGCGCGCCGAGCGTCTGTACAAGATCTTCATTTATCTGGTGTTGGGCATTCTGGCACTTCTGATTCTGATCCCGGTTTTGTGGGTCGTGATGGCATCCGTCAAGGCAACTCCCGAGCATTACGGCAGCCCCTGGGCTCTGCCCACCCATATCCATTGGCAGAACTTTGCGGATGCATGGACCAAGGCCAACATGGGCGGCTATCTCTTCTATTCCGTCTTTATTACCGCTCTGGCACTGGTGATCCTGCTGGTGGTGGCGCTGCCGGCTTCCTACTGCCTGGCCCGGTTCAATTTTGTAAGCCGGAAATTCCTGAACACCTGCTTCATGGCCGGCCTGTTCATCAATGTTAACTACATCGTGGTTCCCATTTACCTGATGCTGTCCGACGGCGACAAGTGGCTGCGGAATCTGCTGGGCAGCGGTTTCCTGCTGAACAACCACTTCGTGGTGGCTGTAGTCTATGCAGCTACCGCGCTGCCCTTTACCATCTATCTGCTGTCCAGTTACTTTGCCACCTTGCCTCATGACTTTGAAGAGGCTGCCTACATCGACGGCGCAGGCTACTGGCGCACCATGCTGCAGGTGATCTTCCCCATGGCAAAGCCTTCCATCATCACCGTGATCCTGTTCAACTTCCTGTCCTTCTGGAATGAGTACATCATCATCAAGACTCTGGTGGCCGACCGTGATCGGTGGACCCTGCCTGCCGGTGTTCTGAACCTGATGCAGGCCCAGCGTGCTGCCGCGGAATACGGTCCCATGTATGCGGGTCTGGTGCTGGTCATGCTGCCGGTGCTGATCCTTTACATCTGCGTGCAGAAGAATCTGACCAAGGGTATGACCGTTGGCGGTCTGAAAGGTTAAGGTGACAATATGAACTTCTGGAAAAATCATTTAACCCTTCGCACGGTACTCATTGTGCTGTTCTTTGTGGCGGGTCTGGTATTGACCATTGTGGGTTGGAAGATGACCGGTCAGCTGTTGGGTTTGGGCCTCATGCTGCTGGGTGTTGTCTTCCTGCTGACGGCACTGTTGGTCTATAACGCACTTTATAAGTAAGAATTCATTACGCTAAGCCTTCCGCTTCTAGAAGAGGAAGGCTTGGTCTACGAACAAAACAAATTCGCTTCATACTTCGTTTTCTATAAGGAGATTTCACATATGTTAGACACAAGAAAAACAGGTCGTGTTACCATTCCCACTGACCTGGACGTGGTTCCTCAGACTCTGGAAATCCTAAAGCGCTGGGGCGCGGATGCTATCCGTGACTGCGACGGTACGGATTTTCCCGCAGAGCTGCAGAACCAGAACGCAAAGATTTACTCTACCTACTACACTACCCGTAAGGACAATGCCTGGGCAAAGGCAAATCCCGAGGAAGTACAGCAGTGTTATATCATGACCGGCTTCCACACCGCTACCGGGGGCGCTCTGGAGATCCACCTGATGAAGGGTATTTCCGCCGAACTGATGCAGGTCAATACCCGTGATGATATTAAGCGCTGGTGGGAAGTTATGGACCGCACCACCGGCGAGCCCATTGCTGTTGATGCCTGGGACTACAATGCTGACAGCGGCTGCGTGGTGATTCACCATCCCGCCGCGTTCCATGAGTACACCGTGGCATTCCTGGCATATCTGATCTGGGACCCCGTTCATATGTACAATGCCGTGACCAACAACTGGCAGAACTTTGAACATCAGATCACCTTCGATGTCCGTCAGCCTAAGACCCACAAGTTCACCATGGAGCGGCTGCGTAAGTTCATCGCGGAGCATCCCTATGTCAATGTGATCCGCTACACCACCTTCTTCCACCAGTTTACGTTGGTGTTTGATGAGCTGAAGCGGGAGAAGTTCGTGGACTGGTACGGCTACTCCGCATCCGTGTCTCCCTATATTCTTGAGCAGTTTGAGAAGGAAGTTGGCTACAAGTTCCGTCCCGAGTTCATTGTGGATCAGGGCTACCACAACAACCAGTACCGTGTACCCTCCAAGGAGTTCAAGGACTTCCAGGCTTTCCAGCGCCGTGAGGTTGCCGCATTGGCCAAGGAAATGGTGGACATCACCCACGAGCTGGGCAAGGAAGCCATGATGTTCCTGGGCGACCACTGGATCGGAACCGAGCCTTTCATGGAAGAGTGGAAGACCATCGGTGTGGATGCGGTTGTCGGCTCCGTTGGTAACGGTTCCACCCTGCGTCTGATCTCCGATATTCCCGGTGTCAAGTACACCGAAGGCCGTTTCCTGCCCTACTTCTTCCCCGACACCTTCCACGAAGGCGGCGACCCCGTGAAGGAAGCCAAGGAGAACTGGGTCACTGCCCGCCGCGCCATCCTCCGTAAGCCCATCGACCGGATTGGCTACGGCGGCTACCTGAAGCTGGCTCTGCAGTTCCCCGAGTTCATCGACTACGTGGAATCCGTCTGCAACGAGTTCCGTGAGCTGTATGAGAACATCAAGGGCACCACTCCCTACTGCGTAAGCCCATCGACCGCATCGGCTACGGCGGCTACCTGAAGCTGGCTCTGCAGTTCCCCGAGTTCATCGACTACGTGGAATCCGTCTGCAACGAGTTCCGTGAGCTGTATGAGAACATCAAGGGCACCACTCCCTACTGCGTCAAGACC
>JAZRKL010000038.1:0-10730 GCA_045646265.1 Faecousia sp.
GCTTCTGGGCAAGTGCGGAAGTCATCAGTCGGACAGGCATATAAGAATTCAGATTCATTTGCGTCCCTCCCCTGTTTCCTTCTGTCATCATACCACAGTTTTCTTCTTTCCACCACCGCTTCGAGGCAATTCAGCAAAAAATAAAGTCCTTGTCTTTTCCTGCGGCAAGGTGCTATAATGAAACAAATCATTTTAGGAGGTCATTGTCATGATCAGAAAAGCTGCAGACTGCAAAAAAGAGTACCGCGAAAATATGCGCGGCGGAAACGGCACCGTAGAGCTCACCAACTTTGCAAGTCCCGAGGAGCTGAACGATAAGGGCCGCCTGTTTGCCAATATTACCCTCAAGCCCGGCTGCAGCATCGGCTACCATGTACATGAAAAGGACAGCGAGCTGTTCTACCTGATGAAGGGCGAGGCGCTTTACAATGACAACGGTGTGGAGTGCGTTCTCACCGCAGGCGATGTTATGCTCTGCCCCGCAGGTACCGGCCACGCTATTGCCAACAACGGTCAGGAAGATGTAGAAGTTTGCGCCGTCATTGTCTACGCCTGATACAGCAAATTCCATAATCCTGAAGACCCTGTGTCATCGGCAGCGATGACACAGGGTCTTCAGGATTATGGAAGAAAAGAAACACTTGGATAATGCGCCGGATTTCTGTCGAAACAAAGGGTTTTATTTCACAAAATGTCTTGACATTTCCTGTTTTGGCTGATATTCTGTATGGTGTAATTTAATATTCAATGACGCTCGATACATCACAAATGATATGGATTTGAAGTTTCTGCCCGGATACCGTAAATAACCGGACTATCGATCGTGCCTGCTTCCTTTTGTGTGGAGTCATGCACCGGTAGGGTTATTATGCACCTTTATCGGTGCTTTTTATTTTCGGGTAGACTGTAAAATGTATCTTAACCCATTCAGGGTTTTTGATAAAACAAAGAAATCATTAGGAGAGAAAAGAATGAAAAAGATTATTGCACTGCTTCTCGTTCTGGTTATGGTTCTTTCTATGGCTGCCTGCGGCAAGAAGGACGACGAAACCACTAAGTTTAAGGCCGGTTTCATTTTCCTGCACGACGAGAACTCCACCTACGACCTGAACTTCCTGAACGCTGCAAAGGAAGCCTGCGAGGCTCTTGGCGTTGAGTATATCGTCAAGGTCAACATCCCCGAGTCCGAGGCTTGCTACGACGCAGCTGCTGAGCTGGTCGACGAAGGCTGCACCTACATCTTCGCTGACTCCTTCGGCCACGAGCCCTACATGATCCAGGCCGCCAAGGAATTCCCCAATGTTCAGTTCTGCCACGCTACCGGTACCCAGGCTCACACCGCCGGTGTTGCTAACTACCACAACGCTTTCGCTAACATCTACGAAGGCCGTTTTCTGGGTGGTGTCGCTGCCGGTCTGAAGCTCAACGAGATGATCGCTGACGGCAAGTTCACCGCTGAAGAAGCCAAGGTTGGCTACATCGGTGCTTTCCCCTACGCAGAAGTTATCTCCGGTATGACCTCCTTCTACCTGGGCGTTCGCTATGTTTGCCCCACCGCTACCATGGACGTCACCTTCACCAACTCCTGGTATGATCCCACCCTGGAGCAGGAAGGCGCCATCAAGCTGATCAACAATGATTGCAAGCTGATCTCCCTGCACGCTGACTCCATGGGCGCTCCCACCGAGTGCCAGAACAAGGGCATCCCCTTCGTATTCTACAACGGCTCCGCTAAGGACGCTTGCCCCGACACCTACATCGTTGCTTCCTACATCAACTGGGCTCCCTACATGACCTACTCCATGAAGGCTACCATGAACGGTGAGAAGATCGATGCTGACTGGGTCGGCACCCTGGAAAACGGCGGTGTTGCTCTGAAGGATCTGAACGAATCCGTCGCCGCTGAAGGCACCGCTGCAAAGTTGGAAGAAGTCAAGGCTGCTCTGCTGAACGGCTCTCTGAAGGTCTTCGACACCTCCACCTTTACTGTTAACGGTGAGACTCTGACCAGCTACATGGCTGACGTTGACGATATGGGCGACTTTGCTCCCGAGACCGAGGTTATTGCTGACGGTTACTTCCACGAGTCCGAGTATCGCTCCGCTCCCTACTTCGATATGTTTATCGACGGCATTACCAATCTGGACCAGTAAGAAATTTTTACGGGAAGCCCTGTCAAAACAGGGCTTCCCTACAATGCTGTGAAGGGCAGCCCAGTGACCGTTTTAGCCGCTGAGTTGCCCTTTGTTGCTTTGTATCGTATGGACGATTTATCATAGAACTGGAGGATGAGGTCTTTGGAGACAAAAGTTGCGGCCGTTAAAATGCGAAACATTACCAAAACCTTCGGGCCTGTTATGGCCAACGATAGGGTATGGCTGGACATCTATAAGGGAGAGATCCTTGCGCTGCTGGGCGAGAACGGCAGCGGCAAAACGACCCTGATGAACATGCTTTCCGGTATTTATTTCCCTGACGAAGGCGATATATTCATCAATGACAAAAAGGTGGTTATCCGCTCTCCCAAGGATGCCTTTGACCACGGCATTGGTATGATCCATCAGCATTTCAAGCTGGTCGATGTGCTTACTGCCGCGGAAAATATCATACTGGGACTGGACGGAAAACTGGATATCAAGGCAGCGTCCGAAAAAATCCGTCAAATCTGTGATACCTATGGCTTTGACGTAGACCCCAACCAGAAGGTCTATGACATGTCGGTATCTCAGAAGCAAACGGTGGAGATCGTAAAGGTTCTCTTCAGAGGCGCGGATATCCTAATCCTGGACGAGCCTACCGCAGTTCTCACACCTCAGGAAACCGACAAGCTCTTTGCCGTGCTTCGTAATATGCGCGACGACGGAAAAGCCATTGTGATCATCACCCATAAGATGCACGAAGTGGAAGATCTTTCTGACCGGGTTGCCATTCTCCGCCTTGGACAGTTTGTGGGTGATATGCTTACAAAGAATACCAATGCCCAGGAAATGACCAACATGATGGTTGGCCATGCGGTAACGCTGAATATTGATCGTCCCGAGCCTATAGATCCCAAGCCCAGAATTGAGGTAAAGGATCTGACCGTCCGTTCCATTGATGGCATTTTGAAACTGCAGGACGTATCTTTCACTGCCATGAGCGGTGAGGTACTTGGCATTGCCGGTATCTCCGGCAGCGGCCAAAAAGAGCTGCTGGAGGCCATTGCGGGCTTGCAGCCGGTGGAAAGCGGCTCGATCTGCTATGTTGAAGATGACGGGACTCGTGATGAGCTGCTGGGTAAGGATCCTTTGATGATCGCCGAAAAAGGCATCACCCTCTCCTTTGTACCGGAAGACCGTCTGGGCATGGGTCTCGTTGGCGGAATGGACCTCAGTGACAATATGATGCTTCGTTCCTTTAGAAAAGGCAAAAGCTTTCTCACTGACCGCAAGAGTCCCAGACGTCTGGCAATGCAGATTGTGGAAGAACTCAATGTAAAAACCCCCAGCATTGACACCCCGGTAAGAAAACTCTCCGGCGGCAATGTTCAGAAGGTTCTCGTCGGACGTGAGATCGCATCGGCTCCCAAAGTCCTTCTTACTGCTTATGCTGTGCGCGGATTGGACATCAACTCCTCCCACACCATTTACGACCTGATCAATCAGCAGAAGCAAAATGGCGTTTCCGTGATTTATGTTGGTGAGGATCTCGACGTACTTCTGGAGCTTTGCGACCGCATCCTTGTACTCTGCGCAGGTAAGGTAAGCGGTATCGTTCCCGGCAGAGGCGCAGAGAAACGAGACGTAGGTATGATGATGACCCGCCTTGGAGGTAACAGTAATGAATAAGACAAAACAACCTCTTTTTCATATTGTTAAGCGCGGCGAAATGCCCTGGTATTTCAGCTGGTGCGTCAGAGCGGCAGCCATTGCCCTTGCTTTGATCTGCTGCAGCTTGATCAGTACCATTGTTACATCTGACAATCCTATTCAGATTTTTGCCACCATCATCGATGGTTCATTTGGTTCCAGCCGTAAATTCATGGTTCTTCTCCAGAATACCGCCATGCTGCTGTGTATCGCCCTTGCGCTTACTCCCGCATTTAAGATGCGCTTTTGGAACATCGGCGGTGAGGGACAGGCCCTTGCCGGTGCGCTTGCTTCCGCGGCTTGTATGATTTTGATGAAGCATCAGTCCAATTGGGTGGTCATTCCTTGCATGGTGCTCACAAGCATTCTGGCAGGTGCCATTTGGGGTGCTATTCCCGCCTTCTTTAAGGCTAAGTTTGGAACCAATGAGACCCTCTTTACCCTTATGATGAACTACGTGGCTACACAGCTGGTGGCCTACTTCTCTGTCGTATGGGAAAACCCCAAAGGTTCCGGCAACATCGGTGTTATCAATCCCCTTACCAAAGTGGGTTGGTTTCCTGAAATTCTGGGTTCCAAATATGCTTTAAATATTGTTGTGGTTGCACTTCTGACCGTTGGTATGTACATCTACCTCAAATACTCCAAGCACGGCTATGAGATTGCGGTGGTTGGCGAGAGTGAACGCACCGCAAGATACATCGGTATCAAGGTAGAAAAGATTGTCATCCGCACCATGCTGATCTCCGGCGGTATCTGCGGTCTGGCCGGTCTGCTGCTGGTAGGCGGCACCAACCATACCCTCAATGCCGCCATCGTAGACGGCAGAGGCTTTACTGCTGTTATGGTGTCCTGGCTTGGCAAGTTCAATCCCATCTGGATGGTCCTGACCAGCTTCCTTCTGGTATTCCTCAGCCGCGGTGCCGGAGAAATTGCCACAGATTTTGGTCTGAATGCCTCCTTTGGCGATATTCTTACCGGTATCATTCTCTTCTTCATTATTGGCTGCGAGTTCTTCATCAATTATAAGCTCAGTTTTACCAGATCTTCTAAAAAGGAGGAAGAATAATCATGTTTGAAGCGATACTTTCTTTCCTCCCCCGTGCCATCGCCCAGGGTACTCCCCTGCTATATGGTTCTACCGGTGAAATTATTACTCAGAAGTCAGGTAATATGAATCTTGGTATTCCCGGTGTCATGTATGTTGGCGGTATATGCGGTGTTATCGGAGCTTTTCTGTATGAGCAAAGCCTTCCCTCTCCCGCCGCCCTGAATCCCACTCTGGCGGTACTGATCCCGACACTCTTCTGCCTGGCCGGTTCCCTTTTGATGGGACTTCTCTTCTGTTTCCTCACCGTAACCCTCAGAGCAAATCAGAATGTTACAGGTCTTGCCATGACCACATTTGGTGTTGGCTTTGGCAACTTCTTCGGCGGTTCTTTGATCAAGCTCTCCGGTGCGGATATGCCTTTCCTGGCACTTTCCGCTACCTCCAACTGCTTCAAGAAGACGCTTCCGATTGCGGACAAACTGGGTATATTTGGTGACCTTGTTCTGGGTTACAGCTTCCTTGTGTATCTGTCCATTGCTATTGCACTCATTTCTGCTTATGTCATCAACAAAACCCGTACAGGTCTGCATCTGCGCGCCGTAGGCGAAAACCCCAGCACCGCAGATTCCGCAGGTATCAACGTCAACAGGTACAAATACTTGGCAACCTGCATCGGATGCATGATAGCCGGTCTCGGCGGTCTTTACTACGTTATGGACTACGCAAGCGGTATTTGGGCAAACGACGCTTTCGGTGACAGAGGATGGCTCGCCATCGCTCTGGTAATCTTTACCGTGTGGCGGCCTAATGTAGGTGTTCTTGCCTCTTTCCTCTTTGGCGGACTCTATATTCTGCACATGTATATTCCCTCCGGCATGAATCTTGCCGTAAAGGAGCTGTACAAGATGCTGCCCTACGTGGTTACCATTATCGTATTGATCATTTCCTCTTTGAGAAACCAAAGAGACAAGCAGCCTCCCCAATCTCTCGGCCTGCCATACTTTAGAGAAGAGAGATAATCGTCCCTCCAAAGTCAGATCTGCGCAGCATTATCTATCAGCACAAAAACATCGGAGGTATCCTTTATGAATTTCCTGGAAGAACGCATTCTGAAAGATGGAATTGTAAAACCGAACAACGTCTTAAAGGTGGATAGTTTTCTCAACCACCAGATGGACATTTCTCTAATGGAAGAAATTGGGCAAGAGTTTCATCGCCGTTTTGGAGATAAAAACATCACCAAGGTTCTGACAATCGAAGCTTCCGGCATTGGTATTGCCTGCTTTGTAGCAAAGGCGTTTGGTGTTCCAATGGTCTTTGCTAAAAAATCACATTCCATTAATATTGATAGCGAAGTCTACATTGCAGAAGTAGAATCCTTTACCCATAAAAACAAGAATAATATTATTGTCTCGAAAAAATTCTTGAATCAGAACGACCGTATTTTGATTATCGATGACTTTTTAGCCAACGGTTGTGCCTTGCAGGGTCTGATCGCCATTTCAAAAGCTGCCGGCGCATCTGTAGAAGGAATCGGCATCGTAATTGAAAAAGGTTTCCAGATCGGCGGACAAATTATCCGAAATCTGGGCGTTCATCTGGAATCCCTCGCTATCATTGACGCAATGGACGCTGAAGCCGGAACCGTCACCTTCCGGGAGCAATGATGTTTGGGAATCTTTTTAGAGATTTTCATTGAACGTACGGGAACAATCTAATAATAAAAGCCGAAAAGTCGTTGCCACGCAACAACTTTTCGGCTTTTTCCTAACTATATTGGCCTTAAGACTGCTGTCCTGTGGGTGTCTTGCTGAACACCAGCGGTGTGTCGACACCGGGCGCAGTGGTAACTGTGTAGGTTACCGTTACCGGCTCATTGGGTTTGAGCATGAATCGATCCATAAACCCAAGACTCATGCCATTATAGGTTTTCAGCTTGATCGCTCGGCCATTGGTTGCGGCAAAATTATCCACGCTGCCCCCTGCAGGCGCAAAGAAGTAAGCAACCGTGCTCATCGCACCGCCCAATCCACCGGAAATGTAGTAATCTGCGGATTTGATTTCTTCTTCCGTTATATTATTGGAAAAGGTTACCGTGATGGGATATGTATAGGACCCATCCGCATTTTTTGTCCGCTCCCCGATTTCCGTATCCATCAGCATAAACCAGCCCATCTTACTGGCGGATACCACATTGACATAGACACCGGCTTCCGGATTTTGCGGATCCCTGTTGAGACCGCCATGCCAGCCCATATCCACTACAAAGGCCTGTTCTTTCTCATCCTTCATCCACAGCATCAGCGTTCTGTCTTCAACGCTGTCTTTGAAAACCGGGAGATACTGCAACAGCTGCGTTACAGAGATGTTATCCGTTAGCTTTTTCATGGTTTTTTTCGCGGCCTCTGCGAACAGCTGATCAGAGATAACCCCTCCATTGGGATCCATATGATGACGGTTGAAATATTTGAAGTAGATATCGTGTATCAATACCTTTATTGCGTTGTCCGGCGTTAACACCAGGCCGTCGGACAGTTCGATTTTGCCATTCGTCGCAGCTAAAATCCGCTGCACGATATGGGGGGATATCGAGATTACACCGGCCACAGGCTCATTGCATTTATACTCGTAAGCAGATGCCCAAATATATCCCACACGTTCAAAATCCGGGCAAAGCTCTGCGTCCCATGATGTTTGCATGCCGCTTAAATAAGTAAATAGCGCAAGCTCTTCCTGTGTGATATTGTTAGAATACGGCGCTCTATACGGCAAAAAGTTACGCACCGGCGCAAAATCGTCCAAAGTCAGGATGCCGGCTTCAATCCGCAAGGTACTCATAGAACCGGGGAATCCTCCCGCGGCACGAATCTCAGACGGATTTTGGACCGCGATCAAATAGGTCCGATCCCCTTGTCCGCCCAACATCGCTTTGATGACAGAAAGAATCTCGGGTTTCTCATGATAGATACCCAACAAATTATTTGCCGCTGCCAGAGCCTCTGTAATTTTACCCTCGCTGTCCAAAAGACTGAGATCTATGGCATTTGCAGCCTCCAGCAAGGTCTCCAGTTTCGGCATAACCGACTCCAGAAAATCAATATACGTGCACAGAAGCTTCGTATCAAAGCCTTCCCCAACACTGATCCCGGAAATCGGATGGGTTTCCAGCAAATCGATTGCAGGCATTACCACTTCCGGAATTGCCATATCCGCTGCATTTAGCAGCTCATACAGATCTCCTGCCTGAGGAACAAGCTTGACCAGTAACGGTATCTTTTCAACCCATGTCCGAACAGCGGCAATGTCTTTCCGGGCAGCATCGAGTTTTGTTCTTGCGCTGTCTAAATGATTGTGCTTAATATCCTCTAAGGCTGACATCAGGTTGCCTTTGATAGCCTTGGCAGTACCCAACAGATCCGGCAGGTGGAGTTCCTTCTTTGTTTCCTCCGTTACGGCCGGCACAGAGGTGTCTGTGTTTTCATCGTGCTTTGGCAGCAGCTGCGTACACATAAAAACAAGCAGCGCGATTGCCAGCAACACAGCCACAATAATCAATACTTTTTTTAAATTTATACAACGGGATTGTTCCATACTCCGCTCCTGTTTTGCTCATTAGAAATTTCTGCATACAGTTTCATCATATTACGCAAGTGTAATGAATCTCTTTATCAATTATACTTTATGTACCATCAAAAATCAACAGCTCTGCCCCGGCTCAAAAAAACGTCATTCGGTTGACCAGCAAAAGAACCCCACACAGTCGTGTGGGGTTCGATTTTTTGTCGAATCAAGCACCAAACAGGACCCAGATCAAAACGTAAGCAGGGATAATGGCAGACAGGGTGAAGGGAATACCGATCTTGAAGAAATCGCTGTTGGCTACCTCATGGCCTTCCTTACGCAGGATACCGATACCGGTAATATTGGCAGAGGCACCGATGGGGGTGCAGTTGCCGCCCAAAGTGGCACCGGACAGCAGGCCGAAGTACAGCGCAGTGGAGTCAATACCCATCTCCGTGGCAATACCGGCAATGACAGGAATCATGGTAGCAACGTATGGGATGTTATCGATGAACGCAGAGATCAATACAGATGCCCATACGATGATGGTGTACATCAGGAAGGGATTACCGGCACCCAGCTTAGCAAGGAGCGCTGCCAGAGCATCGATGACACCCTCATGGGAAATGCCGCCGATCATCAGGAACAGACCAACCAGCAGACCCAACGTCTCAAAGTCAATGGCCTTCAGGGGCGTCATAATAGCATCCAGATTCTTTTTCTTGGAATAGTTGTAAATCAAACCCACAGCCAGCAGAGCGGTGCAGATCAGACCGTTGGTCTCGGCAGGCATATCAAAGGGCAGGAAGGATGCTACGATCAGCAGTGCGATAGCACCAACCAGCAGAATGGTAGGCACAATATCCTCCACCTCGGTCATCTTACCAGTCTTGGGGATGGCACCCTTTTCCTTGCGGAAGGTGAAATATACAATGCAGGCAGACAAAACAGCGCCCAGTTCCACCATAAAGAACATACCGGGTTTACCCTGGTACCAGAGGAAGTCCAGGAAGCTCATATCCAGAGCGGAACCCAGCATAATAGCGGTGGTATCACCGACCAGAGTGGCCGCACCCTGCAGATTGGAGGAAACAGCGATCGCAATGATAAAGGGTACAGGATTGGTCTTCAGCTTTTTGCAGATCTCAATGGCTACGGGAGCGATCATCAGAACGGTAGCCACATTGTCCACAAAAGCGGAGATAATACCGGCGAACAGAGAAAGGGCAACCGCTGCCCACTGGATATTGGGCACCCGGTTCATGATGATATCCGCCAGACGCTCGGGCATGCGGCTATCGATGAACAGCTGCACAAGGCCCATGGTGCCGCCGATCATCAGCAGAACGTTGAAGTCCAGAGCACCGATGATCTGGTCAACGGGAAGCATACCGGAAACGATGAAGATCAAACCGGAAGCTAGCGCGATGTAGGGACGGTATTTGCTGAAAGTCAGCATCAGCACATACGTAGCCGCAAACAGAATAATTGCAGGTAACACAAAAAAACATTCCTTTCCAATGAATAATCAATTCATTATACTTGAATACCGGTTAAGATTGGGTAAAGAAATTAGGCGCTGCGGACAAGATAAATAATCGTTTAGCGGCGAGCCGCCGCTCCCATTTCGCACCAAGACCTTTGCGAATCGTTACTTCCCTGCCCCACCCGGTTCGTTACTGCTATTGTAAATGATCGTTTACAGGTCAAGTTACCGCCGCACCCAAGCCTCCCCTGTGTAAGGGGAGGTGGTCAAAATCTTCGATTTTGACCGGAGGGGTTGTCAAAGCATGACAATCCCCCAGTCAAAAATCAGAGATTTTTGACAGCCCCCTTTACACAAGGGGGCCTTTGGGTGCGGTGCAACAGAAAGACAAACTGAAATTTGGATGCCTGCACAGCAAAGAAAAGGCTCGCCCTTGCGGGCGAGCCTTTTGAAGATACGGTTTGGAATTAAGCCTCCAGATTGATACCGGTCTCCTTGTTGAAGACGTGGCAGACATGGCCGGGGAAGCTGAACTGAACATCGGCGCCGCCAGTCAGAGCAGCAACCTCTGCGCCGGTCATGTAAGTCGGAGGCCAAGCGGTCTTAGGAAGACAATTAAACTCACCAACTCCTTGGCTCACAGAACGACATGGCTACGATCCGACTTCCGGTCAAAATCGAAGATTTTGACCACCTCCCCTTACACAGGGGAGGCTTGGGTGCGGCGGTAACTTGACCTGTAAACGATCATTTACAATAGCAGTAACGAACCGGGTGGGGCAGG
>JAZRKL010000039.1:0-38805 GCA_045646265.1 Faecousia sp.
AAAAAGTCCACATCGGTATATCAGGGTGTTCATATGCTCTACAAATGTATCTTTAATGCTGCCGTAGACAGCAACATCATTGATAAATCCCCCTGTGAAAGAATCTCTGCAAAAGGTGGTAAACCCCAGAAGGAGAGAGAAGCTTTAACTGATAAACAAATCGATAAACTTCTCGAAGCAATTGATGGTTTACCTCCCTATGTCTTCGTAATGATTGGTCTGTATGCTGGCCTTAGAAGAGAAGAAATTCTTGGACTAAAATGGGACTGTGTTTTTCTGGAGGGTGATACCCCATATCTATCTGTTAGAAGAGCATGGCATGTGGAGCATAACCGTCCAGTCATTACAAATGAGCTGAAAACCAAAGCCGCCAAAAGAGACATCCCTTTACCAAAGCAGTTAGCAGAATGTCTTAAAGAAGCAAAGGAGTGTTCTAACTCGGAGTTTGTTATTGCCAACCGGGATGGAGATCCACTCTCTTACACTCAGTTTCAGCGGGTATGGAAATATATCCGAACCCGGTCTGTCAAAGAACATACCTACTTCCGATATAAGGACGGTAAGAGAGAAAAGCATGTTGTCCAGAAAGAACTTGGAGGCAAATGCTCAAAGAATGGTAAGGTAATCTACAGCTTGGATTTCGATGTTACTCCCCACCAGCTGCGACATACATACATCACAAATCTGATTCACGCATCGATTGATCCCAAGACTGTGCAATATCTCGCTGGACACGAGAACAGCAAAATCACTATGGACATTTATGCAAAAGTCAAGTACAATAAACCCGAACAACTATCAGCTGTGGTTAACGGAGCATTTAATCGAGAACAGTAGTTTCTTGTCGTAAGCGGGAGACTCCTGTCGGGGTTAAATTAGGGGTTAAATTTGAGTCGCGATCCGAAAAGTAATGGCATACCAATACTTTTTCCGATCCAAAAAAGAAGTAGTACGGTCTGAAGGCCGCACGTCGCGCTCCTCAGTTCTCCAAGAGATAATCTATCTCTCATATCGAACTTCAAAAACCCAGAAACCGCAACGGTTTCTGGGTTTTCTTTATGCCCTGCGCTCCCTTGTTTGGCGCAAATTTGCTACAATCTTTGAAACTTGCTCCAAACAACCCTTCAATAATAGGCGATCTGCGGCCATCTTGGACTATAAAAACCCAGTTCAGTATAAGACCGAACTGGGCTTCAAAATTATGGTGTTTTAGTGTTTACTTTTCCTTAACAGATGCACACGGCCGTTGGTTATGATTACTTTGCGGATAATTCGACCGCGTGACGGAGAATGGTAAGGGGAGGAACTTGTTTCCCCAGGTTCATATAAAACTTCATCTCTGGGGTTCTAACCTCGCTGAGTGGAGTTCCCTCCAAATCTGTCATGGCGCTGGCGATGATCTCGTAGGGCCGCAGATCGGGACCGACTACCTCCAGTGATTCACCTTCCGGGAACTTATTGCGCAGGCTGCACAACGCGTTGCCTGTTTCATCACAGCTTTCTACAATGGCGCATACTTGACACTGTCTTATGTACCGTGAATTCTCGGTGTACTGCCCGGGGAATCCGTAATAGAAGCCGGTGGAGTAAATACGGTGAGAAACATGATCCACTTCGTCCCGCCAAACAGGATCAATTTCCCGTCCGGCAGCCACATCATCGATACAGTGCCGGTAAGCGCCGGTAACGATGGCGGCGTAATATGCGGATTTAGCGCGGCCTTCAATTTTAATGCAATCCACACCTGCGTCCTGCAGATCCTTCAAATGATCAATCATGCACATATCCCTGGAATTGAGGATATAGGTACCCTTTTCATCCTCGAAAACAGGGAAATACTCACCGGGGCGCTTTTCTTCCATCAGTGCGTACTGATAACGGCAAGGCTGGGCGCAGGCTCCACGGTTAGAGTCACGTCCGGTCATGTAGTTGCTCAGCAGGCAGCGGCCGGAATAGCTGACACACATAGCGCCGTGACCGAAGGTTTCAATCTCCAGCTCTTTGGGTGTCTTTTCCCGAATGGTGCGGATCTCCTCCAGATTCAATTCTCTGGCCAGGACTACACGCTGCGCACCCAGATCATACCAGGCAGAAGCGCATTCATAATTGGCAACGGATTGCTGGGTGGAAATATGGCGGGCGCATTTGGGTGCGTATTTGCCTGCCATGGTAAACGCACCCAGATCAGCCAGAATCAGCGCGTCGACCCCCGCATCCTGGAGCTGCTCCAGATATGCAGGCAGCGCGGCCGCTTCCTCGTTGCGGGGCATGGTATTGACGGTGACATGAACGGTTACACCGCGGTCATGGGCCAGCTTTACAGCCACAGGAAGCTCCTCCGGAGAGAAGTTTCCGGCAAAGGCCCGCATACCAAATGCGGTGCCTGCCAGATAAACGGAGTCTGCGCCGTAGGCAATGGCCATTTTCAGCCGTTCCATATCGCCGGCGGGACTTAGTAATTCAATCTTTTTCATTGGTTCTTTTCCAGTGATCTTACATAGTTAACATTCTTATCGTGCTCTGCAGGGGTTTTTGCGAACATATGCTGGCTGGTATTGGGGTTGTATACATAGAAATAGTAATCCGTCACACTGGGATCCAGCGCGGCATTGAGGCTGTTACTGCCGGGGTTGGAGATGGGGCCGGGAATCAGACCTTTGACTTTGTAGGTGTTATAGGGATGCTCCATCTGCAGATCATCGTAGGTCAATGGCTTGGTTTTTCCGGTTTCCGGATCAATATTACCGCCCAACGCATAGATCAATGTCGCGTCGATATTCAGGTAGGGGTAATTTGCCGGATTGGTCAGACGGTTGTAGATGACAGAGGAGATCTCGTAGCTTTCTGCATTGTCAGATGTTTCTTTTTCAATCATGGACGCGATGATGACGATTTGGCGAATGGTGATCTTGCGGGATTCGATTGTTTCCTCGTCGTAGCCGCGGGAGGCAAGCACCTTGGCCAGACGTTCGTTCAGAGGATCCAATCTGCTCTTCATCAGATCGGTAAAACGATTGTCAAAGCCGTCTAAGAATTTACCGATAACACGGCCCGGCTCATCGTCGGTATAGAACTGATAGGTATCGGGGAAGAGGTAGCCTTCCAGACAGTATTTATCACCGCGCTCAATGCCTTCCAGGAACCAACGCTCTTTGATCTCACCGTTTGCGGCATACTCTTCCAGTTCGGCGGCAGAACAAACACCGTTTTCTTCCAAAAGCGCGAAGATCTGCGCACAGGTATAGCCTTCGGGAATCATCAATTCTACAGATTCACGGGCAGGAGAATGGTAGGACATAGCATTGACCAGTGCCATATAGTCGAATTTGCTGTTGAGGGTAAAGGTGCCCACAGAGATTTCTTCTTCGGCATCGGTCAAACCGGCATACATCTTGAACAATTCAGGATATTTGATCAGACCGGCATTTTTCAGCTTCGCGGCAATGGTATCGATATTGTCTGCGCTGGATACTGTAACCACATACTCCTGATCCGGACGGCCAAAGGCAAGAACTTCGGCGGCACATACCCAAACAAGACGCCCAAGAGATACACCAATAGCCAAAGTGATCGCGAGCCAGATCACAGTAGAGATGATATGGGGGATACCCAGCAAACCGTATCCTTTCTTTGCTTTGGGACGGCCCTTGGGCAGGGGAGGTTCCTCTTCCGGAACTTCTTCCTTGTTTTCTTCCGGCTGATCCTGAAGATTGCTGGGATCAACGTAATCTTGGATGGGCGGCATTTCCTGGGCTTCAAAAACTACAGTTTCAGAGGAAATGCCGTCAATGTTTATCGGGGCGGTTGCATCAGAAGGTGTGTTCATTGCCTTGGCATCATCCAGAATTTTGTCAATTTCAGCATCAGCGGGGTGTGACAGGCTGGCATGATAGACAGCGTGTTCGTCAGCTTGGATTTCCTCACCAACTACCGGATCTGAAAGAAGCACATGATTCAACGTTTCATCTGTTACAGGGGCAGGTTCACCTTTTGTGGAGTTAAGAAGAACGGTATCATTGACGGACACAAAGACGGTAGCACCTTCTGATTCTGCGGCAGTGTCATTATCAGTTGACATTATGGATTGGACATCTGATGCGATATCTCCCTCAACCTCGTCAGCTATAAACAAAGATTGGTCAAGATCAGGGTTTTCAGCGGGGTTTAAATTTCTTTCATTGGACATATCGATTCCTCCTGTCAGCGGATCACGATCTGCTGAGCGACAGTGTTTGCAATGTCATCACCCTTCAGTGCGGCGATCAGAGCAAGGCCAAAGGGAACGGCGCAGCCGGCAGAGGTGCCGGTAATCAGTTTTCCGTCGGTAACGCAAGGGACATTGTTTACCATCACTGCGCTGCCCATACCATTTTCACAACCGGGGTAGCAGGTTGCTTTTTTGCCATCGGTGATATGCAGATCGGCCAGAACAGTGGGGCCTGCGCAAATTGCAGCCACATAGCGGTTATTTTCATAGGCAAAAGCGATGGCATCCATAGCTTCGTGGCTTGCCCGGATGGATGCAACACCACTCAACCCGCCGGGCAGAACGATCATTTCCAGATCGGTAAGATCCATTTCACCCAGTTTGATATCCGCTTCAATGCCAATGCCGTGGCCACCATAAACGGTTTTACCGTTAATACCGACTGTCATGACCGGGATACCGGCGCGGCGCATCAGATCGATAGGGGCTATGGCTTCTGTTTCTTCAAAGCCTGTACCAAGCAGAACATATACCAATGTGAATTCCTCCTTGCAGAACTAGCTTACCCATTTTCAACTGGAAAGCTTCAGTAGGCTATAAAATCTTATAATACAATATAACATATTTCTCTGTGTTTGTCCACAGTTGCGCAAAGGTGAATTCTTAATTTTCTATAAACGGAAATCCCTTGCATATTGACAGGAAAGCTGTTAGAATATACGGGTAACTATATGTTTCGCATAGAAAAAGGATGAAAGAAATGACAGAAAGCACAATTACATTTCGGGAATTAGGCCTCAGTGACGCAATGCTCAAAGCTCTGGAGAAGAAAGGGTACGGATATCCCACAACCATTCAGCAGCTGGCGATCCCGGAGTTTATGCAGTGGAAGGACGTAATTGCCAAGGCACCTACCGGAACGGGAAAGACCTTTGCTTTTGGCATTCCTATGATCGAGCATATCGATCCGGAATGTCAGGATGTACAGGGTCTGATTCTGGCTCCTACAAGAGAACTGGCGCTGCAGATCGGTGATGAACTGCGGGGCCTGCTGACATATTATCAGAATATCCGTGTGGCGGTTCTCTATGGCGGTGCCGGTATCGGCGGACAGATCAAGCAGCTTGAAAAGAAACCCCAGATCGTAGTTGCAACACCCGGACGGCTGATGGACCACTACAACCGTAAGACGGTTCGATTGGATAAGATCCAGACAGTGGTTCTGGACGAAGCCGACCGGATGCTGGATATGGGCTTTTTCAAGGATGTTACCAAGATCATTGATAAGGTCAAAAACCGTAAGAATCTGGGTCTCTTCTCCGCTACTATTTCCCAGGAGGTCATGACCGTTTCCTGGATGTATCAGCGTGATGAAGTGGAGATCACCGTAGAACCGAAACAGGAAGACCGCCCGGATATTGACCAGTACTGTATGACGGTGACACCTCTTGAAAAGGCGGAGACCACCGTCCGGCTGATCCGCACCCAAGGGTATGAACGGGTTATGATTTTCTGCAACACCAAGCATATGTGCCAGCGGCTCTGTGACGATTTCCAGCGGGCGGGGTTGGATTGCGATTGCATCCATGGCGATATCCGCCAGAGCCTGCGTGAAAAGACCATGCAGCGCTACCGTGACGGCAAGCTGGCAATTTTGATCGCTACAGACGTGGCATCCCGTGGTATTGACGTGGACGATGTGGATTGCGTCATTAATTTTGATGTGCCGGAAGAAAATGAATACTATGTCCACCGCATTGGAAGAACCGGCAGAGCAAAGCGCAAGGGTGTGGCATGGTCTATCATTGGAAACTTCCCTGAGAAAGCAAAACTGGACGAAATTGCCAAGTACTCAAACTATACCATTAAGCCTATGGTTTTGGGCGCGGACGGAACACTGACAGAGGAAGTAATCGTAGCACCGAAGCCTCCCAAGAGGCGGCTGCGTTGAACGGCCGGGAGGCGGGTTTCCTGCTGCTTACCAGCCAGCTGGGAGATCCGGAAAGAAAACCTTTGACAGTGGCCCAGTTCCGTACCTTGGCCTCCAGAGTCCGTTCGTCGGAGAAACCGAAAACGGACAGGGAACTGGAGAAAGAGGATCTGATCGCCTTGGGATATTCCCGTGAGATGGCGGAGCGGATACTGCACATGTTAGGAGAGCAGCAACTGCTGGATTACTATTTGCGTAAGGGAAAACTGTGCGGCTGTTTTCCAATCACCCGTGCCGGTGAGCAATATCCGATTCGGGTGAGAAGATGCCTGGGGGATGACAGCCCGGGATGCCTGTGGGCCAAGGGTGATATCTCAATTCTGCAGAAACCCTGTGTCGCGTTGGTTGGCAGCCGGGAACTGAATGAGGAGAACCGGCGATTTGCGGAGCAGGTGGGAATACAGGCAGCAAAGCAAGGCTTTGTGCTGGTCTCAGGCAATGCCCGTGGCGCTGATAAGACGGCTCAGGATGCCTGCCTGCGCTCAGGCGGCAATGTGATCTGCGTGGTGGCGGACAGCCTGGAAAAGCACAGACAAAAGGAAGCTGTTCTGTATCTGTCAGAGGACGGGTATAACAATGCTTTTTCATCCCAACGGGCGCTGAGCCGCAACAGAATAATTCACTGCTTGGGTGAAATTACATTTGTTGCCCAATCTTCCTTGGGGATCGGCGGTACATGGGACGGAACTGTTCGGAATTTGAAGGCTGGATGGAGCCATGTATTTTGTTTCGCTGACGAATCGATAGCAGCCAAAGAATTGGAACAAATGGGCGCTCAGCTGATCAAAGCAGCTGATCTGCAGGATATTTATGCCCTTTGTCAGAAAAATATTAACTTGCTAATTGAGTGATTTGTGCTATACTGAAGAAAAACAAGAGGGGGAACTTCTATGAGCAGAGCAGACGAAATTTATCGCGCAACGTGCCTGGATATTCTGGAAAACGGTTTTTACGATACGGACCTGGAGGTCCGGCCCCATTGGCCGGATGGAATACCTGCCCATACCGTTAAGAAGTTTGGCGTGGTCAACCGCTATAACCTGAAAGAAGAATTTCCCATTATGACCCTGCGCCGTACATACTGGAAGAGCGCTGTGGATGAAATGCTGTGGATCTGGCAGAAGAAGTCCAACCGCATCTGCGATCTGGGCAGCCATGTCTGGGATGAGTGGGCAGGTGAGGACGGTACCATCGGTAAGGCTTACGGATATCAGCTGGGCAAAAAGTATCAGTTCCAAAAGGGAGCGGAGCCTATGGATCAGGTGGACCGTGTGCTGTTTGATCTGAAGCACAATCCCGCTTCCCGCCGGATCATGACCAATATCTATAACTTTGAAGATCTGCATGAGATGAACCTGTATCCCTGCGCTTACTCTATGACTTTTAATGTCACCGGCAATACCCTGAACGCGATTTTAAATCAGCGCAGCCAGGATATGCTTGCCGCCAACAACTGGAATGTGGTGCAGTACGCGGTGCTGACCCACATGATGGCTCAGGCCTCCGGTCTGGAAGTGGGCGAGCTGGTTCATGTGATCGCTGACTGCCACATCTACGACCGCCACATTCCTGCCGTCAAGGCTATGCTGGAAAAAGAGGGCTTTGAAGCGCCCAAGTTCTCTATCGACAAGAGTATTACCGATTTCTATGCTTTCACCAAGGACAGCTTCAAGTTAGAGGACTACAAGTTCCATCCTTTCAATTTTGAGATCCCCATGGCGATCTGAGGTAGCTTATGGAACTGATCGTTGCAGTTTATGATGATTGGGGTATCGGCTGCTGCGGTACCCAGCCGGTGGCGCTCAGCGCCGACCGGAAATTCTTCCGGGAGACCACTAAGGGTGCTTGCGTCATCGTAGGCAGAAGAACCTTGGCGGATTTCCCCGGCGGCAGGCCGCTCCCTAACCGGGTAAATGTGGTAATCAGCCGTGGTGATAATACGATGGAAGGTACATATTTGTGCCACAGCCCGGAAGAAGCTGCGGAATTCACCAAGCAGTTCCCGAAAGTCATGGTCATTGGCGGCGGCAGTATTTACCGCCAGATGCTGCCTTACTGTGATAAGGCTTATATCACTAAGGTCCATGCATGCCCGAAGTCTGATACGTACTTTCCTAACTTGGATGAGGATCCCAACTGGCACCTGTCTGAGGTGCTGCTTTCCGGCGAGGAAAATGGCATCGGCTACGAGATGTGCCTGTACGAGAGAAATTGAAAGAAAGATATATATGAATAGTCCCCCTGATGCGATTTACGAAGCGTATCAGGGGGTTTCTATTTATAAATATTCTAAATGCTTCTGTATTTGGATGGCAGTATGCCAAAATGTTTTTTGAAGTATCTGGAAAAGTATGCAGCGTCGTAAAATCCGCAGGCGGCAGCAACTTCGGCAACTGAGAAGGAGGTGTTTTCCAATAGGGTTACTGCATTCATCAGACGAATATGGATGATATATTGGTGAATGGGCATTCCGGTCATCTGTTTTATAAGTGAGCTTATATAGGTGGGATGATATCCAAAGATATTTCCGATTATGCTATTCGTCAGATTTTCCCGGTAGTTTTCGTGTATGTAGGAAAGTATACGGTCTGAAGATTCTTTTTCTGAATTGGCATTGCTGGTCTCAAGGAATCTGATACTATCGGCTATGCAATCTGCAAGCAGATGGCCGATTTTTGTCTCGTAGTACATAAGCTTTTTCATATACTCACTTACAATCGCGTTCATTCTCCCCTGTATACTGGAAAATTGCTTTATGTACAAAACATCTGACAGTACGCCGGTATTTTGAAAAGTGTTGAAATCCACAAGCATTTCCTTCTGAAAATCGCTGCGCAAGACCGGTTGAATGGGAATGCTGTAGGCAGCAGCTTTTTGCGTATAATCAAAATTAAGCGCGATATAGCATACCAAGTTTTCCGGCGTAAGTATTTCGTAGGGAATTCCTGAATTGATAATAAGAAGGGAATATGGCAGCATTTCATATTCTGTATTTTTTACTCTTATTTTACCGTAGCCCCGTAAACAATAAAACAATCTGGCATCCAGAGGTACAACCTCATGATAATACAATTCTTCAGTTATATTCACATATCTGGCATACCTGACCATGGGATTGATTTCTGAAAAAAGCACTTTTCTACCTCATCTTTGTTTTATACAATTTTTGGTTTGTTTTATGACTTACATATTATCGCTTTCCAATGATATAGTCAAGATACAAATACTTGTGAGTTAAGGAAGATGCCTGCCATGATAGAAAGAAGAAAAGAAAGAACTGCGAGAATCGGTGTTTTTGCGGTTGCTCATAACACCTATTTTTCGCAGTTTGAGGGACTGTACGAAAACCTTATGCATTACCATAGGGATTTCTGCGACTTGACCGCCAAAAACGAAATAGAACTTATTGATTTTGGCATGATTGATACCAGCGAAAAAGCATATGACGCAGTCAGAAAGATGATGGCAGAAAACCTTGATCTGATTTTTTGCAATATGGTTACCTATGCAACTTCTTCCGTTTTTGTACCGATCATCAAGGAAATAAATAAACCTGTTGTACTCGTTGCACTTCAGCCGCGCTCAGGCTTGATTATACAAAAGCGAGTACCTTTATGCAGCTGGAAAATGATAACATCTGCTCCGTTCCCGAATTTACTGGCGTCGCTGCCCGTTTGGGAAAAAAAGTAAACGATTGCATCATCGGCACTTTATACGGCGATGATGATGTGAAAAGGGAAATTGAAAAATGGTGCAACATTGCAAAAGTGCTTCACGATCTGAGAGGGGCCAGAATCGGTCTTATGGGACATACCATGGAAGCGATGTACGATATGCACGCTGACCCTACTGCGATCTCTGCCGCTTTCGGCTTACATGTGCCGCTGCTTGAAGTGGATGATGTGATAGAACTTTATGACGAAGTAACCGAAGAGGAAGTTGATAATAAAATTAAAGTGATCGATGCAGAGTTTGATATGCCCGAACCGAAATCTGATCCCGTAACCTCCAAACTTACAGAGGAGGACAAGTATCAGGCAGCAAAATCTGCGGTTGCCCTCGATAAGTTCGTAGAAAAATACAATTTAACCGGCCTGGCATATTATTATGAAGGACGCGTGGACAGTTTACATAGAAAGATCACGTCAACCTTTATTGTGGGAAACTCCATTTTGAATGCGCAGGGAGTGCCAATGTGCGGAGAATATGACATCAAAACCTGCATTGCCATGCTCATTATGGACAGGCTTGACATTGGCGGAAGTTTTGCGGAGTTCCACCCCTTTGATTTCTCAGAGGATTTTATTTTGGTGGGTCATGATGGTCCGCATCACTTGAAAATCGCACAGGGGAAACCTGCACTGAGAAGTTTGAAAAAGTATCACGGCAAACCCGGCAGCGGTGCTTCCGTCGAATTTAAAATTAAAGAGGGGCCCATTACAATGTTAGGAATTACACAGACTGCAGAAAATAAATTTAAGTTTGTAATAGGCGAAGGTTATTCAAAGGAAGGCCCAATTCCACCAACTGGCAACACGAACACAAGAGGCTTTTTTGCTCCTACCACAAAAGAATTTATTAAAAAATGGGTAATGGAAGGGCCAACCCACCATTACGCATTGGGCATTGGCCATCACGCTGATACAATTGCTAAAATTGCAGAAATTTTATCAATAGAATACAAAATTATACGGTAATACAGAGTTAGAAAATTGATGCTTATGAAGCTTTGCTGGGGGGCGATGCTATGAGAATCGGTGTTTCAGTGAAAATGCGCAAGGGTGGATACGATAGATTTGGAGACGAAAAATACAGCAAGATAAAGTCGCACGGTTTTGACTGCGTTGATTTTGATTTGTGCAATACTGATAATGCGCTGTATTTATTGAATGAGCAGGAGTTTGAGAAATGTCTGGAAAAAGAGAGAGAACTGTCGCAAAAAGCAGGGATTAAAATTTTTCAGACCCACGGTCCGTGGCCGATAAGAGATACTGAAGAGGCAGACATTTTGGAAAAAATGGAAAAGTCCATTCGTGCAACCTGGCTTCTCGGATGCAAATATTGGGTGATCCATCCCTTAATGCCCTTTGGAATACATGATATAGAAAACGACCGCGAAAATGAAACATGGAATGTGAATGTTTCTTTTATGACCAAGCTTGTAAAGGTTGCAAAGAAATACGGTGTTACTATATGTCTGGAAAACACTCCTTTTATTGATTACTCGCTTGCTACGCCGCAACAGATATTAAAACTTGTACGTGAGATCAACGACAATAATTTAAAAATATGTCTTGATACTGGTCATGTGGCTGTCTTTCGTGATCTATCACCCGGTGATTCAATCAGGCAGTTAGCAGAAGAGATAAAGGTTTTACATGTTCATGATAACGGCGGCGAAAAGGATGAACACCTTCCCCCATACGAAGGAATCATTGATTGGCAGGAGTTCTCTTCCGCCTTAAAAGAAACTGGATTTGACGGTGTACTCTCTTTGGAAATAGTTCCGAAAGAGAGCCTGCCTACTGAAGAATTTGAACGGCAGAGCATAAAACTTGCAGAAATAGCACGCAAGTTATCAAAATAAATAATGGAAGGGAGTGACAAAATGGCAAAGTACAAAGGTAAGTCTATTTTCGAAGGAGATATACCCTCAGGGAATTCTTATCGAAAAGATTATGTCGATTCTATAAACAGATTTATTCAGAAAAAATATGAGGAAAGCTTTGCTTGTCGAGATAAGTTTATGGAGAGAGTAACAGCAGAGCAAGAGGAACACCGAAAGGACTTCATAGACTTGATTGGTCAGCCTGTTTTTCCTTACCCTGACTATATTCCCAATGCAAAAAGCGAGTTTATTGGAAAAGACGATTTTTGTAATGTGTACCGCCTTAAGATAGAAGTGATTCCCGAATTTTGGTTTTACGGAATTTTTATGGTGCCCTATGGCGTAAACCGTGCGCCACTGGTCATCGCACAACACGGAGGAGGAAGCACGCCTGAAATATGCAGCGAGTTTCTCGGAGAAAGTAATTACAACTTCTTCACCAAAAGAGCTTTAGAAAGGGGAATGGCAGTTTTTGCACCGCAACTTCTTCTGTGGAAATTTAGTATTGATACCGGTGAACAAAAAACTGACATAGACATTCCGTTTGACCGGGGAAGAATAGACAGTAAACTGAAACATTTAGGTCTCAGTATTACGGGACTTGAGGTTTTCTGTATAAGAAGGTCTATCGACTACATAAATTCTTTGGATTATATAGACGAAAACCGCACAGCGATGATGGGAGCCTCTTATGGTGGGTATTTTTCTCTCTATACCGCTGCGGCTGACAAGCGTATCAAATCAATATATGCAGCCTGCTTCTTTAATGACCGAACAAAAATTGCTTTTAGCGATTGGACTTACAAAGATGCGGCAAACGAATTTTGCGATGCAGAAATTGCTGCGCTTTGTGCGCCAAGAAGGCTTCAAATAGATGTCGGAAAGAATGATCCGGTGTTTGACTACACGCACTCAATAAACGAAGCCCAAAGAGCCGCAAAGTATTATTCTGACTTCGGCGCTACCGACAATTTCCGCTTTACCCTATGGGAAGGCGGTCACCGCTTTGATGAAAGTGAAAAGGGTTTCGACTTTTTCTTTGATGGAATTTAAAAAGGAGATTTTGCTATGTATAATATTAAATTTAATTCCTATATCCCTGAACCAAATCCGGCTAAAAGTGACAGAATTGTGGCCGCACATTATTATGCGGCATGGAAGAAGGGAGCTGCAGGCGTACACGATGCATTTGACTACCTTGCAGAAGAATTCCCGGACAGAACTCCGCTGATGGGGTACTATGATGAAGAAAATCCGGAAGTCTGCGATTGGGAAATCAAATGGGCGGTTGAACATGGCGTCAATTGTTTCATCTATTGCTGGTACAGAAAACTGGATAATATGGGGAAACCTGTTACAGTAAGCGATCTGAGATGCAGTCACGGACTTCACGAGGCCCTTTTCAATGCCAAATTTCAGAAGCATATGAAGTTTGCTATCATGTTTGAAAATATGCCCAGATGGGGCACAACCGATGCTGTGGATATTGTTGAAAATCTGATGCCTTTCTGGATGGAAAATTACTTTACAAGAGAGAATTATCTTGTGATAGACAATAAGCCTGTCCTCTTTATTTATAATCAGAGACGTCTTGCGGAAGTGTTTAAAGAACCTGAGGAACAGAAAGCAGCATTCGACAGCTGCAGAGAATATGCAAAGAAGCATGGTTTTGACGGCATGATCTTTGCCGGGTGCAACACTGGAACTGACAAGAAAACCCATGCAGAATTTATGGAAAGAGGCTATGATTTCAGGTTTGGATACAATTCCGGTTACAACGCACCGTATGATTTTTATCCGGATGAAGAAAATATTATCCAGGAACAGTGTAATAAGTTTTTAGATAATCTTGAGGCAGGTAATACCGGTTTTGTTCCCACTGCATCCTGCTTCCAGGATCCGACACCCAGATTTTCTCAGCACTTTATTGATCTGGGTTGCAAATACCGCGAGTGGTCAAATATATGGTATCTTTCTCCCGAAAAATTCAAAGACCTTTTGAAAAGAATGAAGGAAATTACCGATAGCCTTCCTGAAAATGCCTGGGCAAGAAAGATGATCATGATTGACAACTGGAACGAATGGGACGAGGGGCACTTCGTCGCGCCCAGCCATAAATTTGGCTATAAGTATCTTCAGGCAATTCGTGAAGCGCTGACGGAATGCAACAATCTTCCGGATTATGTTGCGCCCCATGACCAGGGCTTCGGCGGATATAACACTTCATGGAAAACCCCGGATTTCAAGGAATTTTGCGAAGAAAAGCTGAAGAATACAAAATAAGGATGTTGACTAAATCATTGAAAGAGAAAAGAGATTATTGTGCATGTATATAAAGCCGATGAATTTGTAAAAAACAGTCACTGTGTGCATATTTTTAAGCACGAGGATAGCTCTTTCTGTAAATCTTCGGAAAAGATACATACCCACGATTTTATTGAAATTGTCTATATCCTTTCTGGGGAAATGACGCAAATCATCAATGATTGCTCGTATGATGTTTGCCGCGGTGATCTTCTGTTTATGAACGACGGGTGCACCCACAGCTTTTCTGCCGATAAAGAATATTCCTATATAAATATCATATTCTCTCCCAAGTTGAACGGAGAAAACATGATCAATCCGCTAAACAAATTCTCGATGCTTGCACTTTCGTGTTTTAATGAAATGCGGGGAGAAACAGCGTTTGGAAGGATATGCTTTTTTGGAAAAGAGCGAGATAAAATAGAAGATATTATATGTTCTATGTTCCACGAATATACAAAGAAAGAAAAATCGTATGAGATAGTTGTTGAGAACTATTTGAACACCTTGCTCATTAAAATGCTTCGTGAAAGGAAAGTTGGGATTCGTCCTCTCGAGATAGATGATACCTGGAAGGAGATTTCCGCATATATTGACGAACATCTTGCCGATAGGATCACACTTGAAGAGTTGGCGAACCAATACTCTTATAATCCGTCTTATTTTAGTAGAGTATTTAAGGAGAAATTTGGCGTTACATTTCTAAAATACATAACCGGAAAACGTTTGGATTTAGCAATCAAATTGTTGGAAGAAACGACAATAACTATTGATGAAATTAGCGAGAGAGTTGGATTTTCCGATAGTAACAGCTTATATCACGCATTTTCGCGGTATCTCAACACGACTCCCGGGCAATACAGGAAAGGGCGTTAATAATTGTAAAAAAGCCACAGAAACAAGTAAACCCAGAACATTATTAAAGCCTTCTGATTTTGATATAATGATTTTGTTAAAAATCAGTTGGTTCTTTCTGCGATAAGCATATCTATTATATCACCGTTCCAATCTGATAGGAAAGTCGTCGAGTACGACTACTTGCTGCAAAGTATATGACCATCCACCATAGGGATCTGTGGTGATGATCATTCTTCTCTATTTCCTTCCTAAAATCCCTCTCCCTCGGGGGTGGGAGAGGGTGCCCGTAGGGCTGGGAATGAAATGTTGATGAGACAAAGATTTGCTCAATGCACTACGCTGCGGCAATCTTTCTATTTGAGGAACAACCCCAGTTTGCCACGTGTGATTGCCGCGATTTCCAGACTTGCATGGCAATCCAAATCCACCATCGGTTGATGATGGTATTTACCATTTCAACATATAAAAAACTAGGAGGAAATAGCAAATGAAGAAAATCATCGCATTGTTGCTGGTTCTGGTTCTGGCTGTTTCTTGCTTCGTTGGCTGCCAGAAGGCTCCCGCTGACGATACCAAGGCACCTGTGACTCCCACCGGCGACAACACCCAGAAGGACACTGAGCCCGCTCCCACCGAGGCCGAAGACCGCTTCGATGGCAAGCATGACATCGTCGAGGTTACTGTCGTTATCCGTAACGATCCCCAGCCCGACGATCTGCAGGTCGTCGCAGCCATGAACAAGATTCTGGCTGAGCGCTACAACCTGAAGCTGAACCTGAAGGCTATCCCCGCTGCTGAGTATCAGGACCGTATCACCCTGATGATGACCTCCGGCGAGACTTGGGACTGGTGCTACACCGCATCCTGGACCAACAACTACTACGACCGCGCTGAGATGGGTGCTTTCTATGATCTGTTCCAGCTGAAGGACACCGAGTCCTGGAAGGAACTGATGGAAGTTTACCCTGAGGGTTGGTACGACAACGCTGTTATCGACGGCCAGCTGTTCGGTATCCCCAACTACCAGATCGAGTATTCTCCCACTTCCCTCTACATCCGCAAGGATATGGCTGAGAAGTACAACCTGCCCTACAAGAATCTGGACGCTATTTGGGACATTACCGATCCTGAGTTCTACGCTTGGATGCTCCGTGTCAAGGAAGGCGAGCCCGATATGTACATCTACCGTACTGGCGGCACCTGGATGGGCGGCATTCGTACCGGTAAGGACGAGACAAGAAGCTTTGCTGGCTACAACGGCGCTAACTACTGCACAACTGTTGGTGAAGAGACTGTTGCATTCTTCGGCAACGAAGTGAACTATGAGAGCATCATCGAGCAGCGTCTGGGCATGCTGAAGCTGATCGAAGACGGCATCATCCGTGAAGACGTTTACACCATGGGCGACGACACTGCTGACTACAAGGCCGGCAAGTATGTCTTCTGGGCCGGCACCGGCAAGCCCGGCGGCGAAGCCGAGATCAGCGCTTCCATGGGCCATGAGTACATCCAGATATATGTTGGCTCCAAGGATGGCGGCACTCCCGATTACTCCCGTACTCCCACCGGTGGTATGACCACCGTTCTGGGCATGAACTACGCTTCCAAGGATCCCGAGGCTGCTCTGGAATTCCTGAAGGTTATCTGGACCGACGTTGACCTGTACAACATGTTCTGCCACGGCCTGGAAGGCGAGCACTACATCAAGGTTGGCGAAAACCGCGTTGAGCCCATCGCTGACAGCGGCTACAGCCGTTCCGGCTATGGCTGGGGCTTCGGTAACCAGTTCAACATGTGGCTGATCCCCGGTCAGGCTGACGACGTTTGGGAGCAGACCATCGCCATGAACGCTGGCGCAAAGCCCATCAACACCCCCGGCTTCCGTCCCTCCACCGCTGCTGTTTCTGCCGAAATCGGCGCGTGCAAGACTGTTGACGCTGAGTACAGCAATCAGTGGCTGACCTGCAAGAACGAGGCCGAGCTGAGAGCATGGCTGGACGAGTACAACCAGAAGCTGAAGGAAGCTGGCATCATGAAGATCGTCGAGAACCTGCAGGCTGAGCTGGATAAGTACTGGGAAGCTAACGGCAAAAAGTAATTTCTAATTGTCCCCGTTCATGCGGTTTTTCCGCACAATGTAGTTTTATAGGCCGCCCTTGCGGAATTTCAGGAGGAACCAAGATGTTGTTAAGGCTGGAAGACTTGAATACAGAGCAGAAAATTGGTATGTTGCTGTGCGCCCGAAACTTCTCTGAGGAGAAAGATCTGGAATACACACTGGATTTGATTCGGAATCACGCTCTGGGCTGTGTTCAGGCTCCTTACAATAAACTTTGGATAGACAAGATCAAGGCTGTGGCGGACTATCCGATTCTCATTATTAACGACATGGAGGCGGGTTATCCCGCCTCCGAATTTCCACCGGTCAACTTGATGACGCTTTCTGCCTGCGGCAAGCCGGAATACCTCCGAGCCTTTGCCCGTGTACTGGTGGCGGATGCCCAAAGAGCCGGCTTCAACGGCACTTGGGGACCAGTGATCGACATTCTTAGCGGCGACGGCCCCATCAGTGTGCCCCGGAGTTTTTCTGATGATCCCCAGCAGGTAGCAGAGGCAGCGGAGGAGATTGCCCAGGTCTTTGCCAACAACCATTTTCTCTCCTGCGGAAAGCATTATCCCGGCGGTATCAATCAGTTCAAGGTGGATGGACACATGGCAAGCGTGCCCTCTTATTCTACCAAAGAGGAGCTTGTGGGCGAAAAATTTATTCCCTATCTCCATCTGCTGAAAAAGGGTCTGCTTCCTACCATTATGGTAGGCCATACGGTCCACAAAATGATTGATCCGGAATATCCCGCCTCCCTTTCCAAGAAGACAATCGATCTGATTCGTGAACTTGGATTTGATGGTGTCTGCTTTACCGATTCCCTTGCAATGATGGCGATTCTCCAGAAGTATGGAGAGGAAAATATCCTTGGTATGGCGGTAGCGGCGGGAAATGATATCATTCTGCCCAACTATCGGAACAGTACCCGAAAAAATTATGAGATGCTTCTGCAGAACTATAGGGATGGAGCATTTACAGAGGAACGGCTGAACGAAGCTGTCCGCCGTGTTCTTGCCGCACAGGCCTTTGTAGGCGGTGAACCGGAAAAACCAGACCTTCCGACCCAGGAGGATTTGGACCTGTACAACAGTATTGCCAAGGATTGTATCACCGCCATCACTGACCCCGGCGTGGATGCCGCACTTCCTGCGGACAACCGGGACCGGCTGTTTGTGATTGTGGGTGAAGAAAAGACAGGCGATTTGGGCAATCTGACCGCAGAAATCCACACGCAGACCTGGTATCATCCGGACAAAATTGAGCAGAAGATCCGGAAGGAATTTCCCGATGCGGAAATAGTATATCTGCCTGAATATCCGTCTGCAGTGGATAATGAGCGGGTGCTTCTTGCCGCAACCCGCCACAAGGAGGTCGTGTGCGTCACCTTCTGTACCACCAGTGCTTATTTGGGCACGGATTGTATGACCCGGCGAGTGGAATCTGTGATCAACGCACTGATTCTGTCCGGAAAGGTATCCGCAGTGCTGCACTTCGGAAATCCATTTGCACAGAAACCTATCTATCATGTGCCTCGCCGACTTTTCGGTTATAAGATGCCCCCGACCCAGCTCCACGCTATCGAAGTTCTGGCTGGAAAGCTTCCCGCCAAAGGAAAACTCCCCTTCAAGGTGGAGTTTAGCTAAGTCCAGCAGAATCATAATCACCGTCGTGTGAAGTTGCGAGATAAAGGCAGACACATGGAAACGCACCATGTTGTCTGCCTTTTCTTTTTTGCTGTTTTATAGCATTACGTAATGAAATGAAAGGAACATTGAAAATGAATTTTGAAGGTCAGGTGGCGATATCTACTGGTGCCGCATCGGGCATGGGACTGTTATTTGCTCAAAATTGGGCGAAGCTTGGCGGAAATGTCGTTCTGTGTGATGTGAATGAGAAAGTATTGAAAGAAAAAGTTGATGAAATAAACACAGGCGGAAAAGGAAAGGCAATCGGGGTTATCTGCGATGTGAGGGATTATGGGCAGGTTTGCTCTGCCAGAGATAAGGCAGTTGAAGTATTTGGGCACATTGATGTGATGGCGAATTTTGCAGGTGGTTTTGCAGTAAGGATGCAAAAGGTAGACAGGGAAAAACACCCCGAATTTCCCGATGTCCCAATAGAAGTTTTTGATTGGGGTATGGATGTGAATTTAAAAGGCCCCTTTTATTTTGCGCATGCTGTTTTGAAGCAAATGCGTGACCAGAAAAGCGGTCTTATTATTAATATAGGTTCTATTACCGGAGCAGAGGGCGATGGTTACGGTATGGATTATCCGACCTCCAAAGCTGGACTTATGTATGGTCTTACCAAATCAATCGCGCAGTTTGGTGCAAAATACGGCATTCGATGCGTTTGTGTATCCCCCGGACCTGTTCTTACTAGGGCAGCTATGGCAAATATGAAAACATTGCTTGGCCGGGCCGCTGAGCCACAGGAGATCATTGATCTGTGCCTGTTTTTGGCATCGGAAAAAGGCCAGTTTATAAACGGCGAAAATATTATGATTGACGGTGGAAGAAATGCCATGGAGAGGTGTTACGTATGAAGAAGAGTTTTTTGAATTGCAAGGATCCGCTTTTAACGGTCATGCTGCAGTGTGAAACACCTGAGACGGCAATTGGACGGATCAGAAACGCGAATTGTCTCGGTGCGGATGCTTACGGATTGCAGGTGGAATCGTTAAAGCCTGAATATCAGAATCCCGATACATATCAAAGAATTATCGGTGAAATGAACGGCAGACCGTGTTATGTTACAAATTATCGAAAGGATAATAACTCCGGAAAAACCGATGAAGATTTGACCAAAGGTCTTTTAGAATTGGTGGAGAGCGGAGCGACACTTTGCGATGTTATGGGCGATATGTTTTGCCGGCACCCGGAAGAATTGACCGATAATGAGGAAGCAATAAAAAAGCAGATAAAACTGATTGACCAGCTTCATGACCTGGGTGCAGAGGTACTGATGTCATCCCACATTCTGAAGTTTACGCCTGCAGAACGTGTGCTTGAAGTGGCACTGGAACAAAAGCGCAGAGGTGCGGATATTATAAAAATCGTAACCGCGGCGGATACCATGGAACAGCAGATTGAGAATCTGCGTATTACCGACCTTTTGAAAAGGGAACTAGGCGCTCCATTTCTGTTTCTTTCAGGAGGCGAATGTTCGTTACACAGAAGACTTGGAATGAAGCTAGGTTGTTGTATGGCGCTTTGCGTGTATGAACATGATGAATTGTCTACAGCGACACAGCCCTTGTTAATAAATATGAAAACCATTAGAGATACTTTCAATTTTTAAGGAGAGATGGTCATGGACTTTACAGGGAGAAATGCGATTATTACTGGCGCCAGCAGGGGAATTGGCAAAGCGATTGCACTGGGAATGGCATCAAAAGGCGCAAATCTGGTATTAATCGATATCAATGAAGCAGGTTTGATTCAAGTCGCAAAAGAGGCAGAAGCATTTGGCGTCAAAGTAAAGAATGCTGTGATTGATATAACATGCGAAGATTTAGTGAAAAAGGTTATCAATGAAGCCATACAGGAATTTGACCAAATCCATATATTAATTAATAATGCAGGAATATACGTGGTGAATGATTTTCTTAACACCACTTCTGATATGTGGAAGCGACTCATTGATGTCAATATCTTAGGTACAATGTATACGACACATGCTGTTTTACCCCATATGATAGAAAACGGATATGGGCGCATTGTAAACGTTGGCTCTGTTGCGGGAGAATACGGCATCAGTTATTATGTGGATTATTCTATGACGAAAGGTGCGGTTATTTCCTTTACCAAGGCGCTTGCCAAATTGGTGGCAGATAAGGGCATAACAGTTAACTGTGTATCTCCGGGTAGTATCGATATTACTGGCGGAAATGATAAAATGGAAGAATTCTCTTTTATAGGACGCGCGGGCACTCCGGAAGAATGTGCGAATCTGATTATGTTTGTAGCAAGTGATGAAGCAAGTTATATTTCAGGCCAAAACTATCTTGTAGACGGCTGCCGTAAAAAGATGTGAACAATGTGAAGCAGGTTCGACATATGTTTTCATGTTTGCATTGACAGC
Organism: Faecousia sp.; assembly: GCA_045646265.1. GTDB lineage: Bacteria > Bacillota > Clostridia > Oscillospirales > Oscillospiraceae > Faecousia. Next base: position 21,158 of record JAZRKL010000039.1, read on the forward strand.
GAAGGAAAGAGGAGAATGCTTATGAAAGCGATACTTGTAAATGATGATAGAAGTCTTAGATGGGATAATGTGCCCGATCCGGTTTGCGGGCCTGATGACTGCCTTGTAAAGATTGAGGCAGCAGCACTGAACCGTGCGGATCTGATGCAGCGTGAGGGCGATTATCCGCCGCCGCCCGGTTGCCCGGAGTGGATGGGTTTGGAGATTGCCGGAACCATTACAGAAGTGGGGGCGGATGCCGCGGAAAAGTCCGGATGGAAGGTGGGCGATCAGGTCTGCGCTCTGTTGGGTGGCGGTGGTTACGCCCAGTATGTCAATGTAAAGTATGATATGCTGATGCCGGTACCGAAAAACTGTACCATGGTGGAGGCGGCAGCGATTCCTGAAGCATTTGCTACTGCATATCTGAATCTTTTTATCGAGGGCGGCATTAAAACGGGAGATACCCTGTTAATGAACGCAGGTGCAAGTGGATTGGCAAGTGTAATTATTCCGATGGCAAAGGCTTTCGGCATAAGAGTTATCACTACCGTTTTAACCGAAGAAATCGCAAACAATATTAAACACTTGAATGCAGACAGAGTGGTTGTTACAACCAAAGAGAACATTGCCGACGTGCTGAAAGAAGAACTGGAAAACGGACATGCCGTTGATGTTGCTATTGACTGCTTGGGTGGAGAAATTATGGGCAAATGCATCCATTACTTGAAGCACGGCGCCCGATGGATTATGATTGCCGCTTTGGCAGGGACCAAAACTGAAATCGACCTTAAAAACATTTATGTTAGAAATGTGCGAATCATTGGTTCCACACTCCGTTCGCGTACCCCCGCGGTTAAGGCACAAATTCTGGCAGATCTTGTTAAAAATGTCTGGCCCAAGGTTGCAAGCAGTGAAGTGAAACCCACTATTTATAAGGTTTTGCCCATCCAGCAAGCAGAAGCCGCCCATGAAATTCTTTACAAGGGGCAGAATGTCGGAAAGGTAGTTTTAACTGTAGACTAATGGACCCTGGGTTGACTTCATCTGTTGGATTTTGACTCAGTCATGGTGTGTCCCGGGAAAAAGCAGCCATTATCGGCAGGAAAGTGAAATTGTAAATGAACACTGGAAAAATTTTCGGCACTTGGAAGGGTAGAAATGTTCTTTTTGTTGGAGATTCTCTTACTGCAAAACGTGTGTATCCGGAAGTGGTTAAAGATATCTTGGGGATTGAACCCTTTTACCACTGTAAGCCTGGTGCTTCACTGAAGAGTATTGTGGATGGAGATAATGGTATTGGTGGGGAATATAATAATGAGACAGATACCAATGGTGTCCTGCGTCCGCTGTTACCGCAGGATGTGGCGGGAATGGATTTAATCGTGGTGTATGCCGGCTACAACAGCCGTTCGTTGGCAATTGGAAAGGTAGGGGACCTATACAAAGTCGATGGAACCGGAGAGGATACTGTTGCAGGTCATATGCAGCATGTTATCAACAGAATCTATGAAAACCTGTATGCAGCAGATAATATGACCTGTCGGCTGTTAATTGTTACAGTTGATTGTTCCGGAAAATATCCCTGGGTTGATGCAGACGGTTACACAGAAGCGGATTCGGGAATGGGAAATTCTTTCGAGGCAATGGCAAATATGCAGAAGCAGGTAGCGGCGTACAATGCGATACCGTGCTGTGATTTGTTTCATACCTCCGGCATTAACCGACATACCTGGGCGTGGTTCGGTGCAATTTCAAATGCTGACAATCCAGACTACTCTCCGTATAGATTGGACAGAAACGGTAAGCCGATAAACAATGAGAGAATTCGATACATGAAAGGTGAGAGTTATTACCAGATCAGAGACGGGAAGGTTGTACTGGAAAAATATGAGAGCGCAGTACCGTATCCTTATAATGGTGATCAACTGCACAAATCTCATGCAGACTATTATCGAATCGGAGAAGTGATCGCTGGCGCAATCATAGCAGCATATGGAAATTGAAACACAGAATCATAAAAACGGCAATGGAAATCCCCTTACTGTAAATTTAAAGAAAGATATATATGAATAGTCCCCCTGATGCGATTTTGATATAGTCCCCTTAGAGTAGACACACGAAATAACAAAATTTCGAGTATCTACTCTAAGGGGACTATATCATCTGCTTGCAGGATGGGGTGTTTTTGTTATTACTGGCTTGTTCTGAATTGGGTCGGAGTCATGCCCGTTTGGGCCTTGAACACCTTGCAGAAATAATAGATGTCCTCGAAGCCGCATAGGGAAGCGACCTGTTTGACAGATAATCCGTTATCCACCAGCAAGCCTTTTGCCGCTTGGATCTTTTTCTGTGTGACATAGCAGTTAGGTGTGATGCCATACTGCTGCTTGAACAGATCGTTAAATCGGCGCCTTGAAACACCGGCGCTTTGCGCTGCCATGTCCAAGACATGCTTTTCCCGAAAAGACAAATCCATATAGGCTTTGGCATCCGTAATGCGGCTGTTTGTGGGATGGTAGCTTTTGACACGGTTTGCTTCCAATAAATAGCAAAAACGGTAAAAACCGCTCAGTGCCAGATTTTCTCCACCGTCACGCAACCGGAGTGCTCGTTCGATCTCCTCTAATATCGAAATGGCTTCTCCGGCGTTCTGTATCTTAACAACGAAGCTTTCCGTTTCTACCGGCTCCCATGTGATGAAATGGATGGTATAAGATTCGCCCAATTCTCTTACAATGGCTCGAAAATCGTCTTTTTGGTTGAAAAAGAACAGGCAATTTTCCGTCAGTGTGATATCACCCGTTGCCAGCTCGTGATACATATTGCCGCAGAGCTGGATCCCGATGATATGTGTCTGACGGTTCTTCGCAGTCCATTGCTTTAAATGGGGTGTGTGACGCAGAATATTTGTCAGTTGTTTGATCTTAATATCGTGAAATTTCATAGCAATTCCAGTATAGTATTTTTAAATTCATTTGTCAATTAAATTCAAAATTTAGTTCCTTATTTTACAACTCTTCCTAAAATACCATTGCACTGCCCAATGGTTTTCACTATACTGAAAATATCAAAAAAGGGGGTATATATCATGAAAAAACCTTTATTATCTGAAATGACCCTGCGCGAGAAAATCGGTCAGACCATTTTGCCTTATCAGTATGATATCAACCGCAGAACCGAGGTAGATCCTTCCATAATCAGAACAAAAGAAGAGAAGGCTGCTTTCCTTCGTGATCGGCAGTTTGGCTCTCTTTGGGTGCAGCCCGGTGCCGGCAGCAGAGGCTTTGATGTTTCCTGGCAGGCTGAACATCAGGACGAGAGCGAGGAATTCCGCCAGTGGATTCTGGAAGAGGATGCTGCCCTCAAAATTCATGCTTTGGTTGCCACAGATGCGGAAAACGGCTTTGGCTGGGCAATCAAGGATCTTTCCGAAACCCCATCAGAGCCTGCTATTGGAGCAGCTAACGATCTGGAACTGACCTATGAGTTGGGACAGGCTGTGGGCAGAGAGCTGCGCAGTGCCGGTACCAACTGGATCTGGGGTCCTGTGGTGGATATCGGCGGCCGGTTTTCCTGGGCCACCATGCGCTCTTACACCCTGCATGACCCGGAGCGTATGATCGCACAGGCCAATGCCTATGCCCGGGGTATCCAATCCGTTGGCGTTGCTGCCACGGCCAAGCACTTTCCCGGCGGCGACCGCTATGAGTACCGGGACAGCCATTTCTGCTCCACACAGATCTCCTCCGGTATGGACGAGTGGTGGGAAGAGCAAGGTAAGATCTTCCAAGGTGTTTTTGATGGCGGTGTCTATTCTGTGATGATCGGCCATCAGGCATTCCCTGCGGCTGACGATACCAAGCTGAAGGGGCGGTATCTGCCCGCGACTTTATCTTACAAGATCATTACGCAGCTGCTGAAAGAGAAAATGGGATTCCGGGGCGTTGCCATTACGGACTCCATCGCCATGGCGGGACTTTCCACTTTCTATGAAGAGGAGGAACTGATCGTCAAGCTGATTCAGGCCGGTAACGATGTTTTGCTGGGTGTTCGGACCATTCATGCGGTGGATATTTTGGAGAAAGCGGTCCTTGATGGCCGGATTCCTGAATCCAGAATCGATGATGCCTGCCAGCGTGTCCTGGATATGAAAGAAAAGATGGGCATGTTTACCGAGGAATACTGGCAGGAAGGCCCCAAGGCAGAAGAGCTGGTCCCCCAGACCCGGAAGATTTGTAAGGCCATTGCCCAAAAGAGTATCACTCTGGTCCGGGACAGACAGAACCTGCTTCCCCTTGACCCAAAGAAGATCAAAAATGTGACGATCATCTGTTCTTCCCATAAGGATGAGTTCTTTGGGAACCTGGAAGCTGTCAAGAAAGCCTTTGAGACCAGAGGCGCTGCTGTAAAAATTCAGCGTCGCCTGTTGAATAATGAGGAATTGGCGGAAATCGCAAAAGAAAGCGATCTGATCCTCTATGCGGTGATGATCGCTGCACATAGGCCGAAGGGTTGGATGACCCTGTTTGGAGATGAGTGCCAGACCTATATGTACGCCTTTTCCAGCGGTGCAGAAAAGTCCATGGGTGTTTCCTTTGGCTATCCCTATGTCCACTACAACATCATGGAGGGTGCGGATACCTTCGTAAACGCCTACAGCGATTGTCCGGATCAGATGGAAGCCTTTGTAGAGGCGCTGTACGGTGAAATCCCCATGACCGGATTGTCCCCGGTAAATCTGGAGCCGGGTCTGCTCAGAGATGAAGCATAAAAAAAGTAGTAAGGAGAAAAGAAATGGGTAAGGATATTTTGTTCGGTATTTGCGCTGACATCCACCACGGCACTCTGGGTGCCGATGAGCGGTGGAGAGTGGAGCGCTTTGTAAAAGAGGCGGAGGAGCGCAAGGCGGACTTTATCATTCAACTGGGTGATTTGTCTGCGTTTCCCACAAAAGCCCAAGAGGCCGCGGCGATCTTCAACAGCTTTGCAGGCCCCCACTACCATGTGCTTGGAAACCATGAAACCGAGAACAGCGATAAGGAAACGGTTATGGAGATCCTCGGTATGCAAGGAAAGTATTACAGCTTTGATGCCGGTGATTACCATTTCGTAGTTCTCGATACCAATTACAAACTAGTCGGTGGGGAATATTTGGATTTTAACCACAGCTTTGGTGACTGCTATATTCCGCCGGAGCAGCTGCAGTGGCTGGAAGCGGATCTTGCCGCAACGGATAAGCGCTGCTTGTTGTTCATGCATGCTACCTGCGAGGTAGGTGACTGGCGTATCCAGAACCTCCACCAATTCCGTGAGGTTCTCTGGCGCACCAACGAGCGTGCCGGCTACAATAAGGTGACCATGGTCTTATCGGGCCATGACCATGCGGATGCCTACCGCTTCAAGGGCGGCATCCACTACTATGTGGTAAACAGCATGAGCCATAAATTTATCGGCCCCATGTATACCCAGAAATGCGCAAGAACCGCAGCAGTGGAAGCGGATTACGGGGAAGCCAAGTGGCTCATCCCCTATAAAGACCCCCTGTATGCTTTCATCCGTTTGAAAGAAAACGGTTTGATCCAGATCATCGGAAAGCAGAGCGAATATGACGGAAATAGCCCCGTGGAACTGCACTGGGAGCATTACGCTTCCCCGGAAATCTCCTACAAGGAGGTATGGATGAATGGCATCGGCGAACTATGATCTTGACCTGACCGGAACGTGGTTATTCCACAGCGGAGATTTTTCAAAAAGATCGAAGCTCGCCGGTGGCGAATATCATCTGTCCAGTAAGGCTGGCGGTGCATTATCCCATCTGGATGGCTTTGCAGATAAAGACGCTTGGCGGCAGATCCAATTGCCCCACGATTGGCTCACCGAACTGCTCATAGATGAAACTGCGGATGCCACCCCGGGCTGCAAAAGGCGGGATGTGGCATGGTATAAAAAGAATCTGACACTTACCAACGAGCTGATTGAAAGTGCGGAGCTGATCTTCGAAGGGGTGCTTGGACAGTGTACTGTGTATGTGAACGGTGTGGTTGCCGCGCGGAATTTCAGTGGATATAACCGTTTTTCCGCTGACATCGGCGATTATCTTCTGCCCGGCGGGGATAACGAGATTGCGGTATTTGTAGATGCCCGTCGCCATGAGGGTTGGTGGTATGAGGGAGCTGGCATTTATCGGCCCGTTTCTATCCGCTTCCGGGAAGATAACCGTATTTTGCAGCAGGATTGCTTTGTGCGTACAAGTGAAAATACAGTGTTTGCAGATATTGCGTTTACCGGTCACGGCAGTATCAAAGCGGTATTAATGGACAAAACAGGCAAACCGGTTGCCGAAGCAGAATGTATCGGTAACGAATCGGTATCGCTAAGCATATCGATAGAAAATCCTGCTCGGTGGTCACCGGAGAATCCCAATCTCTATCATTTATCGATTACACTGGAAAAGAACGCACTGACAGTTGACAAAGCAGTGTTTCCTGTAGGCTTCCGGGATATTCATTGGGTCAGCAATGTGGGAATGACGATGGATGAAGCGCCTTACCTTGTTAAGGGTATCTGCGCCCACCAGGACCATGGAGGATTAGGTGCTGCTGTTTATGAAGATGTGGAAGAATATCGCATCTCTCGGCTGAAATCCCTTGGCGCCAATGCTTATCGCTGTGCCCATCATGCCCCTTCGGAGACCCTTCTAAGCATCTGCGACCGACTCGGCATGCTGGTGATGGTGGAAAACCGCCACTTCAATGTGAGCGAAGAAACCATGAAACAGGTGGACGCACTGGTGAAGCTATCCCGCAATCATCCGTGTGTGTTCCTGTATAGTCTTTTTAATGAGGAGCCGTGGCAGGATAGTTTCCGCGGTAAGCGAATCGCGACAAAGCTGCGGGAGCGGGTATATACTCTGGATAATACCCGTGCTGTCATGGGCGCTCAGAATGGCGGCTTGCTTTCTGATGACAATGCCGCGAATGCTCTTGACCTGATCGGTATCAATTACTGCCTTTCCGATTATGAAGCCTGCCACGAAAAGAACCCCGACAAGCTGATTTTGGGTACAGAAAACAGTCCTACCTTTGCAACGCGGGGTGTATACCAGACGGATCGAGAATTGCAGGTATTTGCCGATAACGGACTGGAATACCCGTCTGACTTCTCTCAGCCGCTGTGGGAAACCATGGAGACGGTTCAAAAGCATCCCTTTGTTGCAGGTTGCTTTGTGTGGAGCGGATTCGATCACAGAGGCGAGCCGAATCCCTTTGGCTATCCCAGTGTTTCTTCCCATTGGGGATTCCTTGATAGCTGTGGATTTGATAAAAATATCGCCCACTGGCTTCGTTCTTATTATCTTGAGGAGGATTTTCTCCGCTTTGCATCCTTTGCTGACCTGCCCACTGAGGGAATTCAACAGGTCATTGCCTATACCAACCTTGGGTCTGCCGAGCTTTTTGCGGATGGACGGTCTTTCGGTGTACAGGAAGCGAAGAATCATATGCTCTGTTGGGAAGTTCCCGCAGATGCAGAAAAACTGGTGGTTACAGTAAATAAGAACGGAAAAGAAATATCTGATATTCTTTGCAGATGGGGAAAGCCGGCAAAGCTTTGCGTTACGGACGCTAACCCGAAAGGGAACTCAGGCAAAGTACGGATTCTAAATGTAAGCATTACAGACGAACAGGGCAGACCTGTCCTGCCTGAAAACGGTATGTTAGGCATTGAAGGTCCTGTGATTGCCGTTTGCAACGGTGACCCCAACGGTCACCACGGAGACAAAGCAAATGATGTACCGTTCTTCAACGGTATGGCGCAGGTTTTCATCCGTCGTGAAGATACGGTTACACTGACATACGGTGATTTGGTCCCGGTAACGGTTAAGGAGCAATGATATGAAACATGCAAACATTACAGTGAATGCAAATGCTTCCATCGGTACTATATCGCCGTTACTTTACGGTCACTTTGCGGAGCATATTGGCGGCGTGATCTATGACGGCCTGTGGGTCGGCAAAGACTCCCATATTCCCAATATCAACGGCTTCCGCCTGGACATCGTCGAAAAACTAAAGCGCATATCGCCCAGTGTGATCCGTTGGCCCGGTGGCTGCTTTGCCGAGACCTACGATTGGCGTGACGGCATTGGGCATGACCGCCCCATTCGTCCGACATGGTGGACAAGACAGGATGGACTTTATGAAAACAATGCCTTCGGCACCCATGAGTTTATGGAGTTTTGCGCCTTGGTGGGCGCAGAACCGTATCTTGCCATCAACGCTACCTCACTGACACCCATGGACGCCCGGAATTGGGTCGACTACTGCAATTCTCCCGCAGGATCAACGACTTTGGCGGCAGAACGTGAGAAAAACGGTGCCAAGGATCCCTTTGATGTAAAGTTTCTCGGCATAGGAAACGAAAATTGGGGCGGTGGCGGTACTATGTGTGCTCAGCAGTACGCGTGGGAATACCGCAAATATGCCACAGTCGTGCGCAACGCCGCACCCAATGCCAAGCTCATCGCAGGCGCTGCAAATCAGCACAGTATTCAATGGACGGAAAGCTTCCTTGAATCACTCAATGAGACCTACGGAACGCCGGTGCAGGTGGATGGCCTTTCCCATCACTATTATTTCTCAGATGCTGAGGATGTGGGGTTTACCCAAGAGGGCTGGGACAAGCTGATCCGCAAGGCGCAGAAACTTGAGGAAGATATCCAAACGCTTATCGCGCTGCTTGAAAAGGAAGGGCGCAGCGATCAAATGAAGCTGTACCTTGACGAATGGGGCAGCATGTACAGCAAGGGCGTTGACGCGAAGGAAAAGAATCAGCTTTTCCGCCAGCAGGTCACCCAGCGTGACGCGGTGGCTGTAGCGCTGACACTTAATATTTTCCACCGCTATTGCTATGCGGTGGAGATGGCAAACCTTGCCCAACTGGTCAACTGCCTTTCATCCCTGTTCTTAACAGATGGGGAGAAGTGCATTGAAACCCCTGTTTACCATGTTTTTGATATGTATCGTGGGCATCAAGGTGCTGAGGCGGTTCAAGTGGCATCCAGTGACAGTGAGATATCGGTATCTGCATCGGTAAAAGATGACAAAATGCTGATTACTATGGTAAATCTTTCTTACAGTGAAGATAAGCAATTGCAGTTGGAGCTGGGGAAAGAATGGGGTAGTGTCGCAGAAATTACGATCCTTTCACCTGAAAACCCAAATGATTACAATGACTTTGATACACCGGATAGAGTTCGCACCAGCAAGTTGGAATGCGATATTTCGCAGGCTGTCCTTTTGCCACGCGGCGCAGTTATAGCAATATCGGTTTGTGAGAAATAAAAAAGTGGGGAATGAATGAAATGAAGATCATTGCTGACACACATGTGCATACCATCGCTTCGGAGCATGCGTTTTCTACCGTTATGGAGAATCTGCGGGAAGCAAAAGCTAAGGGGTTGCGCTTTCTTGCGGTTACCGATCACACCGGCCTGATGCCCGGCGCGCCTACCGATACTTATTTTATCTGCCTGCGGGGTACGATCCCGGAAGAATATGAAGGTGTGTACCTACTTCGTGGATGTGAGGTCAACATTCTGGATGAAAAGGGTACTCTGGATCTTCCGGAGCATATTCTGGATCAATTGGAGTGGGTCATTGCCTCCGTTCACGGTGTTTTGACAAAGCCCATGACCGTAGAGCAAAGCACCGAAATGTGGCTGAATGTGGCGAAGAATCCCAAGGTGGATGTGATCGGCCATTGCGGTGATGCCAATTTCCGGTTCGATTTTGAACGGGTAATCCCCGAGTTTGGAAAATACGGCAAGATCGTGGAGATCAACGCCGGCTCCTACCGGTCCCGCCCGTCCTGCATTCCCAACTGCATCGAGATCGCCCGTACCTGCGCAAAATACGGTGTGCCGCTGGTGCTGTCATCGGATGCTCACTTTGCGGGCAGAGTCGGTGATATCGCGGATTCCCTCCGCATCATAAAAGAAGCAAATGTTCCGGAGGAATTGATCTTAAACGCGGATTTTGACCGCTTCGCTGAGCGGCTGAGCAAAAGAACAAACAGAACATTTGTGCTGTGAGCATAAAAATACCCCATTTCTTCGTACTGGCATCCGGTTAGGCCTGTAGTAGAAATGGGGTATATGTTATTTGTTAAGCAGCCGCAAAAGCTCATCCATGGTGTGTGCGATAGCAACAGCACCGGCAGATTCCATATCGGCTACTTTGCCGTATCCCCAGGATACACCGATGGCCGGCATTCCGTGAGCCTTGGCACCAATCACATCGTAAGCGGTATCGCCAACCATGATGGCATGTTCGGCACCACCGGCCTTGTCCAGGAGGTAGGTAATGATATCCGCTTTCTTGCTGCGGCTGCCATCCAGTGTCGCACCGCAGATCAGATCAAAATATTTGGCAAGATCAAAATGTTCCAGAATCTCAATGGACATCTTTTCCGGTTTGGATGTGGCTACATACAGCTTGTGCCCGTTGACTTTCAGGGCTTGCAGCATTTTCTCCACACCGGGGTAGGGGATGTTTTCAAATTTACCAACTGTTGTATAGCGGCTGCGGTAGACGGCAATGGCTTCATCGGTTTTGTCGGCAGGGACACCGAATCTCATAAACGTCTCATCCAAAGGCGGACCTACAAAGACACGCATGGTTTCTCTGTCCGGCACCGGAAGACCAAAATGGTTCAATGCCAAAGTGGCACAGTTGATGATACCTTCGCCGGAATCGGTAAGGGTTCCGTCTAAATCAAATAAAATCGCGTTTCCCATATGATGACCATCCTTTCTTTTATCATTGTACAGTATAAAAACGAAAAAGCAAAGAAGTATTTTGCATACGGAAACCATTGATTCTTTTGGAAATACATGGTACAATGCTTTTGAGATTATGCCGTGTTTCGGCAATGGCTGGGAGGATAAAGAAATGGATTATAAGAAATTACAAAACGGCAGCGATATCCGTGGTGTTGCACTGGAAGGTATCGAAGGCCAGCATGTGAATCTGACCGAAGAGGTCTGCCGTAATATCGGTCGTGGCTTTGCCCTGTGGCTGATGAAAAAGAGCGGTAAGAATGCAGGTTTGCGGGTGGCCGTTGGCCGTGATTCCCGCCTGTCCGGCGAAGCGCTGTGCGGCTGGATCTGTGAAGCAATGGTGCAGCAGGGCCTGGAAGTGACTAATTTTGGTATGGCAAGTACCCCCGCTATGTTTATGGCTACCGTGACCGAAGGCTATGCCTTTGACGGCACTGTGATGATTACCGCCAGCCATCTGCCCTTTAACCGCAACGGCTTCAAGTTCTTCACCGCAGAAGGCGGCTTGGAAAAGGGCGATATTAAGGCGATTCTGGAATACGCAGCCGGTGAAGAAGTAACCGGTATGGCCCCCGGCAGCCTGGTTGACGGCGCCTTTATGGATACATACGCCAAGATCCTGGCCGACAAGATCCGTGCGGCTACCGGCGAGGAGAAGCCTCTGGAAGGCTTTAAGATCGTCGTGGATGCCGGTAACGGCGCGGGCGGTTTCTATGCCGACAAGGTGCTGAAGCCTCTGGGTGCCAACACCGATGGCAGCCGCTATCTGGAGCCTGATGGCAGCTTCCCCAACCATATTCCCAACCCCGAAGATAAGGAAGCCATGGAGAGCATTACCGAGGCTGTCCGGGAAACCGGTGCTGATCTGGGTATTATCTTCGATACCGACGTTGACCGCGCGGGCGCTGTTCTGTCCGATTGCAGCGAGTTGAACCGTAACCGCATCATTGCTATGCTGGCTGCCATTTTACTGCGTGAACATCCCGGCACCACCATCGTCACCGACTCCATTACTTCTACAGGCCTTGCCAAGTTCATCGAGAGCAAGGGTGGTGTCCATCACCGATTTAAGAGAGGCTACCGCAATGTTATCAATGAGTCCATCCGTCTGAACGGTCTGGGTCAGGACAGCCAGCTGGCTATTGAGACCTCCGGTCACGGTGCGTTCAAGGAGAACTACTTCCTGGATGACGGCGCTTACATTGTCACCAAGCTGCTCATCGAGCTGGCCCGTGGCAAGAAGGAGGGCTACACACTGGAATCCATGATCGCTGAGCTGGAAGAGCCTGCCGAGAGCAAGGAATTCCGCATGAACATTCTGGTTGAGGACTTCAAGACCTACGGTCAGCAGGTAATCGATGATCTGAATGTCTACGCAGCTAACCAACCCGGTTGGTCTCTGGCTCCCAACAACTTTGAGGGTGTCCGTGTGAATCTGGATGCCGATCACGGTGACGGTTGGTTCCTGCTGCGTTTGTCCCTGCACGATCCCCTGCTGCCGCTGAACATCGAGAGCAACTCCGTTGGCGGTGTCAAGACCATTGCCAGAGAGCTTGCAAAGTTCCTGGAAGGCTATGTCAAGCTGGATGCTGCCGTACTGTTTAACTTCTGCAAATAAGATAATTCAAGGCCTGCTGCGTGTGCAGCAGGCCTAAGTTTATGCGTTCTCCATTTTCTTCCACAGCCGAATGCAGCTTGTGCAGAGAATAATTCCGAGTCCCGAAAGGACAAACCAAAGCAGCAGAGTGGACTTCCAACCGGAGGCTTCTGTAACCAGAGGAATCACATAGGAGGAAAGGGCGCTGCCAATATAAGCAGTGCTGTTCAAAATACCGGAATAGGTGGAAACATTGCCGTTTTTGGCAAAAATGGTGGGCGCAATGCCGATAAGCATCAGATTTACGCAATGCATGCAGCCGGTAATGATTGTGGAGAATCCGATAGAAAGGATCGCACTGCTGTCGGAAAGGCAGTACAGCGCGCCGCATACTGCGGTACTGAGTGTGAAAATCAACGCCGAAGCAACCAAGGGATTCTTCAGCTTCATGTACAGGTAATTGCCTATGGAGTAGCAGACGATGGCGAAGATAGGCAGCATAACACCGGAAAGAATGGAAATTTCATTGCTGATACCGAAGGTTTCAGATATGTAAGAGGGCATCCAGGTGGTGATACCGTCCTTTAAAATACCTTGCACAATGATGCTCAGAATGACCAGTGCCAGGGTAACAAAAAATACTGTGCTGCCGCTGCGGCTCCCTTTCTGCTTGACTTTGGCGGAAGCGTTTAGATCAATAGTGGGGCACAGCTTCAGCCAGAAAATCAGACCGATAATGCCCATGGCAGATGCGGAAACAAACACACTTTTCCAGCCGAAGGCTAAAATCAGCAGCGGTGCCGTCAAATAGACCAAAATGTTGCCGATGGAGCTGCCCCAGGAAACCCGAACACAGCCGACGCTGTAATCTTCCAGTGACAACGCACAATAAAGAATCTTGACAATGGGTGGCCACATAAAGGCCTGAGCAAAACCGTTGAAGCACCAAATAACCGTCATTTGTGTTGGATTCTGGCACAGAGGAATCAATAAGTTCATACAGCAAGTAGTGACAAGACCGATAGCAATGAGGGTTCTTGGCTGCACTTTATCACCGAAATAGCCGCTGATGAGCTGCCCTGCGCCGTAGGTGATAAATGCACCGGTCAGCGCCACGGACAGAGCGGACTTTGCAAGGCCGGTACTGGTGACCATTTCAGAGATTATGGCATTGTAGCTGTTGCGGGTCACATAGCTGATCATATAAATGGCCGCACACAGAAATATGATTAGATTGGCCTGTTGTTTATCTGCTTTCATTTGACAATCCCTTTCCGGATGCGATATCCATTGTAGATGTGATGACCGAGATAGCTTGCTCTTCGTAAAGCTGCTTGTAATGCTGTGGGAACTGGGAATCGGACACATAAGTGTGGGCGGCAGAGGTGTCGCAAAGCTTCAACATAGCATTCTTTTCGAATTTTTCGCTGTCCGCCAGAAAGATAACTTTTTCACTGGACGCAATGGCCTGTGCCTGTACTTGAATCAGTGCGTCGTTGTAATCCCAAATGCCGCTTTTCAGTGAAATAGCTGTGGGGCAGAGGAATGCATTTTTAACATGCAGCCGTTTGAGTGAATCCAGTGCAAGCTGCCCGTAAAAAGCTTTTTCTGCGTGATCGTAGAAGCCGCCGCAGAGAATCAAACGAAAACGGTCGCAGACGGACAGAATATCGAATACATCTCTGCTGTGTGTCACTACAGTGAGTCGGATGTCTCTGGATAACAGAGCCTGCGCAAAGAAAACCGCGGTACTGCCGCTGTCAATGAAAATAATATCGTTGTCTTCAACCAACAGCGATGCGGTATGGCAAAGCTCCGCCTTTCCGCTGGGGTTTGCTTCTAACCGATGCGGGAGATCAGCATAGGGCTGCATAGAGCCATTGGCAATCGCGCCGCCGTGAACACGCTGCAGCTGACCGCTGCGCTCCAGATGCAGCAGGTCTCTGCGAACCGTTTCAATGGAAACATTCAAAAGCGCAATCAGCTCTGTGGTGGTGACGGCACCGGTTTTGCTCAGTTGGTGCAGAATCATTTGATATCGTTCTCTTGCAAGCATTTCCACACACCTCCAACGAAATCCACAATAACACACAAATGTATGCAAGTCAAGACTTAACTTAATCTTTGTGGGGTGCTGTTGAGGAGTGAGAGGGATTTGACTTGCATTTTTGCCGATGGCAAAAATAGAAGAAGCCACCAGTTTTTGAACTGGCGGCAGCAACTGTCCTGTTGCGGTGCCCAAAATTTCTTACTCGCTATTCGCTCGTGAAATTTTGACCGCTGCCACTCGCTCAGCTCGCTTTATCTGCCCCCGGCAGCGCTCGCATCGCTCCCCACCGGCATGTTGCATGTAAATGGGTTCAAATCCCTTCAATAGCCAAAAAAGAACCACACCATTGGTGTGGTTCTTTTTTGGCGGAGTGAGAGGGATTTGAACCCTCGCGCGCTTTTTAGACGCCTACTCCCTTAGCAGGGGAGCCCCTTCGGCCTCTTGGGTATCACTCCGAATAACAGACACTATTTAGCTGTTGCCAAAGTATTCTAGCACAGAGGGGTAGGTTTGTCAAGCACAAAAGCAATGATTTGCAAAATCACTGCTTCGGCTTTACCTTTTCCTTGGTGCCGTCGGGACGGACAATATAGGTGTTTTCCAACTGACCCACCAGGTTGGCCTTGACGGAGTCGATATAGATCCTGCGCAGTTTATCCCGCTCCACCAGCTCCTCATCGGTCAAACCTTCGTTTTTTGCCTTCTTTGCCAGCTCATTGATTCTGGCGATCACTTCATTCATGTTCATAGTTACACCTCAAATGTAGCGGTCAATGACCACGGATATACGGCCCTTCTTTGTCTGACCGTTAACAGTGCGCAGCTTGATCTTACCAAGTCCACGCACGGAAATTTTACAGCCTTCTGTCACGGGCTTGTCCGGCTTTTCACAGGGCAGACCGTCAATAGCGGCTTTTCCGGATGTGACATACTGAGCAGCCAGACTTCTGCCGACTCGAAAACCGGAGCTGATGACACTGTCCAGACGCAAAGAAGCCAACGTGTCTTTGATCTGCTTGGTTTCCGGTTCGGGTACGATCACTTGAGACAATGGTATCGTTTCTAACCGGACTTTCGTTCTGCCGGCACCAATAAAATTTTGCAGAATATAGGGGGCAATTTCGTCAGTTACGAAAAAGTCGCAGTTTCCTTTGCCGACACAAATATCGCCCACGGCTTCTCTTGCGATGCCAGCACCCATCAATGCACCCAGAAAATCCCGATGGCTTAGTGTATCCCCTTCAAAGAAGGTCGCCCTTAGACAGACTATCGGAGATCCCTCTTCCATCAAGCTGCTTTCATCCAGATACTCCGGCAGATACACCAGCATTTTTCTCTCCGCGTCTTCGTAACCGCCAAATTCCGTTAGACCCGGAACACTGCCGAACAGGTAGCGGGCCATTTCCTGCTCTCTGGGGGATAGAAAGGCAGTATTGGCGGGAATATCCCGGCGGATACCTGCCTGTATTTTATCCCAAACCTTTGCCAGAAGCATCCGGTCTTCCGGCGTGTGGGCAATTTTTTCAATATTGTTGCGGTCCATAGTATCACCAAATGGTATTATATCACACCTTTTTGTAAACGCAAGGAAGTTTTTCTTGTGTCTTAAGGATATTTCCGCTATAATAAGAGAAAGAAAGCAGGTGAAACAATGGTTGTTGGTATTATTGGCGGCGGCGCGTCCGGTATGGCGGCAGCTTTGGCTGCTGCGGAGAATCAGAATGTACAGGTGATCCTATTTGAGCGGCAGGCTCGATTGGGCAGAAAACTGCAGACCACCGGCAACGGACGGTGTAATCTGACGAATCTCCATGCTGATGAGGGCGGTTATCACGGCGACAATGCATCCTTTGCAGATTTCGCGCTGGCATCTTTTGGCCCGGAAAAGACACTGCAATGGTTTCGTGCTTTGGGCCTGTTTACGGTAGCGGAAGCTTCTGGCCGTGTTTATCCTTATTCTGATCAGGCCAATTCTGTGGTGGATGTGCTGCGCTTCGCTTTGGAAAAACCCAATATCCGGGTGCTGACCGGTTTGGAAGTCACTAAGGTTCGCCGGGCAGAAAACGGTTTCTCGGTAGAAAGCGTCGAAGAAAGCTATCTGTGCGATAAGCTGATCGTGGCCTGCGGCGGTTTGGCAGGAACGAAAATCGGCGGCAGTATGGCAGGTTATAAATTGCTGGGCAAACTGGGCCACCATAGCACCCGTCTGCGTCCTGCGTTGGTGCAGCTGAAATCCGGTTGGGGTGGAGTTGCCGGCCTTAAGGGTGTGCGTGCCAACTGTCGTGCAGAAATTCTTTGTGATAATCATCTCCATGCCCAAAGCACAGGCGAATTGCAATTTACGGAGTACGGCCTTTCCGGTCCGGTGATCTTTGAGATTTCCCGGGATGCCTGCCAAAAGAAGGGGAATTGGGTCTGCCGAATGGATTTTCTACCGAATATCGAAAGGGAAGACCTTTTGAAAGAATTGCTTCGTCGTAAGACCACTGATCTTCCTGTGGAAGAATTGCTGACCGGCATTCTCCATAACCGTCTGGGCCGTGTTCTTGCGAAGGCTGCAGGTGTATCTGGCAACGTGAGAATCAAGGAACTGCACACGCAGGAACTGGAAGCGGTCTGTGATGCGGTGAAGGCCTTCGACGTTCCTTTGACAGAGCCAATGGGCATGGACAGTGCGCAGGTAACTGCTGGCGGCATTTTGACCGGCGAATTTGATCCAAAGACCATGGAAAGCAAATTGGTTCCCGGTCTGTATGCCTGCGGTGAAGTGCTGGATATTGACGGCGATTGCGGCGGCTATAATCTGCAGTGGGCATGGAGCTCCGGAATGGTTGCCGGTTTGCATGCAGGAGGTTCCCAATGATACGGATTCGAGATATTGCGCTGCCCCCGGAGCATGATCACAATCAGCTTCTTTATGAGTCAGCAAGATCGCTGAAAATATCCGCATCCAAGATCCGAAAGCTGACGCTGGTACGCAGATCTGTGGATGCCCGAAAGAAACCGAATGTGAAGATCATCTACACGGTGGATGTGCAGATTGACGGCAATGAAAAGCGCACGCTTTATCAGGCTGGCTGCAAGCGGGCTTCCATTGCGCCTGTGAGTTTCTATAAGCCCCCCAAGGGTGTGTTCCCCTGTGAAAAGCGGCCTGTGGTTGTGGGCTTCGGTCCTGCGGGTAT
>JAZRKL010000040.1:0-7043 GCA_045646265.1 Faecousia sp.
TTGGATTCCTCTACATTGCGGTGAGGATTCCAGCCTGCCATCTGACCGACGCCGTCCACACTTGCATACTCGTAGAAATCGTTCAAATCCGATTCTCTCCAGGGTCGCAAGGTAAGACGATCCGTAGTCAGCACCACATTGGTGATGTCGATTCGTTTGTTCATTTTCTTACCTCCTAATTAATAAAAAAGCAGTGCAAACTGAAACTTGCGTTTCGGCTTGCACTGCATCTTTTTTATAATCCTAGCTTCGAGATTATCTTAAAAAGAGTATGACAATGTAAGCCCGATAGTATGATTAGGCATACCATTACCGGACTTGTTATCGACTGCATTGAAGCAATAACGGAACATTGTCAGTTCTCCTTCCTGTGATTTTATGCGATTATACACCCACAATTATTCGTTGTCAACACCAT
Organism: Faecousia sp.; assembly: GCA_045646265.1. GTDB lineage: Bacteria > Bacillota > Clostridia > Oscillospirales > Oscillospiraceae > Faecousia. Next base: position 419 of record JAZRKL010000040.1, read on the forward strand.
TAAACAAATATGTTTTCCACATTTCCAGACCACATATTATCGCCGATCCACATGGTCAGTTGTGGGATTACGGCTTCCACATACATACAGGCATTCTCGTCCGTCAGATTGAGCCATTGGCAAAGAAGCTTGGCGGCATCCTTCAGTCTTTCTTCCGTTGCCTTCATTAGTGCAACAATGAGCTGCATATGTTCCTCGGATTCAAATACCAGCGGATCAATGCCAGTTCTTAGAAGTGCCTTGCCGATGCCGTTGATCAGCAGGTGTTCACACTGATTGAGGGTGGCAACAGGGAGTCTATCCCAGAACTGTTCCAGTGCGTCCTCTGGGACACCTGCCATGATCTGATTCTCGATCCACATAATGTTCAGATAGAAAATGCAGCTGTCGATCCCTTTAATCCCCTCTGGCGGCGAAATCAGTATGGGGTAAAACAGATCCTCCGGACCTTTATGCGCCAGATGGAGGTGATCATACTGTTCCAGATAATAGCGAAGATAGCGCAGGGCTTCCCAACGGCATTCCGTCTGCCATTGGGGAGCGGTACCATTCACCAGTTCCAGCATTGATTTTGCCTTGCTAAGTTTGCTTTCCAATACCTCCTGCCCCAGCACGAGAGCTTCTCCAGTATTTTTGTGGGCATACACTCCACCAACGAGACCTATTGTGTACTCCATGGACTCCATCAGCTCTTGGGCGAGTTCAACCGGGACAGAAGAGTTATTTCCCATGTGACGGTGCTTGTGGTAGCTCTGTACCTGCTTTCCCATGAGCAGGTACATCTGTTCCATAATTCTCTGCTGTTCTTCCGGGGATAGCGGATTGATTGGAAGATGGTTCACCAAAACGCCTCCTCATCTGCATAGCGGTCATCGAAGTCATTCCTAGCCCAGCGGCACAGTTCTTCCAAGGAGATTGTAGTTAGCACTTCAGTTGAGCCATGGGCCTGTCCGTTGAACACCTTCTCCATGAACTCAATCAGGTCATCATCGGAGAAACGATCCTCAGACTCGTTTTTGAAGTAATAAAAGGCATCCTGGAGATCTCCAAGAGTAGCAGCATAGTTATATGGATCTACATAGGGAGACTTACAGAATGCACGAATCAGCTTTGGAAGGATTCCTCCACCAAACTCTACACGACCGGTGCTACGAAGCGCCTGTCCTCGCAGCTCTACCAATTCCGTAATGTCAGCTTCTTTCAGAGTAAGACCGTAGATCTGATTCAGCTCATTGCAGCATCGGATCTCGTCCTTGGCTCTCGATATCTGCATCTGTCGGATTTGAAGCTCATTCATTATGCATTCCCCCTTGTGCGTATATTGTACCGCAAAGAAAGGTAACTACAAGTCTTGAAAAGTTCCGTATTTTCTGCTATAATATAGCCACAAGGACGAGAACTGACCCGGAGAATTCTCCGGGATTTATTTTTATCAAATTCTTCAAAATGGGTATTGACTTTACACCAAACTATAATGATATAGTCGCGGTGGAAGGAGGTTGCAGATATGATGACAATCAAAGAATTCGCTTCCCTTTGCGGCTGCAACACGCAGACTCTGCGGTACTATGACAAGATTGATTTACTAAAACCGGTTAAGGTGGATCAATGGTCCGGCTACCGCTATTACGCGAAATCTCAGGCCATAGATTTCGTGAAAATCAAGAATCTTCAGGCCGCTGACTTCACCATCGACGAGATAAAGGTATTGCTTACCATGCAGGATAGTCAGGTGTATAAAGCCTTCGACCGGAAGATTGTGGCGCAGGCGCAGAAGTTAGAGCGGATCAAAGAAATCCAACAATCATATCTGACCGAAGTAAATACCATGAAGAATATGATCAATTCCTTTTGCGACCACCTGTTGGAACGAGCCAATGATCCTGAAATGCTCCGGGAATTTGGCATGAATACCCATGATGCCGATAAATTGGTAGACGCAGTCCGCAGCCTAATGCTCTCACGGTCTTCCCAATACGCTGAAGAATCCTGCACGGTCAATGTAACAGTGGACGATGAGGTTTTTGAAGGCCCCGAAGCTGTTGAAAAGATGACCTTTATGATTCGCGAGGAAGACATGGAGGACTCCGTGATGCTGAGTGCAGACAACATCAAGAGGGAGCCTTTCCACCCTACCGAGGATATGGAAACAATCTGGACTGTGGACGGCTGGTCTGAGGTCCATGAGATCCTTGATAAAATCCCTTCGTTGGAAGACGGGAAACAGTATACACTTCTGCTTCACGTCCACAACAAACCCATCAGCGATACCCTTTCATACCCTTTGTTTATGATCGCGGCCATGCTGCTGAAGGGATATGACGCATCTACCAAGATGCACTGCATCGTAGAACATAGTGCTGACAGTCAAAATCATTTTACCTTGCTTCGCAAAAGTAAATAACCAGGGCGGCAGCTTCCGTACATGAAGCTGCCGCCCATTTCATATTCTTTACAACTGTGAACTTGCCACCCAGGCGTCCCATCTTGGATCTGCCTGAATCTCTGCCTTGACTTGATCCACTTCCGGAACCGTCCACCATGGCCAATCCTCAGCCATAGTCAGATAGTCTTGCTTTGCAATATCCACACTGCAGCCGGGGATTTCTTTCGCAAGCCGAACCAGTGGTGTGTGATAGTGGGCGACGCCATCCTCACAAACCTGAATAAATCTCAGGCCGTTTTTCCTGGCATTCTCCAGTGCATCGAAGGCTTCGTCCTTTCGATTATCTAACCACAGATACAGCGAATGAAGTAATTCCAAGCTAAGGACATAAGCATGATGGCAGCCAAAATTCCCGTCCGGGCAAATGACCTCAAATAAATGAATGGCACTTGCGATATTCTCCGCTTTTTCATGAGCGGATAGGTGCTGCTGATCGCCGGCTGTGATATTCACAATCAAAACCGCGCTTGCCCGGATGGTCTGCAAAAGCAGCTCACTGTGTGCTTTTACATAGGCTTTTCCGTCACAGGCGTAGGCCCGCAAGAATTCCCGGCTGTTCCACATATCGGGAGCTTGCTTTGCCAAGTCCATTCCCTTTTCGTAATCTCCCAGGTTGAGATAAAGCTGGGCCAGTTCCTCGGTTGCGCGATCCCGCAGCTTTCCCAGCGGCAATGTCTGCAGCACTTTTTCATAGAGTGGGATTGCTTCCAGCCATTCTTCGTAGGATTTATGTTTTTCCACATCGTAGACGCTATAGCCTTCCTCGTCAATCAGATGACATTCTCCATAGCGGACATACGCTGCTTTGTACAGGGCAGAGGCCAAGCAGAGCATCAGCCTTTCGTTACCGGGAAATTCAACCAGAGCAGATCGCGCCAAGGCGATACACTCCGTGATACAAATGTCGTGGCCACTATTGAGCTGGTTCATGCGGTCAATCTCTTCGGCCAAATCATCAATGCGTCGTGTACGCTCGCCCTCATAGCCGAACAGCTCATCGATGGAGACTCCAAAGAAATTGGCGATGGAGGGTATCAGATTCATGTCCGGGTAGCTTCCACCAGACTCCCAGCGGGACACAGCCTGGGACGTAACACCAAGGGCTTCTGCAAGCTGCTCTTGGGTTCTTTTATCGCGTCGGCGTAGCTGCCTAATGTTGTTTCCTAAATCGAGTTGCATATTTGCTCCTCCTAAAAGTTTGATTCACCGGTGTATCTATATCTTATCACACTTTGAGAGAGAAACAATTATCAATTAGTTGTTTCATTTCCAACTAATGATTGAATTATATGGGCAGAATGAAGCCCCGGAGTCACCTCCGGGGCTTTTACTAATTTAGGGTATGATTGCGAATGTCGATCCGAGTCTTACATCAAAACCCAGTGCTTGATACATTCCCTCATCACAGGGAGCGCAGGTGACGGTCAGACTGGCTAGGCCGTTTTCCTTGCACCAGTCCTGTGCCGCCTTTGTCAACTTCCGGGCCATGCCTTTCTTGCGAAACACTGGTTCAATGTAGAAGTCATCGAACACACCGGTATCGGTACAGGCAAAAGTTGAGAAACACTTTGCTATGCCGCACATTCCCACAGCTCGGTATCCTCGTTTTGCAACAAAGAATGTGATCTTGCCGTCCCGGATTGCCTGGGCAAGCTGCTCCTGCTTTTCTTCTGTTGCCGGTGATTCTCCAATCTCTTTTAGAAATCCGTTTTCCAGTTTCTTAAGCTGCCAGTCCTCTGGATTTGCGAGGACTTCTACGGTAATCGGAATATCCTCTGCAGGTGGCAGGATCATTAACGGTTCGCCCCACTCATCGGCACCGTTCTCAATAAAGCCGACAGTTTCCCAGAAGTGTCGCCGCCGCTCGTTGCTGCCATGGTTAAGTTCTGCATACAGTGCGCCGTTTTCCTTTGCCCAGTTCAGAAGCACCCTGGCACATTCTTTGCCTGTGCCGTTGCCCCGGAACTCCGGGTAAACGCAGAATTCCATAATGAAGCACTTGCCGTCCTCAGAAGTGAAGATCACCGGCATAGCAAAACCAATGTCCTGCTCATCCCGCTGGAAGAACAGAAAGTAGCACCGATCCTGCGGCCTGCTATGAATCTTCATCATGTGATTGTAATACTCCGAACTAAGGAAGTATTCCAGATCCTCGCTGTCAGGATTAGGGAAGATATCCCGCTTGTGGTAGATGTGAAGTTGCTCCCAAAAGATAGCAACATCGGTTTCCGTGATCGCTTCACGGATGGTAATTTGGTTTTCCATTTACATTCCTCCAGAATTTGATTCGGAGGGTTAGGAAGCGTGAACCCTCCATACACGATTCATCTTCATAAAAAACCACACCTTTCTTATTTGATTTGTATTCAGACACCGATTACGGTGTTGATACCTTTACTTTGCTAAAACCAATTCCATGATGATCTCATCTTCATCTCGGTCGATTTCTACGAATCCGAAACTCTCATAGAGCTTTTTGGCAGCATCGTTGCCCTCAATATAGCAGAGGTCTACCTTGTTGTACTTACCATCTTGTTTCATGGCGTCCAGGATCAGTTTGGTGGCTGCTCTACCGTATCCCCTGCCCTGATGTCTCTCATCAATGAAAATCTGGCTGAGATCGTAGCACTCTAGGTCCGGCAGGTCGTAGTACAGACCCATCCCAACCGGGGTTTCATCATTGTAGATGACAAACGCTCTACTTCGCTGTTCCCTGTATGCATATGCCCTTGCCAGCATTGCATAAGAGTCAGATACATAGTGTTTCTGAGATTCGGAAACCTTCAAACCAAATCTCCAGTTTCCAGGATCAACATCAATTAAGTGAATCATTATTTTTTCTCCAATCTGAAGGTCAAAGCATCGTATATTTTTCCTTCAACCTCTCGTTTGCCAACATAACGGTTACACTCAACAAAGCCAAGTTTGGTACCACAACGGATCATCCGGGTGTTGCCAGACCAAGTCTGTGTGTACAGTTCGGTTATACCGCTGTCAAAATAGTATTTAATAAAGGCTCGGAGCGCATTTGTGCCAATGCCGTGACCCCACACATCGGATTCACAGATATCGATGCCGATGGCACGATAGACGGTCTGTCCGTCCTGAATTTCTCCAATCCATTCGTAATGCTCATCGATGGGATAAGAGCTGACCCAGCCAATGTGTCTGCCATTCCATTCAATCTCAAACTTCCAGCGGCGAACATCATCGGGAAGATCCTTCACAGACTCATAGTATTCTTGCCAAGATGCGCGCTCCGTTTCATCGTCTGATTCGATAGGCTCCCACGGAGCATCGGTCTTTGACCATTCAGTTTCGGTGGTAAACCAACGCACATAGTCCTCGATATCAGACTCAATCATATCCCGCAGGATGATATTCTCAAACTTGATTTCCATACTTCCTCCAATCATCTGCAAGCAGACCGTAGAAGTAAAGGTCTGCCCAGTTGCCGTGGAGATCCTTGGTCTGACTCCGCTGGATGCCCTCAGGCTGCATTCCCAGCTTCTGCATCAGACCAACGGACTTCACAGCATCGATTGCTTCGGCAAATATCTTGTGGGCTTTCAGTTCGGTAAAGGCATAGTCAATCACAGCTTTGCAGGATTCGTAGGCATAGCCTTGCCGCCAGAAACAGCGGTTGTAGATCCAGCCCATTTCATATACACCCTCGTCAAACTCATTCAACACCATATAGCCCATCATTTTGCCGCTTTCCTTATGAACTGCAGCAACCGCACCTTTCCTACCGATGCAGAAAGAAGTCAGAAACTCCTTTGTTTTCTCAAAGTCGTATGCCGGTTCGCAGTTCTCCATGGTTTCATCATCACCGAAAATGTCGTGCAAATCGGCGGCATCCTTCGGTACAAAGTCACGGATGATCATCCGTGGGGTTTCTATGTACATCTTGATCCCTCTTAGTAGTCAAAATCATACTCGCCTACAGCGATGGTTTGCGTCAGCTTTTCATCTTTATATGGCTTGCGGATCTCAATCAGATTCAAAACCGTATAGCCACGCTTTCGCAGATATTGGATCATTCGATGATTGTTGGGGTGAACATAGTTGTAAACGGTATCATCCCCATAAGAAGCGGCAATTTCCTCCGCTTTTCTGTGCAAGGCGGAAGCAACACCGTGACGGCGGAATTCCTCTTTGACAAAGATGGATTCCACC
>JAZRKL010000041.1:0-4181 GCA_045646265.1 Faecousia sp.
GCTTTTACTTAGATATAAAGTGTAGCGTGCTACACCAAAAGGAGGAACATATGATCAAAACATTAGCAAGGAGTCTGCAAGAGCATATAAAGGGCTCTGTACTGACAATCATCTTGTCGATACTGGAAGCGGCGTTTGAAATTCTGATACCGCTTTGTATGGCAGACATTATCGACAAAGGCATCGACCTTGGCAATATGAGTGCCGTATGGAAATACGGGATCGCTCTGTTAATATTTGCCGCACTTCAACTGTTTACCGGTGTGCTTGCGGCACATATTGGTGCCAGGACATCCGTAGGCTTTTCGGCCAATCTGCGGCAGGATATGTATGATAACGTGCAGACCTTTTCTTTTTCCAACATTGATAAGTTCTCTACTGCATCCATCGTTACACGGCTTACCACTGATGTGGCCAATGTGCAGAATGCATTCCAGATGCTGACCCGAATGGCAATTCGCGGCCCCATGATGATGATTTTCTCCATGATCGTTTCCTTCAGCATCAACCGGGAAATTTCCCTTGTGTTTCTGGCAATTATCCCGATTCTCGCTGTTTTGCTACTCCTGATCGTAAGTAAAGTACATCCTATTTTTGACAGCGTATTTCGCACTTACGACAAGCTGAACAATGTAGTACAGGAAAATGTTCGGGGTATTCGTGTAGTAAAGTCTTTCAATCAGGAAACCGGCGAGACCAAAAAATTCCGTGGGATCTCGGAAACCATATTCAAAAACTTTGCAAAGGGCGAACAGCTTTTGGCATTCAATATGCCCCTGATGCAATTTTTTATGTATGCCAGCACGATTCTGATTTCCTGGCTGGGTGCAAAGGCGATCATTGCCAGCGGCAACAATCCGGCACTGGGCCTTACCACCGGCAATCTGACAGCGCTTCTCAGCTACTCCATGCAGATTTTAATGGCGCTGATGACACTGTCCATGATTTTTGCCATGCTCACCATTTCTGCAGCTTCTGCCCAGCGCATTGCGGAGATTCTCCAGGAAAAAACCGATATTGCAAATCCCGAGAACCCTGTTATAGAAGTTTCCAGCGGTGATATCCATTTCCGTGACGTCAGCTTCGTTTATGCATCCAAGGCTGACAAAAAGGTGCTTGATCACATCAACCTCCATTTCAGATCCGGTGAGACCATCGGCATTTTGGGTGGCACCGGTTCCTCCAAGTCCAGTTTGGTACAGCTCATTCCCCGGCTTTATGATGTAACTGAGGGATCCCTGACTGTTGGCGGTGTGGATGTCCGGACGTATGATCTGGACACCCTCCGGGATGCGGTTGCCATGGTGCTGCAGAAGAACGAACTGTTCTCCGGAACCATTGCCGAGAATCTTCGCTGGGGCAACGAAAACGCAACGGACGAAGAAATCCGGCATGCCTGCCGTCTTGCCTGCGCAGATGAATTTGTGCAGTCCTTCCCGGATGGCTATAACACCCATATCGAACAGGGTGGAACCAATGTGTCCGGTGGTCAGAAGCAGCGGCTTTGCATTGCCCGCGCTCTGCTGAAAAAGCCCAAGGTGCTGATTCTGGACGATTCCACCAGCGCAGTGGACACCAGAACCGATGCCGCCATCCAGAAATCCTTCGCAGAATTCATTCCTGAAACCACCAAAATAATCATTGCCCAGCGGGTTAGCTCCATTCAGCATGCAGACCAGATCGTGGTGCTGGATGACGGTAAAGTTGTGGCTGTTGGCAAGCACCAGCAGTTGCTGCAAACCTGCGATATTTATCGGGAAGTATATGAATCCCAGCAGAAAGGAGCGGAAAACAATGCCTAAAAAACCTGCAAGCAAGCCTCCCATTCCTCCCGAAGGCATGCCTCCCATGGACGCGCAACGATTTGACCCCAACGCATTAAAGCGGCTGATGGGTTATCTGAAGCCGTATAAGGGACGTCTGGTTATCGTTGTTATTTGTATCCTGCTCAGTTCCTTAGCCAGCGCGGTTTCCTCCATGTTCCTGCAAACGCTGATTGATGACCATATTGTTCCCCTGCTTGCCATGAGCAACCCGGTTTTTACAGGCCTTATCCGTGCATTGGCGACAGTAGGCCTTGTATATCTGATGGGTGTCGTCGCTGCCTTGTTCTATAACCGCATCATGGTGACCATTGCTCAGGGAACTCTGAAAGAGATCCGTGATGAAATGTTCGCGAAAATGCAGTGGCTTCCGATCCGATACTTTGACACCCATACCCATGGTGAGACCATGAGTTTGTATACCAACGATACAGATACCCTGCGTCAGTTGATTGCCCAGTCCATGCCTCAGCTGATTTCCTCCACTTTTTCCATCGTTTCGGTATTTGTATGCATGCTCTACATCAGTATCCCGCTGACGCTGGTCACGATTGTGATGCTCTGGCTTGTCATGAAGCTGACTGGCAGAAGCATGGGCAAAATCGGCTTCTATTTCATGCAGCAGCAAAAATCCCTGGCTGACCTGAACGGCTTCGTGGAAGAAATGATCAACGGACAGAAGGTTATTAAAGTATTCTGTCACGAAGAAAAAGCAAAAGAGCAGCTTGCAGCCAGAAACAAAGCCTGGGAAGAAGCTGCCGCCAATGCCAATGGCAATGCCAACGCCATGATGCCCATGATGAATGCCCTGGGCTATGTGCAGTATGTCATTGTCGCAATCGTTGGTGCCTGGATGGCAATCGCAGAAACAACTAATTTGGGACTGACTGGCACCAGTGTATTGTCACTCGGTTCCATCGCATCCTTCCTTACGCTAACCCGGAATTTTATCAACCCCATCTCTCAGATATCCAATCAGTTCAATTCCATCGTTATGGCCCTTGCCGGCGCATCCCGCATTTTCGCATTCATGGACGAGAAGCCTGAAACAGACGAGGGCTACGTGACTCTTGTCAATGCGAAAAAGGATGAGCATGGTAATATTTGTGAATGTACTGAACGGACCGGTATGTGGGCTTGGAAACACTACCATAAGGCAGACGATACCACCACATATACCGAACTGAAGGGCGACATCACCATGTACAATGTGGACTTTGGATATGTTCCCGAGAAAACTGTCCTCCACGACATCACCCTCTACGCAAATCCCGGTCAGAAGATTGCGTTTGTCGGCGCAACCGGTGCGGGCAAGACTACGATCACGAACCTGATTAACCGCTTCTATGATATTGCTGACGGCAAAATCCGTTACGACGGCATCAACATCAACAAGATCAAGAAAGCGGATCTGCGCCGTTCTCTTGGCGTGGTTTTGCAGGATGTCAATCTGTTTACCGGTACCGTTATGGAGAATATCCGCTATGGCAATCCGGAGGCAACGGATGAAGAATGTATTGCCGCAGCAAAGCTGGCAAATGCCGATGGCTTCATTCGGATGCTGCCCCAGGGTTATCACACGGTTCTCCAGGGTGACGGCAGTGGACTTTCCCAGGGCCAGCGGCAGCTTCTCTCCATCGCCAGAGCGGCCGTTTCCGATCCTCCTGTTATGATTCTGGACGAAGCCACTTCGTCCATTGATACCCGTACAGAAGCTTTGGTACAGGACGGCATGGACAAGCTGATGAAGGGCCGGACTGTGTTTGTCATCGCGCACCGCCTGTCTACTGTCCGCAATTCCGACTGCATCATGGTTCTTGACCATGGCCGTATCATTGAGCGGGGAACCCATGATAGTCTGATCGCCGAAAAGGGTACATATTATCAGCTTTATACCGGAGCTTTTGAATTGGAGTAAAAACCTCACAAAGGTGAGGTCACCATTATGAGTCAAATCTTCCAATGACATAGGCAGAATTGATCCAGAAGCACAGCAAGTGGATAAGCTCATCACAATTCAAGCGCATAACTAATACAAAAAGGACGAGAACTATGTAGTTTTCGTCCTTTCATTTTTATCTAGTTGTGAACAATTTGCTAATATTTTTCGAATTTTAAGGACAATTAAGTTTCAGAATTTATACTAACTTTGTAATAACCAAACTGGCGCAAAAAGAAAAGTAGCCTTGCGGCTACTTTTCAGGTGCGATTCCAATCAAGGCTTTCGCAGTTGCTTTGACGACTTCCAGAGAACGTTCATCGCAGTTGTAAAGCATCCGGAGGAGATCTTCTACCTCAGAATCTTTGGTCGGCTTCTCAGGGTAGAAGATCAAATCCGGATCAATATGTAATACCTGG
>JAZRKL010000042.1:0-4732 GCA_045646265.1 Faecousia sp.
TCACCAACTCCTTGGCTCACAGAACGACATGGCTACGATCCGACTTGGCCGTGAACAACGATGTTGACGTTGTCCTTTTCCATAACGCCGATGTTAGCTTCGGTATCGATGGGGCGAGGAGTGCCGAACATAACGTCGGAGAACTCAGTACCCATCATGGAGCCGCCCCAACCGTCGGACAGACCTGCGCGCAGGGACTGACGGATCAGAGCTTCAGCCAGGGAAGAACAACCCATATGGGTCATGTGCATAGACTGAGAAACTTCGCGGTCGATAGCGCGGGGAGTGATCTCAGCTGCATCCCACAGCTTCTGGGTGTACTCGGGAGCGCGTTCGCAGAAACGCTGGGTGCCGAAGGGCTTGCCGTATTCCAGCAGACCGATTTCAGCCATCTCGTGAGCCAGAGCGTAAATGTCCTTGCCCTCGGTCTCAACGCCCCATTCCTTAGCGATGCGGATCAGCTTCTCAGGATCCTTGACCTGATAGTTGCCGCCCTCGCGGGTCTGGTGCAGGGTGTGCATGATTTCACGGCCATGGTCGGAGTGCGTTGCAGAACCGCCGGCGGTGAAGATCAGATAGTTACGTGCAACGATACCGTGCACGTCGCAGCCACAGATACCTCTGGGGCTCTTGGGAGTGATGCGGCAGGGACCCATGGAGCAGATACGGCAGCAGGTACCGGCCTCGCCGAATCCACAATGGGGAGTCTGATCTTTGACTCTCTTCTGCCAGGTGTCAGCGCCGACCTTGTTTGCGGTTTCCAGCAACGCATTGGTGGCAGCTTCCATCTCTTCGACAGTCGTTGTGAATGCCCAATCCTTCAAAGTGTTTTCCTCCTAAAAGATATTCTCAACCGATACGCATAACGCGCATCGGCGCATAGTGTATCGATAATATTTTACTCTTATAATCAAAGAAAGTCAATCTGAATTTCCCCACGTTTCCCAAAAATTTTCCATCCCCCCGTGGGGGATGCGCCAGATTTTGGATTTATAGGAAAAACTGTGTAATATGAATGATCGTTTATCTGCGCACTTACCGAAAACCCATGTCATTCTGAGCGGAACTGCACAAAGTGCAGCGTAGTCGAAGAATCCGTTGCTTTTGGATGCGGATCCTTCGACTCGCTGCGCTCGCTCAGGATGACACGGCAACTTGAGCGTTGGTGTGCTAAACGATCATTTATACTTATTCATAGCTCTCTTCCCGCTCCCGGGCTGTGTCCACCCGGCCGGTGGGCGTGGTGCCGAAATGCTTTGCATAGGATCGGGTGAACGAAGAATAGCTGCGGAAGCCGGAACGGTAGCAGGCTTCCGTGGCCCGCATTCCCTTTTCAATCAGCTCCCGGGCATGGATCAGCCGCCGCTGGGTCAGATAATGATAAACGGTAAGTCCCGTTTCTTTGTGGAACTGGCGCATCATATGGTATTTACTGACATAAAAGATCTCTGCCAGGGCATCCATATCCAGATCCTCGGAAAGATTTTCATCTATGTAGCGTATCATTGACTGTACCCGGGGATTTTCCGGATTGACAGGCCGGGGGTTCTGAATATCCTCCCGCCGCTGATACTTGCCGATCTGCACCAGCAGCCGCAGCAAAGCAGATCCGCTTAATATTGCTCTGCCGTAGCCTTCAGCCGAAAGCTCTTTTTCCAGATCAGCCGCCAGGGAGAAAAGCTTTTTGCTGCCCGTTTCCTTTGGCCGCAGCACATGGCCGTACTGTCCGGAAAAAATATCCATCAGATTACAGTCCCCGGAAGATTGTTTCTGTAAAAATTCCGGTGAAATATATATAATGATACGCTCATACACGCTGCTGCTGTCGATCTCCGGGCAATGGACACTGCGGCTGCCCACGATAACGGTATCTCCCGGCTGCAGAAGATATCGCTGCCCTTCTACCGTGTAATACCCCTTACCGGAAACCAGCATTACCAGCTTGCAAAACTCGTGATAATGATAGTTGATTTTGTTATCCTGCTGCGTACACAGATGAAACAACCGGAAGTTTTCCAGAAGATATCCCCGCTTTTCATATTCTGTCATGGTCTGCACCTCTCATAAAGAGCATTATTTGCAACAAATATAGCACATATCGCATTTTATTTGCAAGTATTGCGTAGTATAATCGCTTACGAAATCCAAAATGATTCATGGAGGCGTTCCTATGAAAAAGGTTTTGAAGAATTACGGTTTTATTATTTTCATGCTGGTAGGCATTATCGCCGGCTGCGTTGTCGGCGCTCTCTGGCCCGATGCCACTAAGCTGGAGCCTCTGGGCACCCTGTTCATCAACATGATGTTCTGTATCGTGGTTCCCATGGTATTCTGCTCCATCGCTTCCGCTGTTGCCAATATGGACAGCGCCAAGCGTGCCGGTAAGCTGATGGGTACCACCCTGGTTACCTTCTGCGCAACCGCAGCCATCGCCGCTATCATTATGTATGTGGTCTGCCGTCTGATCCCCCTGGTTCCTGAAAGCTACAAGCAGGTCGCCGGCGAAGTGGATGATCCCATGAGCCTGGGCGAACTGGTCATCGGCTTCTTCACCAAGCCCGACTTCAACGAGCTGCTGAGCCGCAGAGCCATCCTGCCTCTGATTGTCTTCGCTGTTCTCTTCGGCTTCGGTGTTCAGATGTCCGGCGGCAAGGAGACCCCCGTTGCCAAGTTCCTGGCCAGCGCTACCGACGCCCTGATGAACATGGTAAAGCTGGTTTCCTACTACGCTCCCATCGGTTTCTTCGGCTTCTTTGCATATCTGGTCGCCTCCTACGGTCCTCAGCTGATCAGCGACTACAGCAAGACCCTGCTGATCTACTACGTACTGAGCTTTGTCTACATGTTCGCCATGTTCCCGGTCTATGCCCGCTTCGGCGGCGGCAAGGGTGCTGCCAAGCTGATGTTCAAGAATCTGTTTAAGCCCGCAGCCGTTGCCTTCGGCACTTGCTCCTCCGTTGCTACCATCCCCACCAATCTGGACACCTGTGAAAAGAGCGGTGTTTCCAAGGATGTCGCCAATGTGGTCATCCCCATGGGCGCAACCATGCATATGGACGGCTCCGCTATGAGCGCCATCATTAAGGTAGCTTTCCTGTTCGGCGTATTCGGCAAGGACTTCGGCACCTGGGAAGCCATCCTGGCGATCGTCGTAGCAGTGTTCTCCTCCGTTGCCATGTCCGGCATCCCCGGCGGCGGCGGTACCGGCGAGCTGGTACTCTGCACCGTCTTCTTCCCCGATCAGCTGGCAATTGCCTATCCCATCGCCCTGGCTTTGGGCAACCTGGTAGATCCTCCCGCAACCATGGTCAACGCAGCAGGCGACTACGTTGTCAGCTACATCGTTGAGCGTTTCGTCACCGGTAAGGATTGGCTCCAGAAGCAGCTGAAGATCAAGAAATAACATCGTTGATCCACGGCAGCAGCCACCCGGCTGCTGCCGTCCTTTTTTGTCTGCTGCACATTTTTCGCCCTGTGGAATACCATGGAATGAGCGGCTCAGCCGCGAAAAAATTCCTGGAGGTATTCATTATGTGTAATAACGGTTTCTTTGGCGGTAACTGCTGCTGGATCATCATCCTGCTCATTCTGTTCTGCGGCTGTGGCAACAACGGCAGCATGTGGAGCAATAACAACTGCGGCAACAACTGCGGTTGCGACAACAACTGCGGCTGCTGCTAAAGGTCAAAGGGGCGCCCCAATCGGGGCGCCTTTTTTTCGCAGCTTCGCTGCGTAATTCAAAATGTGAAATGTAAAGTGCAAAATTATTGTATTTGCTTACGCAAATGATTTAAATAGTCGCCAAAGGCGACACCTTAATTTTGAACTTTCAATTTTCAATTTTCAATTGTGCAACTTCGTTGCGCCGTTAAACGTTCATTTATGTGCGGTATCCTCTATTTTTCTTGAATTTTTCTTATTTTTTCCAACTTTCTTCTTGACTTTCCTGTGGACATCCTATATAATACACTGGCCTGCGTATGCAGGTATATCCTTGCTTCCGGCGAGACCGGAGGCCAAAAGTCCAAAAGGAGGTGCAATCAACATGGCTAAGATTACCGGTAAGTACGAGGTGCTTTACATCATCGACCCTGCTCAGGGCGAAGAAGGCATCGCCGCACTTGTGGAAAAGTTCAAGGCAATGGTGGAGGCGGAGGGTACCGTGTCCAACGTTGACGAGTGGGGCAAGCGTCGTCTTGCATACCCCATCAACGACCTGGCTGAAGGCTACTACGTCCTCATGAACTTCGAGAGCAAGCCCGATTTCCCCGCGGAGTTGGAGCGTGTCATGAAGATCACTGAAGGCGTTCTGCGCTGCCTGACCACTGTCGTGGCAGAGTAAGGAGGGAACCTCATGCTCAACCACATCACCGTCATGGGTCGCCTGACCCGTGACCCCGAGCTCCGTCGCACACAGAGCGGCGTGGCTGTCGCCAGCTTCACTGTCGCTGTCGATCGCGACTTCGGCAAGAACGAAAATGGCGAAAAGGAAACCGACTTCATTGATTGTGTCGCTTGGCGTCAGACCGGAGAGTTCGTCTCCAAGTATTTCACCAAGGGCCGCATGGCTGTGGTTTCCGGCCGGCTCCAGATCAGACCCTGGACCGACAAGGAAGGCAACAAGCGCACCAACGCTGAGATCGTAGTGGCAAACGCTTACTTCGGCGACAGCAAGCGCGACGGCGACAGCGGCTACGCTGCTCCCTCTGCTCCTGCATTCGGCGGTTATTCC
>JAZRKL010000043.1:0-3152 GCA_045646265.1 Faecousia sp.
GGACCTGTGAT
This sequence comes from Faecousia sp., assembly GCA_045646265.1. GTDB lineage: Bacteria > Bacillota > Clostridia > Oscillospirales > Oscillospiraceae > Faecousia. Next base: position 12 of record JAZRKL010000043.1, read on the forward strand.
CGGAAAATATCCTGCAAAACTGGATGAGAAGAACCGTCTGTTTGTGCCGGCAAAGCTACGCGCTGAATTGGGCGAAGAGTTCTATGTGACCTTAGGTGTCAATTGCGGTCATCGGTGCCTGACCATCTATACTGCTGCCGATTGGCAAACTCTGAATGAAAACTACAATGCGTTGAAGATCTCTCAGCGTTCGGATGCCACAAGCTTGATCTTTATGAACGCCAATGAGTGCACCCCTGATAAGCAGTTTCGGTTTTCTCTGACCCAGTTCCTGTTGGACTATGCCGGTATCAGTAAAGATGTTATGATCGTCGGCCGTGCAGGGCAGGCGGAGATTTGGGATGCCGCTGAGTTCAACGCCTTTGAAACCGAAAATCTTACCCCTGAAAAATTGTTGGCATCTCTGGAGGCAATTGGTCTATGAGTGAATTTCATCATGTATCTGTGCTTCTGCAGGAGTGCATCGACGCTCTGGATATCAAGCCGGACGGCATCTATGTAGACGGCACTTTAGGCGGAGCCGGCCATTCTTCCCAAATTGCCGCCCGGTTGACAACAGGCCGGCTCATCGGTATTGACCGGGATCCGGTGGCGCTGGTGGCAGCAGGAAAACGGCTGGCACCTTACGCAGACCGGGTGACCCTGGTTCATTCGAATTTCTGCGAGATTGCGAAGGTTCTGACAGATCTGGGCATCGACGGTGTGGACGGCATTTTGCTGGATCTGGGTGTTTCCTCTCCGCAGTTGGATGAGGTCGGCCGCGGATTCTCCTATATGGGGGACGCACCGCTGGATATGCGCATGAATGGGGAAGATGCCCTCAGCGCCTACGATGTGGTAAATACCTGGTCTTATGAAGAGCTTCGGCGCATCCTCTATGAATACGGTGAAGAGCGCTACGCACCCCAAATCGCAAACGCCATTTGCCGCCACAGAGAATCCGCACCGGTTCAAACGACTCTGGAGCTGGTGGATATTATCCGCGGCGCAATGCCGCCTGCGGCTCTGCGGGAAAAACAGCATCCTGCCAAGCGCAGCTTCCAGGCCATCCGCATTGCCGTCAATGACGAACTGGGCAGTGTGGAAAAAGTGATGAAAGATGCCATTCCTTGTCTAAAGCTCGGCGGAAGACTGGCTGTGATCACCTTCCATTCTCTGGAGGACCGTATCGTGAAGAACGGTATGGCGGCAGCGGCCAAGGGCTGTACCTGCCCACCCAACTTTCCGGTGTGTGTCTGCGGGAACAAGCCGAAAGTGAAGCTGATTTCCAGAAAACCCATCGTGTCCGGGCAGGAAGAACTGGACAGAAATCCCAGAGCGCGAAGCGCAAAGCTTCGCATTTGTGAAAAACTATAATGATTAAGAAAGGGGAGAACCGCTTTGGCACGCAGACCGGACATTGAATATATCCGCTACTACACCGACGGCAGTGCCGCGCGGCAGCTGGAACAGAAACCCCAGAGAAAAAAGCGTCCCCTCCCCAAAGTCAAAAAGCAGCCGCAGTACATCCTTTACATACAGCCCATGGCCATCGTTGGCATTGTGCTCTCTGCGGTTATGCTCATTATGATGATCGTGGGTTCTGTGGAACTGTATCATGCCCAGAACCAGAAACGGGCCATGGAGGAATATGTTCAGATCATGACCCGTGAGAATGCGATAGATCGTGCCATGTACGAGGAAAGTCTTGATTTGCAGACCATTGAAAAATCCGCCCTTGCCCTGGGAATGATTCCACAGGAACAGGCAAAGCAGATGACAATTTCGGTCCCGATGCCCGAAGCTCAGGAAGAACCCGGTTTTTGGGACAGGACGATTCTGTTTTTGGAAGGTTTATTTGCATAAAGACGATACCGGTCAATACAATTAGGATAGCAGGTGACAATGGGCGGTGAGGGTTTCCTTGCTGCCCATTGATGGCCTTATACTAATTCTTGATTAAATCCTTTAAGTATTTTCAGTCTAAATTGGTCAGGAATGCGTTCTCTTCCTTGCTGGGCGTCAGCCCAGCTGCGTCATCGGCCTTTTCCTGGCCAATTTATCCTCGAAAATCCAGTAAAGTTTTTAAACAAGAATTAGTATTAGTACAAAATGTACAACCTAATGAAAGGCCGGTGGATATGAAAAAGCGAAAACAGTACCAAAGAGTACGGCTCGACAGCGGACAGCACAGGCGGATATTCCTTGTGGCAGTGCTTCTAGGCGGGGTGCTGTTTATCCCTGTGGCGCTTCGGCTCTACCAGCTGATGGTGACCGATTACAGCTACTACTCTCAGCTGGCGCTGCGAAATCAGACCCGAAGCACCGTGGTTACACCGGACAGGGGTGTGATCTACGACAGAAACATGAACGTTCTGGCAGGAAATCAGAGCGTGGAAAATGTGTATCTGGATCCTCATGAACTGAAACAATCCAAAGCGGATATTCCGAAGATCTCGCAAGTGCTGGGGGAGATCCTGCAGAAGGATCCGGCATGGATCCGGGAGCAGGCGGCAGATACCCGAATGCGCTACAAAAAGCTGGCTGAGCGCGTCAGCGAAGAAACTGCAGCCGAGATTCGAAGCTTTATCAATGAAAATCAAATCTCCGGCATTCATCTGGAACCCAATACCCAGCGCTACTATCCCTACGGGAGCCTTGCCGCGCAGGTCATCGGCTTTACAAATGCCTCCAACACAGGCTCTGAGGGAATCGAAGCAGCTTATAACAGCTTTCTGGAGGGCAGTGCCGGCCGGGTGATCACCACCAAGGGCAACAACGAAATGGATATGCCCTTTTCTTACGAAAACTACATTGTCTCCCAACAGGGCGACAGTGTGATTTTAACCATAGATACCACCATTCAGGCCTGTCTTGAAAAGCGGATGCAGGAAGCCATCGACGCTTATGCGGTGCAGAACGGTGCCTTTGGTCTGGTTCTGAACTGCAAGACCGGAGAAATCCTGGCTATGGCCACCCTGGGAAGCTATGATCCCAATGCCTATCTGGAAATCGCCGATGAGACCGTGGCGGCAGAATTGGCGCTTCTGAAAGAAAGCGGGGATGAGGCTGCTTATAACGAAGCCCTGTCTGCAGCCCGCCTGAAGCAGTGGCGCAACCGGATCCTGTCCGACGGTTATGAACCGGGTTCTACCTTCAAGG
>JAZRKL010000044.1:0-19454 GCA_045646265.1 Faecousia sp.
ACATCGGTGATCTTGACCTGAACTTCCTGACCCTCAGCCAGAACATCCTCAGGCTTCTCGATGCGCTTGTCAGCGATCTGAGAAATGTGGATCAGACCGTCAACACCGGGCAGGATCTCTGCGAAAGCGCCGAAGGTCATCAGCTTAACAACCTTAGCGGTGCAGACATCGCCAACGGTATAGTTGGTCATGAACTGATTCCAGGGGTTCATCTCAGCAGTCTTGTAGCCCAGAGAGATCTTACGCTTCTCAGCGTCGAAGGAAATGACGTAAACGTCGATCTCGTCACCGACCTTAACCACCTCAGCGGGGTTCTTGATGCGGTTCCAGCTCAGCTCGGAAACGTGAACCATGCCGTCGACACCACCGATGTCAACAAATGCGCCGTAAGAAGTCAGGGACTTAACGGTGCCATGGAACTTAGCACCTTCCTGAATCTCGGCCCACAGCTTCTCCTGAGCAGCCTTACGCTCCTCGGAAGCAACAGCGCGGATAGAGCCGATCACGCGGCGGCGTGCACGATTAACTTCGGTAACCTTCAGCTTGACAACCTTGCCGACCATGCCGGTCATGTCACCGCCCTTGGCGATACCGGACTGGGAAGCGGGGATGAAGACGCGGATGCCCTTAACATTGGCAACCAGGCCGCCCTTGTTCTCTTCGGTGATGGTGCCTTCGATGGTGGTCTTCTCTTCTGCGAAGACAGCCATGTCGTCCCAAACCTTCATGCCATCCAGCTTCTTCTTGCTCAGCTGAACGGTGCCTTCCTGATCGTTGACGCGAACGACGAATACTTCGATCTCGTCACCGACGTGCAGGATGTCCTCAGGCTTTACAGAGGGATCGGTGCTGACTTCGTCATAAGGGATGTAACCGGCGTGCTTAGTGCCCAGATCGACCTGGACTTCGGTGTTGCCGATACCGGTAACGATGCCAAGAACCTTATCTCCTGTATTTAAAGTCTTGATGGACTGCTCCAGAAGTGCCTCAAAGCTTTCCTCCTGCACAGCATCATTAGTAAGAATTTCGCTCATAGTCTTATTGACCTCCTTTATAATCCACGCAGGTGTTGACGCACCTGCCGTGATTCCAACATCAGCCACACCGCTGAAAAAGTCCGATTCCAGTTCTGATGCGTTATCCACAAGAACGACCTTATCGCAGTGTTCCCGGCAAATCATCGCGAGACGGCCTGTGTTGGAACTATGGGTGTCTCCTACAACGACCATGGCCTGACAAATTGAACTCAATTTTGCCGCTTCGCTTTGCCGAAATTCAGTTGCTTTGCATATTGTATCAAATATTTTCAAGTTAGTAAACTGTTTTTTTGCAATTTCGCAACACAATTTCCACAAAGATTCAGTGGAAGTTGTTTGAGAAACCATGCAAATTGGCGAATCCGCCAAAATCTCCCCGCTTTCGACCCATGTCTGCAGCTCCTGCGGATTCTCAAATATCCGGCATTGGTCGCACCAACCGGCGATTCCCTCCACTTCCGGATGGGAGCGGGTACCAATGATGACCGGCAAACTGCCTTCGGCTTCCGCCTTGCTGACGATCTCATGGATTCTTTTTACAAAGGGGCATGTGGCATCTACGATCTCTACATTTCGTTCCTGCAAACGTTGATACACCGCTTTGGAAACACCGTGGGAGCGAATGATAACGGTACTTCCCTCCGGGGCATCCTCCGGCCGGGCAATGACCTGTACACCCATATCCTCAAAGCGCTTTACCGCATGACGGTTGTGGATAATGGGACCCAATGTCACAACGCATTTGCCTTCCGCAGCCTGCTGCTCCACCATCTCCACCGCACGGCTGACACCAAAGCAGAAGCCTGCGCTTTTTGCTACTGTAACGCTCATAAGGTGACCTTCTTTGCGATGATCTCCTTCATGGCCGCTAAAACCCCTTCAATATCCAGGTTGCTGGTATCCAGCAGCACAGCATCCTTTGCCTGCTTCAGCGGCGCAATTTCCCGGTGGCTGTCCTGATAATCCCGCTGCTGGATATCTTTCAATACCTGGTTGAAATTCGCGTTCTGCCCCTTTGCGATCAGCTCAGCGGTACGGCGCTGGGCACGAACTTCAGCAGAAGCAGTGAGGAAGATTTTAACGGTCGCTCTGGGCAGCACAACCGTGCCGATATCCCGTCCGTCCATAATGACATTGTGCTTCTTCGCCAGATCCCGCTGCATATCCAGCAGCATATCCCGGACCATGGCATGGGCAGACACCAGGCTGGCCTTCTGAGAAATGTCCGGCGTACGAATATCGTCGGTCACATCCATGCCGTTCATCAGCATATGCTGTTTACCCTCTTCATCGTATTCAATGGCAATTGTCAGTTCATCCAGATAGCGCTCCACGCCATCAACGTCCTTAGGGCTGATACCCAGCAAATCTAAAAAATACGCAACAGTACGGTAAATCGCACCGGTATCTACATAGTAGTAACCCAATTCCTTTGCCAGCCGGCGGGCGATTGTGCTTTTACCGGCACCTGCAGGGCCATCAATAGCAATGCTGATCGTTTTAGCCATAGTGAGTTCCTCATTTCCTTTATTTTTCTTGGTTGCGAAGCTTGGACAGCGCCGCGGCTTCCAACTGCACCACGGTGTCCGCTGTCATGTTCAGTTTTGCTCCTACTTGCTGGGGTGTGCAAGGCTGACCGCCCTCCAGGCCAAAGCGCAGAGTCAAAACCTGTGCTTCCTGCTCCGTTAAGGTGGAAAGCATGTCCAGAATTCTCTGCCTGCTTTGGAAATAGGCCGTATCCTCTACTGCCTGGTCGTCCTCAGGCTCCTGTTCCTTAGGCGGCTGCTTTGCCTTTTCCATGGTCCGGGCAGTGCGCAGCATGTCCTGATAGACCTCCGCTTCTTCGGGAGAGATGCCCATTTCCGCCGCAATCTCCTCCATGGTAGGATTCCGGCCCAGAAGCGTCAGCAAATGCTTGTCCGCTTCCCGATAAGCTTCCAGCGCACCGCGCATCTTGCTGCCTACACCTCTTTGACGTGCCTGCATGGTCACTGCCTTGGCAAGATACTGATTGATCCACCAATCGGCAAAAGCTTCAAAATCGCCACCCTCGTAACGCAGAATAGCTTCCCACAAGCCAAGGCTTGCTTCCTGAATCAGATCCAAAAGCAAGACACCGTATCCGGTTGTTTGCATTGCTGCCTCTACCGCACGGCTGATAGTTACATTCAAAAGCCGCTGCTGGGCACCTTCTTCACCGGATAGGCTCAGCTGCGCCAGCATTTGCGGATCACCGGCCGCGGGCATCCCTGCCAATTCATCCAAATACAGCTTCAGCGGATCTCCATCCTCCAGATTTTCCAGAAGCTTACCGGATTGAACCAGCATTTCCTCACGCCGCAGACGTCTTTCCAGCTCACCGGTCCCAAAGTCCTGGGGCAAGTTGGATATCTGCAAAGCGATTTTCCGGTCCTCCAGGGTTTGAAAGGCTTCCTCCCAGGCAAGCTCATCTTCCCCTTCCATCAAGGTCAAAAACCGTACTGCGCAGATAGTTTCTCCGTTGCGGAGCTTTTCCAATGCCAATTCCCAGGCAGATACTTCATCTTCAAAGTAAAACTCATTCATTTAAAAAATCCTCCAGGCCAATATTGGCACCCAGGTCCTTCAGTCGCTGCATCGCCTGGCGTTCGATCTGACGGATCCGTTCTTTGGAAACACCGAAACGGATGCTGATCTGTTCCAGAGAATAGCACATGCCGTCTTCCATACCAAAATGCAGCCGCAGAACCATTCTCTGCCGATCCGTCAGCATCGCAAGCAGGCTGTCCATTGTATGACTCAGCTCGTCCCGAACCAGCTGCTCATGGGGATCCGGAGCAAGCCGGTCTTTTAACAGGCTGCCAAAGGAATCCTCACCTTCTTCACCGGCAGGAACATCCAACGAACAGGTCTGTGGATACAGTTCCAATAGCTGCTTCACACGTTCCGGTGTCATTTCGCAGAATTGGGCCAGCTCCTCCACAGTAGGCTCTTGTTCATTTTCCTGTTTCAGCAGCGCTTGCGCTCTCATTACCTTTTGTATCCGCTCAGCGGTGTAGGCAGGCACCCGGATCATACCGCTATGATCCGTTAAATAGCGGCTTACACCCTGCCGGATCCATTTTGTGGCATATGTAGAGAACCGGTATTCCATGGTGTAATCAAATTTTCTGGCAGCGGTCAAAAGTCCGATACTTCCCTCTTGGATTAAATCCATCAGCGGTACACCACGGCCGGTATATTCTTTCGCAACAGATACAACCAGCCGCAGGTTTGCCTTAACCAGTTCCTTCACGGCTTCCTGGTCGCCCTCAGCGCACCGCTTTGCCAGTTCGATCTCCTGCTGCTGTGTCAGCATGGGTACATTTCGTATTTCGTGCAGGTACTGCCGAATATCACTTTCACCCATGCTGATGGGTGTATTCAGTTCGGCAATCAAACCCGTCATAGCTTTGATCCTTTTCTTTCCTTCATTTGTTCCCGCAGCTTCATCAAGTCATCTTCCGTAGCAACAGTGGCGCTTTGGTGTTCCATGAGAATCGTGCGCACACAATCTCCCAGAGCCGTTTCATTGACCGTTCCGTTGTGCCTTTGCGCAATGCCTGTGATATGGGAAATCTCATCGGAGGTCATATCCTCCAATGCGCCGGGTGTCAACGACAAGCCTTGTGCATAACGCAGGCAGAATTGACCGTACACACGTCCCAGCAGTTCCGAAGAAAAGCTGGCAGGCGTCAGCAGCTTGGTCTGCTCCATCAAAGAAGAATCCTTCATCACCATAGCCAGAACCGTTTCTTCCGCCATGGCCGATTTCATATTATCATAGCGAATGGTGCGGCTTTTGGGCTGTAATGCCTGCTCCGGTGCCAGATCGATCTTTTCCTGGCGCTTTTTCTCCCGGGCAATCCGCCGCTTAAAAGCCTTGTTGACTTCCATTTTCATAGCGTCAAAGCTGATGGATGCCGCTTCCGCCACACGATGTCCATAAACTTCCCGCTGGACCGCACTGGGCAAAGAGCAGATCAGCTCCGCGCACTCCTGAATAAACTTGATCCGCTGGTCATCTTCTTTCAGATCGTATTTCTGGGCAATGGCGCTGAGCTGGTATTCCACACGGTTGGCAGAGCCTTCCAGCAGCAGCTTAAACCGGTCCGCGCCAAATTTCTTCAGGAATTCATCGGGGTCCTTGGCATCCTTGATCTGCAATACCTTTACTCCGATACCGGCCTTTTCCAGAATAGGAATGGCACGCTGTGTGGCACGCTGACCCGCGGCATCGCCGTCATAGATCAGCACCACCTGTTCTGTATATCTGGAAATCAGCACCGCCTGTTCTTCTGTTAAACTGGTTCCCAAAGATGCCACAGCATTGTCAAAGCCATACTGGTGCAGTGCTACTACGTCAATGTTACCCTCTACTAAGATCAGATAATTTTGTTTTGTTTTCTTTGCCAGATTTAAGCCAAACAGATTTTTCCGCTTGTTAAAAATCAGTGTTTCCGGCGAGTTCAGATACTTGGCGGCATCCTTGTCATTTTTGATGATACGACCGCCAAAGGCGATGATATTTCCCCGAACGTCGATGATGGGGAACATCAGCCGGCCCCGGAAACGGTCAAAGAGATTGCCGTTCTTCTGGGAAACGGTCACAAGGCCGGAATCCTTCAATTCCTGATCCGTATAGCCTTTTGCCCGCATGGCCTTAACTAAGCTGTCCCATGTATCGGGAGCAAAACCCACACCGAAGGTAGTCAGGATGTACTTATTCATACCACGGCCCAGAGCGTAATTTAATGCCTCCGCGCCGATGGGAGAATAGAGCTGTGCATGGAAAAACCGGGCTGCTTCCTTGTGAAGCGCCCACAAACGTTCCTGCTGACGGTATCTGCTCTGATACTGCTCATCTTCGGGCACTTCCATGCCTACCCGCTTTGCCAAAGAACGCACCGCATCGGGATAACTGAGTCCTTCCAGTTCCATCATAAAGTTGATAGAGCCGCCACCCTTATGGCAGCCAAAGCAGTAATAGATCCCCTTGTCGGGATTCACAGAGAAAGAAGCTGTCTTTTCACCGTGGAACGGGCACAGGCCAAATAAATTAGCGCCGGAACGCTTCAGTGTCACATGCTGACCTACCACATCTTCAATTGGATTTCTAACCAACAATTCATCTATAAAGGATGCGGGAAATGCCATAGCCTGTACCTCCTTTCCAAATCTACTCTTATTTGATGGGATAAAGGGTTTGCAATTTACCCCAATAATATTTTGCCAGTATCTCTCCGCCTGCTTCCGTCAGATGGATCTGGTCCTGCACATATTCCTGTGTCATACCCATCCGGAAGTAACCCAGATTTGCCTCTGCCGCACCGTTCCAACAAGGTACTCCATGGATTCTACAGAGTTTCTCTACACTGTCTTCCCATGCCATCCTTTTCAGCGCCATTTCCTCAGTAGGGTGATACCTAGAATCGGCATCGTACCTGGCTCTTGTCGCAATCAAAACAACTATGACCGCCTTTGTATTCTCCATGAGATATGCCAGCATCTGGTTTAGATTTCCGCAGAAAGTATCATCCGACCAGTCAGTAATTTCACCTAACTGTGCTTTCAGGTCATTGGGAATTAGCTCTACCGTAATCAGATCCGCTTCCGCTTTTCCGTCTTCAAGGGTCATCACGCGTGATTTTACACTGTCCTGCCCATGCAGAGCAGGCACAATACCGCTTCCACCCTTTCCAAAATTAAACTGTTGGAGGCCAGCAAACTGAGCCAGAAAATCAGAGTAGTAGCCGGTCTTTTCTGAATGGTTTGGCTTATTATCAGGGGTAATCCCAACTATTCCATTACAACTGATATCTGTCATGGATGTTCCATAGCAATACCACTTTTTTCCTCTCCATTGCTGTCCAGGTGCAGTATACATAGTACGACCTCACATTAGGAATTTCTTTACCGGTTTATTGTATCACATTATCCACGAATTCGCCACCCGGCAGGGGTGAAAATTTCCGTAAATTTATCAACAGCATACTTATCGGTCATACCGGCAATATAGTCACAGACCGTTCTTTCCAGACCTTCAAAGCTCATCTGAGGCTGGAAGTCCTCCGGCAATGCCTGAGGATTGGCATAATAATGCTCGTAAAGCCGTTTGATCATGTCCTTAGCTTTGCTTTCCTCGCTTTTGGCTACGGGATTGCGGTAGACACGCTCAAAGAGGAAACTCCGAAGCGTATCCAGAGCCTTGTCCACCTCCGGGGAAAACAGGATATCTCCCGCTTCTCTGGAAGTCAGGATCATATCACATACCAGTGTATCGATCCGCTCACCGTGGGTGGATCCCAGCACGGAAGCAACGGACTTAGGGATATCCTCATTGGTCAAAATACCGGCACGGACAGCATCATCAATATCATGATTGACATAGGCGATCCGGTCTGCCCAGCGAACCACACGGCCTTCCAGCGTTTCCGGAATATAAATGCCGCTGTGTCCTAATATACCCAAGCGGACCTCATGGGTCAGATTCAGACCCGCGCCGTCATTTTCCAGAACATCCACAACACGCAGACTCTGCTCATTGTGGCGGAAAGCCTTGCCCAGGCAGAAGGACAGCGCGTCCTCACCTGCGTGACCAAAGGGCGTATGTCCCAGATCGTGACCAAGGGCGATGGCTTCGGCAAGGTCTTCATTCAGTGCCAGTGCCCGGGTGATGGTGCGGCCAATTCTGGATACCTCTAAGGTATGGGTCATACGGGTACGGTAATGATCACCCTCAGGACGCAGAAATACCTGTGTCTTGTGCATCAAACGGCGAAAAGCCTTGCAATGCACAATGCGGTCACCGTCCCGCTGATAGCAGGTACGCACATCGTTTTCTTTTGGCTGATACGGCACAGGACGGCCCTTGCTTTGATCAGAAAAGGCCGCAAGCGGGTTCAGCCTGCGATGCTCCTGATATTCCAGTTCTTCACGGATGTTCATGCTCTTAGCTCCTTCCTAGATGGGGAACGCCCGGTATTCTTTGCCGGTCTCCATACCTTCGACGGTAGCTGCCGTCATATCGGTGAGCCTGTCTAAAAACGGCTGCGCTTGATTTTCAGCCAACAGGATTTCCAATTCTACTTCCGCGCCGAATTCTGTGCTGCGTATAATTCCGCCAAAGGCTTCCACCTCCAGCTTCACCCGCTCATAATATGTATAGGGGCATGGGACATACAGTACCGTCCATACCCGCTTCATGGATTTTCCCGCTGCGTCGATAGCGATTTTCGCACCCTTGGTATAGGCTCTTACCAGGCCGCCTGCACCCAACAGAATGCCGCCAAAATACCGGGTCACCACACACACAACATTGTAGATATTTTCCCTTTGCAGCACCTGCATCATGGGATTGCCGGCAGTACCGCCCGGCTCTCCGTCATCGGAAAAACGCATGGGGCCATCCTTAATAATATAGGCCCAGCAGTTGTGAGTGGCATCGTAATGCTGTTTTTTCATCTGCTGGATCTTTTCCAGCGCTTCTTCCTCCGTATCCACAGGCCAGACACGGCCGATGAAGCGGGATTTCTTTTCAATAAATTCATCTTCACCGTAACCGGTCGGCACCAGATACTCCTGCAAGGTCAGCACTCCTTCGTTACATACTGTTTCATTCTGCCGTACAGGATCTCATCCAGCACAGCATCTACAACGATTCCCTCGCCTGTGTAGTCAATATTGTTTACCTTTGCGCCGGAATGGAGGGTATCCACCAAACCGCCTGCGGTGTAGGGAATCGTCAACACTACATGGTGGCGGCTTTGACCCAGGGCCTTTTCAATGGATTGCAAAAGCAAGTCGATTCCCCGTCCGGTTGCGGCGGAGATGGCAACCACATCCTCCCCAATGGGGATCTCTGTCTTATCCACCAATTCTGCCTTGTTGTAGCAGCGAAGCACAGGGGTTCCCGGCTTGGCCAGCTTGGCAATCAGGCTGTCAACAACCGCAATATGTTCCTCCCGGTTAGGATCCGCAGAGTCGATCACATGCAGCAAAAGATCAGCGTATTCCAGTTCCTCCAAGGTTGCCCGGAAAGCATCTACCAGATGGTGGGGCAGCTTGGCGATAAAACCAACGGTATCGGAAAGGATCACATCCAGATTATCGGAAACCGTTAACTGGCGGGATGTGGTGTCCAGAGTATCAAACAGCCGGTTGTTGGCAGGAATACCGGCACCGGTCAACCGATTCAACAAGGTAGATTTTCCTGCGTTGGTATAGCCCACAATGGCAACCACAGGAACGGAATTCTTCATTCTCCGTTCCCGCTGAACACTGCGCACCTGCCGTACCTGTTCCAGTTCATGCTTTAACCGTGTGATTCGCTCTCTTATATGCCGACGGTCAGATTCCAGTTTCGTTTCACCGGGGCCACGGGTGCCGATACCGCCGCCTTGGCGGGAGAGATTCTTGCCCATACCGGCAAGTCTGGGCAGCAAATACTGATACTGGGCAAGTTCAACCTGCAGCCGGCCCTCCTTAGTCTTTGCCCGCTGAGCAAAAATGTCCAGAATCAACGCGCTACGGTCCAGCACCGCCATGCCCATGATTTCTTCCAGCGCGCGAATATGGCCGGGAGACAGTTCATTATCAAACACCACCATGGTAGCTTCTGTAGCTTCCGCCAGCATTCTCACTTCCTGGGCCTTGCCCTCACCGATAAAGCTGTGAGAATCCGGGGTATGGCGGTTTTGCAGGATTTTCGCGGTACAGAAACCGCCTGCGGTTTCCAGCAGCGCTTCCAGTTCTTCCAGTGTCTCGTCCGTGGCGGTCTCAGCCTGTGTAAAACAATCCGCGTTCAGGCCGACCAGCACCGCCCGCTCGATTGTGCGTTTCTCAAAATTCGATTCCATAACTTCCTCCAACATATCTTACCCATTAGTATACCACGAATTCACCTATGCAGGCAATACCCTTATCAGAAAACTCATTACTTTTGCGCTCATAAACGCACTTTTCTTTCATTCGATAAAGGCAACCGCCGAAAATGCTGATTCAGATGTCTTGACCGAGAGATTTTGCTTCAAATCAAGCAGTGAAAATTCCGGAACACTTTGCGTATTGCGGGATTTTCGCTGTGCGGAGTTGGAGCAAAAGATCCGGTCAAGGCGCTGAAGAAGTGTTTTTGGCGGTGCCAAAAGTAAAAGCCTGCACCGCGGAATCGCAGTGCAGGCTTAAAGCTTACTTCAGATTGAATCTCTTGTTGAAACGGTCAACACGTCCACCGGTATCAACCAGCTTCTGCTTGCCGGTATAGAAAGGGTGGCACTTGGAGCAGATTTCAACTCTGATATCCTTCTTGGTGGAGCCGGTGGTAAAGGTGTTGCCACAAGCACAGCGAATTGTAGTCTGTTCGTACTTAGGATGGATGCCTTCTCTCATTTCGTTCACCTCTTTCTTATCATGTAAAAGGGCATAACTGCCCTAGCAATCTTTAATCGCCCGGATATCATAACATATCCTTTTCGGAAATGCAAGTACTATTTTCTGTTTTTTTATAATATTTTAGAATGCCCAGTTGCCGTTTCTGAAGATGGGAACCACCTTGCCGTCAGCGCAGTGAGCATCGATATTCATGGTCTCGCAGCCGATCATAAAGTCCACGTGGATCATGGAATCGTTGATGCCCAGTTCCTTGCACTCGTCGTTGGTCTTATTATGGTAATCCCGAATAGTATCATTGAAGCCGCGGCCCATAGCCAGATGGCAAACAGCGTTTTCATCAAACAGGGTGTTGTAGAACAGCAGGCCGGTTTCGTTGATGGGGCTGGTCTGGGGCACCAGGGCGCACTCACCCAGATAACCGGCACCTTCATCCATAGAAACCATCTGCTCCAGCAGTTCCTTACCCTTTTCAGCGCCTACTTCCACAGCCTTGCCGTTTTCAAAGCGCAGCCAGAAATTCTCGATCAACTGGCCCTGGTAGCTCAGAGGCTTGGTGGAATAGACGATGCCTTCGGCCTTGCCCTTCATGGGAGAAATAAAGCACTCCTCGGTGGGAATGTTGGGGTTGAAGAATACGCCGCCCTTGGTGGTCTCACCGCCGCCGCAGAACACAGCTTCGCTGATCATACCGACAGTCAGATCAGTGCCGTTATCAGCGGTATAATGCAGAGATTCGATGCCCAGATTGTTCAGATAGGCGCAGCGGTTTGCCAGATCGGCATTGTGGTTTTCCCAAGCCTTAATGGGATCCTCATCCACACGGGAAGTGGACAGAATGGCCTCCCACAGTTTTTCAATAGCAACACTGGTACGAAGACCCGGGAACACCTTCTTTGCCCATGCAGCACCGGGAACTGCAGCGATGCACCACTGCTGCTTGCCGTCCAGCTCTTCGGAGTAAGGCTTGACAATGGGGTAGCTCATCTGGCGTGCCTTGGCCATCTTGGCAACATTGACACCCTTCAGGCCATCGGGATCGGCAGAAGTTAAATGGATCCGGGCAGGAACGATGTCACAGTAATGCTGCAATCTGGCCTTCTGCCACTCATGGACAGTACCCAGCGTTTTTAAGGATTGGTGACGGTAATGCAGCTTCGCCAGAGGCTGATAGCTCCACTCCACGATAACTTCCTTGGCCTTTGCCTTGTAGGCTTCGTCCACTACCAGAGCCACAAAATCCGGCTGGTCCAGACCGGCATGGACAATAACGGTCTGACCTTTCTGGACATTTACGCCGCAGCGGACGATGAGCCGCGCGTATTCTCTTAATGCAGTTTTCTTCATGATAACTAGCTCCTTTTTACGATTTTGATTTATTATAGCAAATATTATGGCATCCGTCAATTACTTCCAACTGTCTATAAATAGCCGAAAAAGTGTGCAATATTTTGGTATTGACATCACCATATTCCTATGCTACAAAAAACTTAAGATCCGCCAATTCTTTCTAACAAACTGGAGCGATATATATGAAACCCAAACTTGAAGAACTGACACTGCGGGAAAAAATCGGCCAGACCGCCTGTTTTGCTCATGACCTGCGCTTCTCGGAGCTGGAAGATCTTTCTTCTTACTTTACTCACAATCCAATCGGCGTACTATGGACAACTTCCACCGATCATGCAATCTTCCGGCAGGTAGAGTGCGACCGTGGGAATTCTGAATTAAAAGGTCTATATGAAGAGTTGCTGATCAATTACATCAACCACGCCAACCGTCACATGCGCATTCCCGTTATGCCGGTCATGGATGCTGATAACGGACTTCAGTTTGACGGGCATATCCATACGCTTCCCACCGCTGCCAGCCTTGGCGCAGCCAACGACCCGGAGCTTGCATACCGCTACGGCAATGTACTGGGCAAGGACATGCATTCCATGGGTTTACGGTGGCTGTGGCGCCCCGTTGCGGACAATGCCGGGCACTTTACCACCACCCGGGTCATGTCCAACCATTATGAGAGCAACAAAAAGCTTCTGCCCGCTTTTATTCAAGGTCTTCAGGATGCCGGTGTTGCCGCCTGCGGCAAACATTTTCCGGGATCTGATCCCTACGAATATCGGGATTCCCACTTTTGTACCGCTTCCATCAGCCTGAGCTATGAAGCCTGGGAAGCTACCCAACGCCGGGAGTTTCAGGCATGCATTGATGCAGGTGTCGCCAGTATTATGATCGGGCATTCCACATTCAAAGCTGTGGACGATACACTGGTCAATGGCAGATTGCTTCCCAGTACCCTTTCCTACAAGGTCATTACGGAGCTGTTGAAAGAAAAAATGGGTTTCAAGGGTGTCGTCATCACCGACCATATTTCCATGAAGGCCCTTACCGCGATTTATCCCTATGAAAAGCTATATGTTGAACTTCTGAGGGCCGGTAACGATATGCTCCTTGATCCTCAGCACCTAAATTATATTGATATCGTTGAGGAAGCTGTTCTGAACGGCGAACTGCCGGAAAGCCGCATCGACGATGCCTGCCAGCGCATACTGGATATGAAGGAACGTTTTGGTCTGTTTGAGCAAGGTGAAGTATCCCATCTTACAGCTACACAAAAGGAAACAATCGCCGATGACGTCCATACCCTCTGTCAGGATATTGCCGCTAAGGGTATTACCCTTACCGCCAACCGTATGGGTTTCCTGCCCATTGATCAGGAAAAGATCCGCAAGGTAAAAATGGTCTACATCGGCTATTCCGGATGGTGCTATCACATGCTGCAGCATGCTGTGGAGGAATTTGCCCGCCACGGTGCTGTTTGCGATCTTCAAGAGGGATTTACTGATGAAGACAATATAACACTGGACGAGTATGACCTGATCGTATATGCTACATTCATCTCCATGCATATGCCAATGGGTGGTCAGGCCTTTTACGGTGAGAAATGCAACATGATGCGAAAGATCATGACAGTGGCTACCGAAAAGTCAGTGGGTGTTTCCTTTGGTAATCCGGATGTCTTCTTTAATTATTTCACAGCGGCTCACAGTTTCGTAAACTGCTACAGCATCAACCCGGACACGATCATCGGGTTTGTCAAGGGATTGTACGGGGAACTGGACTTCACTGACAATGCACCCTATCCTCTGAACCCTATCACCCGCACAAACGATGTCTATTAATATTAACGAACAAGGGGTTGTTGCAAAATACTCAAATTCTACGTTAGAATCTGTAGGGGCGATTATTAATCGCCCGCAATCAACAAAGAGTGTTCGTTGCGGGCGGTCAATGACCGCCCCTACATCCATATCCGGTGGATTATCCCGTAAAAACTTTAGGGGCTGTTGCAAAATTAGGAATTTTGCAACAGCCCCAACTGCAGTATAGTATACAAATTTGTTGCATTTTTTACGGTTTTACCGTATAATAATTTGAAGTAATTCTTTGGGGTGAACCTTATGCTTACGAAAGAAACCCTTTGGGAAATGGCCCGAAACGGCCCGATCCTGCTGGACGGTGCCACCGGTTCTAATTTAATGAAAGCAGGGATGCCCCGCGGCTGCTGCACAGAAGAATGGGTATTAGCCAACCCTGAAAAACTGGTTACCCTGCAACGGGCCTATGCGGAAGCGGGAAGTCAAATCATCTATGCCCCCACCTTCCAGGCGCAGCCTGTTGCGTTGGAGCGAGTAGGGTTGGATAAGCAGACGGAAGCGGTCAATGCGCATCTGGCTGCACTCAGTAAAAGTGTCAGCAAAGATGTATTGGTTGCCGGTGATCTGACCACACTGGCCGCCTATACTGACAGCTGGGACCCGGAAAAATTTGATCTGTTGGTAGATAACTACCGCAGACAGATCAAAGGACTTTTGGATGGCGGTGTGGATCTTCTGGCTGCGGAAACATTGATGTACCCACAGGAAGCGGAAGCCATTTTGACCGCCGCCGAGTTGGAAGGGGCAAGCTGCTGCATCTACAGCTTTACCATGCAGCCCGACGGCAGCCTGTTTTCCGGAATGGATGCAGGTCCGGTGCTGAAGAATCTGGAAGATGCCGGTGCCGCTGCAGTAGGCTTTAACTGTGTAGCCGCAGACAATTTCACACCGGGTCTTGTCAGCAAGCTCCGGCGGTATGTCCGCTGCCCCATCATCTGCAAGCCTAACGCAGGAATTCCAACCATTGGTGAAGACAAACTTCCCCATTACCCAATGAAGCTGGATGAATTCGGCAGCATTATGAAAGATTGCCGCGCTATGGGCGCTTCCCTGTTAGGAGGCTGCTGCGGTACGGATCCTGCATTTATCGCTGAGTTAGCAAAAATATAAGCAATCCTCTTTAGAGAAAAAAACGGAGGTTATTTTATGGAAAGAAGAATCAGCCTGTATGTCAGCAAAAAGAATGCGCTGACATGGATCGCAGCGTTATGCCTGTTGGCATCCGCGGTACTGCGTTTTGTATTTCATCTCCCCTCTGACAACACCTGGGGTCTTGTGGTTCTGCCCGTTGCCGCCACAGTGTTATATTTGATGATCGCACTGATCTGGGGTAAGGAAATGTTCTACAAAACTGCCATTGCTGTATGGATGATTGCAGTTTACTATGGTATCCGTATCGGTCAGTATGAATTTGGCACTATGGTAGAAGTGCTGTGCTGGATCGCGCTGGTCTTCTTTGCAGTGGTCTACACAGATATCACATCCGGCCGTGGCCGTCGGATTTTCTGGCTGTTCCTGCTCCATGCCTGTCCTATCGTTGCTTCCGGCTATTTTCATAGGGATGCCCTTCTGAATGCTGATTGGTCTGCATCCATCACTCTGCTTCCGGATGCACTGCTGAGTCTGGGCCTGATGATTATGGTCTTTGCCATCCGTGTGCATCCTGTCGGAGAATACCATCCCACCTGGGGTGACCGTATTGACGGCCGCAAAATTCGCACACTGGCGCCCATGGCGCAGATCACCGCTTTTTTCCAGGTGGAGCGCAATACCTGCTCCAATCTTTTTGAAGAATCCTTCGAGATCACCAATATCGACCGCTATATCCGCCAGAAGCGTAAGGAAGGCTATACAGATTTTGGTATCACCCATGTTTTGCTGGCAGCCTATGTCCGCGGTGTCGCCAAGTATCCCCAGCTGAACCGCTTTATCTCCGGTCAGAAGGTCTATTCCCGTGGTAACGACATTCAGTACTGTATGGTTGTCAAAAAGGACATGACTTTGGAATCTCCGGACACTTCCATCAAGGTCCACCTGCATCCTGCCGACACTGCCATAGATGTCTACAACAAGCTGAAAGCCGCTGTGGATGATGTCAAGAGGACTCAGGAGCTGGACTCCAGCCTGGATAATCTGATCATGTATCTGAATCTGATTCCCAGTGTTGTTTTGAAGTTTACCGTGTGGCTGCTGAAGCTGTTGGACTACTTTGGTCTGCTGCCCAAGTTCCTGCTGGAGCTGAGTCCTTTCCACGGCAGTTTGTTCTTCACCTCCATGGGTAGTCTGGGCATTCCCCCCATTTACCACCACCTGTATGACTTCGGTAACCTGCCTGTATTCGGTGCGTTCGGCTGCAAACGCCGGGCTTTGGAAGTTACCGAAGACGGCAGCGTTGTCCAGAAAAAGTACATAGATGTTAAGTTCGTCCTGGACGAGCGTATCGTAGACGGCTTCTACTATGCCACCTTCTTCAAGTATTACCGCCGCCTGCTGGCTCATCCCGAGGTTCTGGACTTTGCCCCCGAAGAAGTTGTGAAGGACATTGACTAATGATCGACAGCATACTGGCAAATTTATCCGCCGATTACCCATGGAAAGACCGCATCCATTGGTTTGAATCCATTGATTCCACCAACACCAGAGCAAAGCAGCTTGCTGCCCAAGGCGCTCCCCACGGCACCGTTTTGATCGCTGACAGTCAGACCGGCGGCCGTGGACGGCTGGGACGCAGCTTCCATTCCCCCTCCGGCAACGGCATTTACCTGTCCGTGATCTTGCGGCCCAACTGTCACGCAAAAGAGTTGATGCATCTTACCTGCGCCACAGGCGTTGCCATGTGCGATGCCGTGGAATCTGCCTGCGGTATCCGCCCGGGCATCAAATGGACCAACGATCTTGTCTTCGGCAAAAGAAAGCTGGGCGGTATTTTGACAGAGCTTTCTCTGGACAGTAACGGAAATGTCAGCTTTGCGGTTGTGGGTATCGGCATCAACTGCTGTCAAAAAGCAGAGGATTTCCCGGAAGAGATCCGCTCCATTGCCACATCGCTGCAAATGCAAACAGGGATCCCTGTTGACCGCGGCCATGTGATTGCGGCTATGCTCATTTCTCTGGAAGACATGTCCCAAAAGCTTTGTAATGAAAAAGCGCAAATAATGACCCAATACCGGCAGGATTGCATTACCGTAGGTCAGGAAATTTCCGTCGTAGCCGGTGAAACTGTCCGACATGGTACTGCCATTTCCGTTGACGGCGAAGGTGCCCTTCTGGTGCGCTTTCCCGACGGACATACCGAATCGGTCAGCTCCGGGGAAGTCAGCATTCGGGGAATGTATGGTTATATTTAGGAATTTTTTGGTTGCATTTTTTCTGTGCTTTGGTTATACTGATATTGTAGAAAATTATAAATGGAGGTTGTTCCCATGAAGACCGCTAAAATCATTGCCAAAATTGCTGTTGCTCTGGCCGCTGTTGCCGGTGCTGTGTATGTTGTTGCCACCTACGGTGAGCAGACCGTTGCCTGGTGCAAGAAGATTCTGGCTTCCCTGCCCTGCTGCAACTGCAAGTGCACCTGTGATTGCGAAGACGAATGCACCGGTGAGTGCACCTGCGAGTGCAAGAGCACCATCGAAGAAGTCGTTGAAGCTGAGATCCCCGAAGCTGAAGCTCCCGCTGAAGAAGCAGCCGAGGAAGCAGCCGAGGACGCTGTCGCCGAAGAAGACTTCGCTGAATAATCTGCACACATACCAAAAGACCCGGAACTTTCGTTCCGGGTCTTTTTCATTCTGGCAGTCTCATAGCGCTGTCAGTTGGTTTTTTCGCTCATAGCTTTATAAAGTCGTGAGGATTTCTACCAGCATCCGGGTGCAAAGATCCATATCCTCTACAGGAATGTACTCAAATCTACCATGGTAGTTCTCGCCGCCGGTGCAAAGGTTGGGGCAAGGCAGACCCATATAAGACAGACGTGCGCCGTCGGTGCCGCCACGGATGGGAACAGCTACCGGATTCATGCCCACATTCTCCATAGCCTTCATGGCCCGTTCCACCACATACATGCACGGCTCGATTTTTTCACGCATGTTAAAGTAGCTGTCACGAATGGTCAGGGTAACTGTGCCTTCGCCGTACTTCTGATTGATAAAGGCTGCCGCGGTTTCCATGATAGCCTTCTTAGCCTGGAATTCTTCCATATCATGATCACGGATGATATAACGCAGGGTGCTTTTTTCCACTTCACCTTCCATGTCGGTCAAGTGGATAAAGCCTTCGTAGCCTTCGGTGCTTTCGGGACGCTGATGGGCGGGCAGAAGGCCGTTAAACTCCATAGCGATGAGCTGGGAGTTGATCATCTTGTTTTTAGCAGAGCCGGGATGGATGTTACGGCCCGCGATCTCTACCTTGGCAGATGCCGCATTGAAGTTTTCAAACTCGATCTCCCCTACGGGACCGCCATCAGCGGTATATGCATAGTCCGCACCGAAGTCCTTCACATTGAAAAGGTCTGCGCCACGGCCAATTTCCTCGTCGGGGGTAAAACCGATACGCAGGGGCGCATGGCTGATCCGGGCTGTGAGGAAGAATTCAGCTGCGGTCATGATCTCCGCAATGCCGGCCTTGTCGTCAGCGCCCAGCAGTGTGGTGCCATCGGTAACGATCAGGTGCTTGCCAATATGATTTGCAAGGCTTGGATAATCCTTTACTCTCAACCAGATATCCTTTTCTTCGTTGAGACAGACATCGCCGCCTTCATAAAGAACGGTTCTTGCCTTGATGTTCTCACCGGAAGCGTCGGGGGAAGTATCCATGTGGGCAATCAGTCCAATGGTAGGCAGCCGGGGATCACCGGGCACTGTGCCATAGATATAGCCATGCTCGTCCATATAGGCATCCTGAATGCCCAGTTCCTTCATTTCTTCCACCAGATAAGCGCCGAACACCTTCTGCTTGTCGGTAGAAGGACAGGTTTCGGAATATTCGTCGGACTTGGTGTCAAAGGTCACATATTTTAAAAATCTTTCAGATGCAGTTGTCATAGAAACCTCCTATACGCAAAGGGGCGGAAGTTCCCTTCCGCCCCCCATGTTGATTTGAATAATTACTTGGCAGCGTTGACCAGCTCAGCGGTATCCTGAGCGATCATCAGCTCTTCGTTGGTGGGAACGACCCAAACCTGAACCTTGGAGTCGGGAGTGGAGATGACCATTTCCTTGCCGCGCTTCTTGTTCAGCTCGGGATCGATCTTAACACCCAGGAAGCCCAGATACTCACAAACGGCAGCACGGACAGCGCCATCATTCTCACCGACACCGGCGGTGAAGGTCAGAACGTCGATGCCGTTCAGAGCGGCAGCGTAAGCGCCAACGTACTTAGCGACTTCGTAGCAGAACTTCTCACGAGCCAGAGCGCAGTCTTCGTTGCCGTTCTTTGCGCCGTCTTCCAGATCACGGAAGTCAGAGGAAACACCGGACAGGGCCAGCATACCGGACTTCTTGTTCAGCATGTTCAGGCAAGCGTCAACGCTCATGTCGTACTTGTTGCAGATGAACTGGACAACAGCGGGATCGATATCGCCGGAGCGGGTACCCATGGGCACACCAGCCAGAGGAGTCAGGCCCATGGTGGTATCCTGGGACTTGCCGTCCTTAACAGCGGACATGGAGGAGCCGTTACCCAGGTGGCAGTTGACCATCTTGAACTCGGTCTTGCCAACCAGCTCAGCGGTGCGCTTTGCAACATACTTGTGGGAAGTAAGTCGGATCGTAGCCATGTCGTTCTGTGAGCCAAGGAG
>JAZRKL010000045.1:0-19265 GCA_045646265.1 Faecousia sp.
CGCCCGAAGGATATTGCCTCCGGCAAGACGCCCATTGATGTGGCGTTCATTGCGGCACCCTCTGCCGATCCGATGGGCAACTGTACCGGCAAGTACGGTAAGTCCGCCTGCGGCAGCTTGGGCTATGCCTTTGCCGACGCCATGTACGCAAAAAAAGTAGTGGTCATCACCGATAATCTGGTTCCCTATCCGTTGGCAGACTTCTCTATTTCGGAACAGTATGTGGATTACGTTGTGACGGTGGATGCCATTGGCAACCCGAAAGGTATCGTATCCGGTACCACGCAGATCACCCGGGATCCCGTGGGCCTGGTGATGGCCTCCTATGCCGCGAAGGTCATTGAAAACTCCGGCCTTTTGAAGGACGGCTTCTCCTTCCAGACAGGTGCAGGCGGTGCTTCCCTGGCAGCCGCTAAATTCTTAAAAGAGATCATGCTGAGGGATAATATCAAGGGCAGCTTCGGCTTGGGCGGCATTATTGGCTACATGGTGGATATGCTGGAAGCCGGCTGCTTCCAGAGTCTGATGGATGTCCAGTGCTTTGATTTGAAGGCGGTGGAATCCATCCGGAACAACCCCAACCACAGGGAGATATCTGCTCTCCACTATGCAAGCCCCACTGTTCGCAGTGCGGTGGTGGATAGTCTGGATGTGGTCATTCTGGGCGCTACTGAAATCGATACTGACTTTAATGTCAATGTCCACACGGACTCCAACGGCTTTATCATGGGCGGCTCCGGTGGCCACAGCGATACCGCGGCCGGAAGCAAGCTGTGCATGATCATTGCTCCTATGTTCCGTGCCCGTCTTCCTATCGTTACCGACCGTGTACAGTGCATTTCTACCCCCGGCAGGGATATCGATGTGCTGGTGACACAGGGCGGCATAGCGGTCAATCCCAAAAACACTGAGCTGGCACAGAAACTGAAAAATGCAGGCCTGCCGGTTGTGGATATCCACGAACTGAAGGAAAAGGCAGAGCGGATCACCGGTACACCCAAGCGCCTCATCAAGGGCGATCGGGCAGTGGCGGAAGTTATCTATCGCGACGGCACCCATCTGGATACCATCTACAATGTAAAGTGAGGAGGAAGGAAGCTTGAACGATCTTTGGCAGATCAATCAAACCTTAGATATCCCCATTTACCAGCAGTTGGTGGATAAAATCCGTGCGGCGGTGAAGGCCGGTACTCTGGGAACCGGTGCGCAGCTGCCTACTGTGCAGGAGCTTTCTGACCGGCTGGGTGTGGCAAGAGGCACCATTAAGCGGGCATATGATGAGCTGGAGTATGAGGGTATCATTGAGAAGATCCGCGGCAGGGGAACCTTCATCTGCCAGCAGCGTTTGGATGCGGGCAGCCGTAAAGACCGTGCCATGGCAGCTATCGACGATCTGCTGGATTCTCTGGAAGAGATGGGTTTTTCTGCCGGAGAAGTGAATATCTTTCTGGATCTGAAGCTGCGGCAGCGGATGGAACAGGTTTCTCTTTTGAAGGTGGCTGTTCTGGACTGTAACCCGGAGAGCTTGTCCCAAATGGCAGAGCAACTGCGGGATGTGGGCAATATTGAAGTCTATTCCTATCTGGTGGATAATGCCATGGAATACCCCTATTCCATGGCAGAAGAGATGGATCTGATCGTCACTACCACAGCCCATGCGGCGCTGCTGTCTCAGGTTCTGCCGGAAAAAGAAAAACTGGTGCGCATTGCTCTGCGGCCCAACCCCCGGTGCCTGTCCAGAATTATCAGAATGCGCCAAGGCATCGCTGTTGGCATTGTGAGTCACAGCGAGCGGTTTGGAAAGATTCTGCAGGAAACCTGCCAGACTTACAACCACAGTGTTTCTCTTTCGGAGCCGGTATTGTTTTCACAAATTACCGATTGGGATGCCTGGCTTTCGGATAAGGACGCTGTTTTGCTTCCCAAAGCATACGAACGGTATGCGGGAAACGGCACTCAAAATCTACGACAATTTGGCGAACGTAAAAAACTGATTCCATGTGATTATGAAATGGATGAAGGTTCGTTCCTCTATCTGGAAGAGCGGATTCGCCGTGCGCAGGAAGAGAAAACTATATAATGAGACCGAGCCTGCTCCCAACAGGCTCGGTTTTTGTTCATCGTCCTCTGATCAAGCCCTTCAGCCAACGGATATCTGCTTTGGAAACAACCCCGAACAGAACCAGAAGACTCCCGCACAAGGCAAAAAAAGCAGTGATGCGGACCGTGACACCTTGCAAAAAGGATGCGCCGAATATGCCGGCCAGTGCGGCAGCACCCGTAAAGGCGGGAATATAAAATGGAATTCGGATATGGACGATTTTTAAAAGTCTGCGCAGACTCAGAACAAAATTGATCAGATGGGTAATGAGAAAACTGAAAAAGTAACCGTGCATTCCATAGCGGGGTAACAGCAAAAACAGAAGCAGCACATCCATGGAAGAAGTGAAAATGTTGTAACGGACACTGGCGGTCTGCTGACCAAGACCTTTGACCATAGCATCCACGATGGCATCGCAATAAAGCATGGGTATCAAAATGCTGTATATCTGCAGTGTTTCCCCGGCTGCGGAACTGCCGTATAACGCAATGCACAGCGGCTTCGCAATCAAACACATAATTCCGCCGCACAGGCAGCCATAGAGCATAGCGATTTTTAAACTGCGTTTTGCAAGATATCGGATGCGGATTTTGCTGCCGGCGGCATTGCATCTGGCAAGCTCCGGAATCAACAGCTCTGCCAACGCAAACAAAATGGCGGCAGGAAACATCAGCACCGGAAATACCATTCCACATACAAGGCCAAAGGCAGCAAGAGGTGCGGCTTCTGCCGGATACAGAGCAAGGCGCTTTGGCACCATTAAATTCTCAGTGGTGGAGATGCCTGCCTTCAGATCGTCGGCCAGAGCCAGAGGTATGGCAGTTCTCAGCAGACGGGATGCCACCGGAATCCGTGGTCCTGCTTTTTGCCGTTCCCGCAGGCGAAGTATTGTCAAGCATACCAGTGTAAAGCATGCACTGATGCCGCTGCCCAACACCACCGAGGCGCAGGCTTTTTCCGGATCCTGGCCTGCCCATAGATGCAGCGCCAGCATCGCCACAAGCATATAACAAAGCTGTTCAAAAATCTCAACGATAGCCAGCGTGCCGATGCGGTTGGCTGCGGTAAAATAGCCGGTCATACAGCCACACAGGCATACCAGCGGCAGAAAGAACGCAAATAATCGGATGGAGCTTACAGTATGGGGATTGCCGATCCAATTTCGGGCCAAAAACGGCGCGCCGGTATAGAGTGCCGTAGCAACCATGCCACTGAAAAGCAGACTGTACAGAAAACAACCGGACAATACCCATGTAACATTTTGGGGACGCTTTTTTCCAAGCTCCTCTGCGGTTAAATACATAGTGGCGGTTCGCACTCCGGCGATTCCGGCTGTCATGGCAAGTCCGCCCACACTCATCACAAGCTGCAGAAGGCCTACGCCCTCCGGGCCGATCTGTGCGGAAATATGTACCTGAAAGGAGGTGGATACCAACCGCAGCAGCAGATTCACCGCTGTCAGCATCAGCGCACTGTAAAAGATCGGCAGTTTTAGGCCCAAAGAAATCCCCCCCTCGTCCTAAATTCTATGCGGACAAAGGGGGGATATGCATATTTTAGAAGAAGGCGTCTGCGTAACGGGGCGATGTATATAGTCGGATTCCGGTGGCGGATTCAAAACGGTTTGCCCATTGCGCGTCACCGAAAAAGACAAGAAAACCCTGTCCCAGATCATAAGCAAAATAGAGTTGTTTGCCGTCGGCGTTTTCTTTTATGATTTCGTTCAACCGATCCAGGAAGGAAAGATCATACCAATCGTAATCAACGGATGCCGTTAATGTATGCTGTTGCCCGTTCCAGTAAAAGCTTACTTTCTGTGTGCCTGTTCCGGCATCCCAATCAACACTTGTTGTGTTTTCTTGTATGTCGGTAAAACACAGGGTGTTCTGATCCAAAGCACGGATTCCACGAAGCAGGTCTGTGTACATGTTTTCTAGATCGAAAGCTTCCGTGTCAAACCAAAATACACCGCATTCTGAGGGAGTCCATTCCCAGGTGTCTTCAGCATAGGTACCCGTACCTGCCCATGACAAAAGAGAGATGCACTTTTCTGTGCCGTCAGGAGAATAGCCGGGCCAGTAAGAAGCGTCAAACTCTTCCAGTTCCTGAATGAGATCCTCGTCAATGGCATGAATTCCCAGTGTTTCCAGTTCCGCGGCGATTTGCCAATAGTCCGTATTTTGGTTGATAGGCCTGCGGTTTTCACGGAAATTCTGGAGCGGTGCGGACCACCAAACCGCAAGCAGCACACAGCATATGGAAAAAATAACAAACACACGCTGGATGACCTTACCCGGAAGAATGGTTTTGACACGCTTCTTTTTGACATTGGCTGCCGCGTCAAGCAGCTTTTGGGTAAAGGTACACACCGGCCCTCCGCATATGCTGTCTTTGCTGATCGCAAGCAGTTGCCTGTGTTCCAAAATAAGCAGAAACAGGTTGTTGGTTTCAAAGAGCTTGCGTATTTGGCCACAGGGTATCAGATGTGTGCCGTTAGTGTTTGTGTTGTTTATGTGGATCCCGTCTTCCAAAAAAGCGTATTCAAGGTGCGCGGGAGATCCGTTGTTGCTGGTAAGTGTCTGTTGATATCCGGTGTTTCCCTTTTTGTTCCTTAGATAACTGAACAAGATGATACCCCAGAAAACGCCCATAAAAATGAAGAGCATCTTGCTCAAATAGACTTTGTCATAGGAAACAAATGTAACGATAAACCATGTAATAATTCCCATGACCAGAAGATGCGACAAATGATATCGCACAGAACAAAACTGGCTGCCTTTCTGCATTTCGTTATAGGTAGCAAGGTCATAGGTAACGGAAGCTGTAAAGGGACGCATGTTGGGTTCGGTCATAACTTATGCCTCCTTGTTGATCTCCCGGCACCACATGGACAGGGGACATTCGCCGCATTTGGGATTCCGGGCAGTGCAGACCTCCCGGCCAAACAGAACGATCCTGTGGCAGAAGTCACTGCTTTCTTCCGAAGGGAGGACAGCACGAAGCTGTTTTTCCACTTTTTCCGGTTCTTTTCCCTGGGATAGCCCGAGCCTGCCACAGATGCGGATGCAGTGGGTATCACAGACGACACTGCCGGGCTCTTTGTAAAGATCGCCCAAAAGCAAATTTGCGGTTTTGCGTCCTATACCGGGCAGTTCCAACAGTTCTTCCATGGTACCGGGGACTTTGCCGCCATGCTTGGAGATCAGCATTTGGCATGCTAAAACGATATCTCTTGCCTTGTGTTTATAAAAACCGCAGGAATGAACCAGCTCTTCGATATGTTCGATAGGGGCTGCCGCCATGGCTTCCAGCGTGGGGTAGGCGGCAAACAGGGCAGGGGTGATCATATTGACCCGTGCATCGGTACACTGGGCCGATAACCGTACCGCGATCATCAGCTCGTAATCCTTCTGATAGTGAAGGGCGCAGGCAGGATCGGGGTATTTTGCTTTCAGTATTTCTATGATCGCGGATACTTTTTCTTCCATAGCTTCGCCTCCTTTTGCATTATTTTATCATAAAGCGACCGATAAGAAAAGAAATATTTCTTTCCATTCACAAAAACACATGGCTGCGGATATGATGGCATAACAAAGTTTTGGAGGGATACGGATGGAGACCGGATTGGATCGTATTCGGCCCGGTGCAGTGGCCGTGGTGACACAGGTGAATACAGCACCGGAGCTTCGACATCGTTTGAAAGCCTTTGGCTTGGTACCGGGAACAAAGGTGCGCTGCCGCTACCGCTGCCCATGGGGACATGTGACGGCTATTGCGCTTCGGGGCAGCGTACTGGCGTTGCGAACAGAGGACTTGCGGAAGATCCGGGTGATCTGCCAATGAAGCATGCGCAAAAGCAAAAGATAACTGTAGCGCTGGCGGGGAATCCCAATGTGGGGAAAAGTACCCTGTTCAATGTTTTGACGGGTTTGAATCAGCATACGGGGAATTGGCCGGGGAAGACGGTAGGGATCGCTGAGGGCAGACGAAAAGAGAAGGATAGAGAATTTGTGTTTATTGACCTGCCCGGTACATATGACCTTGACGGTACCAGTGAGGATGAAGTGATTGCGGCAGAGTATATCCGCAATGGAGAAGCGGATTGTATTGCGGTTGTTTGTGACGGAAGCTGCCTGGAACGGAATCTGATCCTGACACTGCAAATTCTGAAGCAGGGCAAACCGACAGTTGTTTGTGTCAATCTGATGGATGAAGCATCGGCCCAGGGGATCCGTGTGGATGCAGAGGCGCTGTCGGATGCTTTGGGAGTACCCGTAGTGTTGGCATCTGCCGGAAGAAAGCAGGGGATTGAAGCACTGCTTGAAGTGATCACCGCAACGTCAGGGAAACTGCCGGGTATTCGTAAAACAGAGGATCCGGTTAAGGAAGCACAAATGATTGCGGAAGCATCTATTGCACAGGAAAACACACAGGGGCAAAGCTGGCGGCACATTCTGGATAAGGTGTTAGTCAGCCGCAGACATGGAATCAGCGTGATGCTGCTGTTGCTGCTGTTGATCGTGTGGCTCACAGTATGGGGCGCCAATTATCCGTCACAGCTTCTGGAACGGCTCTTTGAAGTGGGGTACCGGGCGCTGCGCCCCCTTGCCGGATATCTTCCAAACTGGCTTGGGGGAATGCTGCTGGATGGTGTATATGCCACTGGCAGCCGTGTTATCTCTGTTATGCTGCCGCCTATGGCCATCTTCTTTCCACTGTTTACCCTGTTGGAGGATGTAGGTTATCTGCCCAGAATGGCATTTTTATTGGATTACGGTATGTGCCGGTGCGGTGGCTGCGGGAAACAGGCACTGACGATGTGTATGGGCCTTGGCTGCAACGCGGTGGGCGTTGTGGGATGTAGGATCATAGATTCTCCCAGAGAACGTCTGGCGGCGATTTTGACAAACGCGATGGTGCCCTGTAACGGGCGGTTTCCAACACTGATCATTCTGGGAAGTGTATTTTTCCCGGGTGTTGGTGCGGCATTTGTGGTTGCTGCCTGCGTGGCTTTGGGGATGGCGGGAGCGATGGCAGCTTCCGGAGTGCTGAGTAAAACCTGGCTGAAAGGGGAGAGCAGCACCTTCTTGATGGAAATGCCACCGTTCCGCCGTCCCCGGCTTGGACAGATTCTGGTGCGGTCACTGTTGGACCGTACGATCAAAATAGCCCTTCGGGCATTGAAGGTGGCGGCCCCTATGGGGGCGCTGCTTTGGATATTGGGGAACACCCAAATGATGACGGCCTTTTCTGCATTTCTGGATCCGGCTGGCCGGGTCATGGGCATAAATGGAATCATTCTGCTGGCATTTATCCTGTCGCTGCCGGCAAATGAACTGTTGATTCCGGTGATCATGATGACAGTGACCGGTGCAGGCAGCCTGGTTGGTGTGGCAGATGTGAGTGGCGCTTTGCTGATAAGCAGCGGCATTACATGGCAGATGGCGCTGTGTACCATGCTCTTTACATTGTATCACTGGCCCTGTACCACAACCCTTCTTACCATATATCGTGAAACAGGGAGCATGAAAAAAACAGCGGCGGCATTTTTTCTGCCGACCGCTGTGGGGATGCTGTTATGCGTAATTGTCCATATCGTCCTGGGTTAGCTCAGCTGTCAGAGCGGAGATCTCGTAGGCAGTACGCTCTATAGGACCGTCATCTGTCAGCTTTGTGTAGATACGGCTTTGAAGCCGACCGCAGATGCGGATTCTGTCACGGACCTGACAGGTGGAGATATCCTGGGCGGTGCGCCCCCAGAGAATACAGGGCAGGTAATCTGCCCGCCGAAAGGCCCGGGGTACTGCCAGCATTACATCGCAGATCTCCCGTCCCAGAGGTGTACGGCGATAGGTGGGCATTTTGCAGATGGGACCTTCCAGAACACATTCATTGATGGGTTCTCCGTCTTCCGCGCACAGCGAGGAGGCGAAGACAAAAACCATCAATCTCCGGGCGGCTTCTGTGCGGCAGTTGTGAGATCGTATCTGGCCGGTCACGGTGATCATTTCACCGCCGCAGGGGTCAATATTTCCCAATAAGCTTTCCTCTGCGATAACGGGAAGAATATCCGTTGCGCCGGAAAGCCGTGGCACCTCCAAAAAAAACCGGAAAAAGTGGCGGCCATGATTTTCGTGGGAGTATTTCGGCAGCTCCACCAAAGTTCCTCTGAGCGTAATACGGTTTGCGGTATGTTCCATAGTAGCACCTCAACTTACAGATGTATGGAACATCCTATGTATAACGACTGCCGGGAATTCCGATTCGCTAATTGTTTTTGTTTTGCGGAAAAACCACGATTTGGGTTAGATTTCTGTGGATTTTCTCAGATAAAGCTGGGGTTGGACGCTGATTGTATTTTCGGTGGGATTGCCCAAAAGGCAATCCATCATGGCCTCAGCAGCTTTTTTACAGGCATCGCCGAGGTTGGAGTCAATGGAAGACAGTGGCGGGTTCAGATAGCTGCATTCCGGAATGTTGTCCATACCCAAAACGGCGATATCGCCGGGAACGGTGAGTCCCCGATCATAAATACAACGGATAGCACCTATGGCCATATGGTCATAGGCACAGACCAATGCTCTGGGAAGATGTCCGGCATCCAACAATCGTTTCATGGCACTGTAGCCACCTTGTTCAAAACGGGTATCTGCAATGCTGATCAGTTGTTGATCCGGCACAACTCCCCGTGCCTGCAAAAAGTCCTGGAATGTTTTTAACTTGGATCGTGTGATGGAGTCTCCCAGGAATCCGATTTGCGTGACACCCTTATCCAGAAAATATTCCAAGGCTTGTGCAAGACCCTCTTTATAGCTGGCGGCGACTGATACAGTGCTGTTGCAGTGTGCGGAGGAACATATGGAGACAACAGGAATCTCCATGGTCGGATAAATTTCAACACTTGTGTTGATCAGAATAACACCGTCTACGGAAGTGTAATGATTGTAGTATTGCAGCAGTTCTTCCGTGGTCTTCTGGGAAAAATCGGTAGAAGCGACACAAATCTCACAGCTATATTCTGCCAGATGTGACTGCAAAAGAGACAGTGCATAGCTGTAGTAACTGCTTTTTAACTCGGGGCAGATCACAGCAACAACCTGCTTCGGATATTTGGCGCGGTAGTATTTTTTGAAACAGCCGTACTGCCTGGCAATCTCAAAGATCACCTCTCGGGTTTCCGGATTGACATCCGGACTCATGGAAAAGGCCTTGGAAACTGTCGATACGGAAACATGGGCCAGCTTGGCAATTTTAGACATAGTAATCATAGGAATTTCTGCCTTTCACTATGTATTCTATGTCATTATATCCCATACCGCTGTGGAATGCAACGAAAGGATTAAAAACCGAAAAACTTTCGGGTCCCGTTTGGTTGACAGGAAGGTTCCCTCCGATATAATGGAAGTGTCAGAATGTTGATACTTCCATTTTTGATACAGAAAGGTTGAACTGCCATGATGAAACAGTTTTATACACCCAACTGTCCGGAATGCATGGGACAGACCGATAGCGAATCCATTAACAATGCCGTTAAGCTGGCTGCGCAGACCGGAGCCTGCAAGGTCGTGATCCCCAGAATCAATGAGCGGACAGGTGCGGCCGAATGGATTATCGACAAAGCCATCATTTTGCCCAGTGACATTCAAATCGTGCTGGACAATTGTTATTTGAAGCAGGCAGAAGGCTGCTTTGATAACATGTTCAGAAACGAGAATTTCTACAATGAGGAAATTCGGTGCACGCCGGAGGGAGAGCAGCGCAATATCCACATTACCGGTGTCGGCAATGCGGTGATGGACGGCTGGATCCACAATGGACATACGGAGTCTACATCCTGTAAAGACGGCAGGCCTCACATCATGGTGAACAATCTGATTCTGATGCACAATGTGGATCAGTTCTCCATTACCGGCATCACCATGAAAAATCAGCGCTGGTGGTCGATCCATCTGATTTTCTGCAGCCATGGCCTGTTGGAAAATATCACCTTTGATGCGAAGGGCGATTATCCCAACCAGGACGGCATCGATATCCGTGCAGGTTGCCATCATCTTACCATCCGCAATATTTACGGTGTCTGCGGTGACGATGTGGTAGCACTGACCGGCTTTATGAGCTTCTTCCTGCTTAGAAAGTATTCGGTAGAGGGCAAAAGTCATGATATCCATCATGTATATATCAACAATGTGATGGCTTGTTCTACGGAGTACGCAACAGTGGCTCTTCGAAATATGGACGGCATTAAGCTGTACGATGTGACCATTGACGGCGTTACGGATATTTCCGACGGCGTTACCTGCAAGCCCAATACCATGGTGCGTATCGGTCAGAAGGCTTGGGCAAGAGTAAGACCTTCTGAAATTGGTGAGACCAGCCGTATTTTGATCAAAAATGTACACGTCAATCACGGTATGGCTGTGATGCTGAATCAGACCTTGGCAGATTCCGTAATTTCGGATATTTTCTGCGGCCCAGAGGCAGAATGTGCGGTTTCTACTTCGCCCCGGAGTGAGTGGTTTAAACCCGGTGCTATTTTGCGCAATGTGACCATCGATGGCGTTTATTGTGCTGCGGAAAATACCAGCCAGGTGCCGCTGATTGAGCTACTGAAGGGCGAGAATCATGAAGTACGGGAAAGTGAAATAACCAAATCATTGGTAGAAGTGCCGGAATATCTGGAGAACGTTGTGATCCGGAATGTCAGCACCGCAAAGAAAGGCCCCATCTTCTTCTCTGAATATGAAGACGGTTATGTTTTGGAGAAATAAACAAAGGAGTCAATGAAATGAAAAAACCATTATTATCAGAAATGACTCTGCGTGAAAAAATCGGACAGACCATTTTGCCTTATCAGTATGATATTAACCGTAAAACAGAGGTGGATGCCTCTATTTTAAGAACAAAAGAAGAAAAGGCCGCTTTTTTGAGTGAGCGGCAGTTCGGTTCTCTTTGGGTCCAGCCGGGTGCCGGAAGCCGTGGTTTTGACATTTCCTGGGAAGCGGAGCATCAGGACGAAAGCGAGGAATTCCGCCAGTGGATCTTGGAGGAGGATGCTTCTCTTAAGATTCATGCATTGGTGGCAACGGATGCGGAAGGCGGAATCGGATGGGCAATCAAGGACCTGTCCAATACTCCTAATGCAGCGGCGATTGGCGCGGCCAACTCACCGGAGCTGACCTATGCGCTGGGACAGGCTGTGGGCAAAGAGCTGCGCTGCGCAGGTATCAACTGGATCTGGGGACCTGTGGTGGATATTTGCGGAAGATTCGGAAGCAATACCCGCGCCTATTGCCAGAACAATCCTGACCGTATGGTCACCTTGGCCAATTCCTACATCCGTGGATTGCAATCCGTGGGTGTGGCGGCCACGGTCAAGCATTTCCCTGGCGGTGATCGTTATGAATACCGTGACAGCCACTATGTGAATGCACAGATTTTCTCCGATAAGGAGGAGTGGTGGTCAGAGCAGGGTAAGATCTTCCAGGGTGTCCTTGAAGACGGTGTTTATTCCGTTATGATCAGCCACCATGCATTCCCAGCCATGGATGATACAAAACTGAAGGGCCGTTATATTCCGTCTACTCTGTCCTACAAAGTGATTACCGAGCTTTTGAAGGAGAAGATGGGCTTCAAGGGTGTTGTCATTACTGATTCCATCGCCATGGCCGGTCTGGTGTCTTTCTACAAAGAAGAAGATTTGATCGTGGAACTGATCAAGGCCGGCAACGATGTGCTTCTGGGTGTTCGTACCATTCATGCGGTTGACATTCTTGAAAAGGCGGTTCTGGACGGAAGAATTTCTGAATCCAGAATCGATGATGCCTGCCAGCGTGTTCTGGATATGAAGGAAAAGATGGGCATGTTCACCGATGAATACTGGGTGGAAGGCCCCAAGGCGGAGGAACTGGTACCTCAAACCCGGGAAATTTCCAAGGCGATCTCCGAGCGGAGCATCACACTGGTACGGGACGGAAACAACCTGCTGCCCCTGAACAAGGAAAAAATCAAGAAAGTCACGATTATCTGCTCTTCCCACAAGGATTCCTTCTTTACCAACCTTGAGGTAGTAAAAAAGGAATTTGAAGCCAGAGGTGCAGAAGTCCGGCTCCAGAGAAGATTAAAGAATAACGAAGAGCTGGAAGCAATCGATAAAGACAGCGACTTGATTCTGTATGCGGTGTTCATTGGGGGTCATCAGCCAAAGGGCTGGCTGACTTTGTTCGGTGAGGAATGCCAGACCTATATGCATGCATTCTCCAGCGGTGCGGAGAAATCCATCGGTGTATCCATGGGATATCCTTACGTCCATTACAACATCATGGAAAGCGCCGATACCTTTGTGAATACATATAACGATTCTGCGGAGCAGATGAAAGCCTTTGTGGCGGCACTGTACGGCGAGATTCCTATGATGGGTGAATCTCCTGTAGAATTGAATCTGGGTCCCATCAGAAATTAAATCTTGCGTGCAGATAAAAGGAGTGCATAAAATGAGCGAATTGTTGATCGGCTGGGCAGAGGAAAGTCTGGTGCCCGACAAAAAGGTAAATGTTTACGGCCAGTTTTATGAAAGAATTTCTGACCATGTGGAGACAGAGGTTACAGCCACTGCACTGGCGATTTCTAAGGGTGATCAAAACGCGATCATCATTTCCTGTGATTTGACTGCTGTCAGACAGTTTTTGTTGGATGAAGTCCGGAAGATTTTTGCGGAAATCTGCCCGGAAGTTCCCGTGCAGAATCTGATCATTGGTGCTACCCATACACACACATCCGTTGGCTACGCTTCTAAGCAAAGCAGCAGTGACGGCTTTGGCACTGCTGCAAGTGTTTTGAATGAGTTCCTGCCCCCTGAGCGGCAGTATACCCCACTGGTAACCGCTGATGACAGCATTATGAAAGATACCGATGCGTTGGAATTCCTGGCTGAGCGTATTGCCAAGGCTGCCAAGCGGGCATGGGACAACCGGGCAGAGGGCGCGTTCACCAATGCCTTCGGTCGTGCGGTGGTTGGCTTCTGCCGCCGTGTATGCTATGATGATGGCAGCGCACAGATGTGGGGCGATACCAATACCGCCACCTTTACGCAGTTGGAGGGCGGAAATGACTCCGGTGTCGAATTGCTGTATGTGTACAATAAGGAAAACAAGCTCACCGGCGTAGTAGCCAACATTGCTTGTCCCAGCCAGATTCTGGAGCATCGCAGCTTTATTTCCGCGGACTACTGGGGCGAGGTAAAGCGGAATTTGCACAAAGAACTGGGTGAAGATTTGTTCCTTCTGCCTATGTGCGGCGCTGGCGGTGACCAGTGCCCCCGTGATCTGGTTCGTTGGGTCCAGCCGGAAACACCTATCAATGACCCCAACATCAAGCGCCCCGATGTGATCGATCGGGTTGCCGATCCTTCCATGTTTGACCTTTCCGGCTGCCGCCGGGTGGGTAAGCGGGTCTCCAATGAGATCCTGGCCGTTCTGGAAGAACTGGGTCAGCCTCAGACCGATGCCGTATTCGAGCATCAAGTGATTACTTTGGATCTGCCCCTGCGTAAAGCTACCATCAGCCAATACAACGAGGCGGTTCGGGAACTGGAATACTATGTAGCAAAGAATAAGGATAAGGAAGTATTTAATTACGAGGACAAGGCCAAGATGCATGTTTATGCCGGCACCATTGTCCGCTATCGTGAGCAGCAGTATATTGAGACCAAGCCTGTCGAAGTCCATATCATCCGTCTCGGTGATATTGCTATTGCTACCAATCCATTTGAGCTGTTCCTGGACTACGGCAACCGCATGAAGGCCCGTGCCCGTGCCAAGCAGACCTTTATCATGCAGCTGACCGGCGGCTCCATGGGTTACTTGCCCACAGAAAAGGCCGAGCGGGGTGGCCATTACAGCGCCTATATCAGCAGTGGTCAGTTCGGCCACGAAGGCGGCGACCTGCTGACCCGCAAGACCATCACCACCATTAACAAGATGTTTGAAAAAGGAGAATAAGCCTATGAGAGCAGCATTTGTTGGATTTGGCGAAGTCAATACCCCTGCTGAGATCATTTTGAAGAAGTGCCAGGATGCCGAGGCAGGTTTGAAGGCCGAAGGTCTGGACATGGTCAGCGTTTACCCCGTGACCGATGACTACGAGGAAAGGGATATTAAGAAGGCCGTTGCCGCACTGGAAAAGGAAGCCTTTGACGTACTGATCCTTTGCATTGCCGGTTGGATTCCCACCCATGCTGTTGTGAAGATCACCGAGCATTTCCGCCATAAGCCCATGGTTCTGTGGGGCCTGTGCGGCTGGATGGAGGGTGACCGTCTGGTGACCACTGCCGACCAGGCAGGTACCACCGCTCTGCGCAAGACCTTCTATGATCTGGGTTACGATTTCAAGTACATCTATGATATTATCGGTCTGCCCAGCAAGACCAAGGCTGTGTATAACTATGCCGTTGCTGCCGGTGCTGCGGCAAAGCTGCGTCATGCCCGTGGCGGTATGGCCGGTTACCGTGATATGAATCTGTATGGCACTCTCTATGACGGCGGTTCTCTGAAGCGGGAGATCGGTCCCGAAATCGAGACCTTTGAAATGCTGGAGATCCAGCAACGCTATGAAAAGCTGGATCCTGCCGCTGTGAAGGCTGTTATCGACGGCCCCATGGCCAAGTGGAATTTCCTGAAGCCTGCGGATCCCGAAAGCATGAAGAAGGCTGCCGGTTACTATCTTGCTATCAAGTCCATCTGTGACGAGCGTGGCTACGAGGCCATTTCTCTGAAGGACGTAGACGGCATGAAGAAACTGCTGGGCTTCCCTCCCGCTCCTATTCTGATGCTGCTGTCCGATGAGGCAAAGCTGTGCACCACCCCGGAGAACGACTCTCTGGGTAACATCACCCAGCTGATGGTCAAGTATCTGACCGGCCAGTGCGCCTTCTATCTGGAGTTCTATGAATTCTTTACCGACCGTGTGCTGGCGGGCGTGCCGGACTACATACCTGCAGAGGTTGCCGATGGCGGCGTGACCGTGATGCCTGCGGCCTTTGGCGAGCTGTCCGAGGGTATTCTGAATGTCAGCAAGGTCAAGACCGGAACGGTGACCATGTGCCGCCTGACCTGCATCGACGGCCAGTACTACATGCACATGGTAGTCGGCGAGGGCATCACTCCCAGGAAGTGGGAGGAAGCCGGCTGGACCCAGCCTGCACCGCAGCTGCCGGGTCTGGAGATTCTGCTGGAGGATGTAGAGGACTTTGCGCAGAAGGTTATGTGCCAGCACTACATCATCTCCTACGGCGACAACAGTGAGCTGATGCAGAACCTGTGCGACATTCTGGGCATTCAGGTAATTTGATTAGATGATACAAAAAGAGTCTGTTGCTTGGCAACAGACTCTTTTTGTTTGGAATATTGTTAAATTTTCATGATTTTAAGCTCGTGTTTTCCGAAGTGGAGCGATGCCACTGTATTAGTCGCAGGAATGGACAGTAGTGCGTCATTCTCGTGATCAGCAGCATTATGGAGGTGCAGCTCATAACCATTGTCATTTGCTCTGAAAGAGGAAAGGATGACCTCTGGATTATCAATGGTGACAGCACTGGTTTTCTTTTCGCCTTCGCCAGAGGTAAAAATGGAGATCAGTTCGGGCGCTTCGTTGTAAATCTGTGCTTCCCGGGCGATATTCTTTTCAGTAGTGATTCTGAAAGAGAAATGCCGTTCGCCCATATCAATGTGATTGACAAATCTGTCGTGGGGTGCGATTTGCCGTTTCTGAATGGGATGTGCCGCATAGATCGGTGTGCGAAGCAAGGATAGTTTGATGCAGTTATCCGTAAAGCTGCCACCGTAAATACCATTGTTTACCACATACAGAGCATTATCCTCGTTGCGGATGCCGCACCATTTGTGGAACACGGACTCCCTTTCGTCATCGTACAATTCTTCATAACCAAAGGCGGTTTCTCCGTAAGGTTTACCCTGTACCAGAGAGTCGAGTCTGTACTTGATCATCTTATTCGGCTCGTTGGAGTACATGACGATATTCACATCGATATATGCGCCTTGCTTGGGGATTGTGTATGTAACTACGGCGGCGGAGCGGCCATAAGTAAACAATGCTTCGACCTTTGTTCTGACATCTCCGTTTTCTACAATACGTACGCTGGGTGTACTTTCTTCGGGATATCCAATGAACGCGTTGGCATCCTGTCCTTCCATTAGGTTAAAGCAGCCTTCGTAGTTTTTGAAATCGTTAACCTTCATGCCCCAAGGATCTTCGTCGTCCTTGAACACTTCCAAAATACCGCTGTTTTCTATATAGCGCTTTCCATCGACTTCGTAGAATTCAATCAGACCTGTTTTTTTGCTTATGGATACGCGCATTCTGTCATTGACTACAGTCACAGAATCGTCAGCATCTGTATTTTCCGGAGTATCGGATTTCTTTAAAACCTCTAACTTGCAATTAAAACGGCTGATAGATGACGGTGCGATCTTTGCCACAAAACTGATTTTCTTAACCCAATCAAGGTTAATTGTGCATTCAGGCTTTTCATTTTGTGTGGAAAGCGCGTTCCCGTGTTCGTCATATACGGTTGCAATGGTAATCTCATCTTCGTTCCAGTTCTGATTTTGGAGCAGGAATTCGACTTCAAAGACACCTTCAATTTCGTAAGGATGGGGATTGAAAACCATAATCGGGATTTCTCCATCAGCTGTTTTCGCCTGACCTTCGCAGAGTTTCATAAAGGCTTTATTATACAGCTTCTCTACAATTTCTTCGCCGTAGGCAAACGTCCGCAAACCGTCTTCTTCCACAGGCCGGATTCCGCTGCCTGGAAGAATATCGTGGAACTGACAGAAAGCAAGGGCCTTTTTCGCTTTTTTCAGTTCCGCCGCATCAAATGTAGCGTCAGAGTTCATCTTTGCGTAACTCATGATCTTTTCTGTTTTCGCGATTTTATTTTCAAGCCGGCGGTGAGCCTGCTTGATCCGCACCATGGAGGTGTAGCAACCGACAGCCCAAGGAATCAGAGATTCCTTGACAACCTTGAGATCCGCCTTGTCTATCTTTTTGAAATATTCGTCGGCTGTGGAGTGGATGACGCGAACATCAGAGGTTTTTTGGAACTCGTTGATGGTCTCCAAATCAATTCTGGAGGGGCCGCCACCATGGTTGCCAACGCCCCACGGACATAGTCCAATATCAGTGGGATCGGTCTGTAAATACTCTTTGATTGTCTGTAAAGCCTTACCTTTACGGGTGCTGTATGCAAAGTAAAGACCGTGGGCAAAGATCTGACTTCCATCGAAACCCTCCCAGATAAAATTACCCGGGTATGCTCCGCAAGGGCGCATGAAAATATAGTTTTTATACCCGCACTTTTTTAAGATCTGGGCAAGACCTCTGGAATGGCCGAAGGGGTCAAAATTGATGGCTGTTTCGGTTGTGACGCCGAATCTGCTTTCAAAAAACTCCCGCCCGAGGTTGATCTGTTCGATGAAGCTTTCACCGGAAAGCATAACACAATCGGGCTGCAGATACCAGCCGCCAACGATTGCCCATTTCTTTTCTGCCACGAGCTTTTTGATACGTGAAAAAAGCACGGGGTCATGTTCTTCGATATATTCGTAGAGAACAGCCTCATTGTGATTGAAAACGAAACCGTCATATTTTTCGCAGAAGTCGGCAGCTACACGAAATGTGGAAATGGCCTCTGCCATACCTTCATTCCATCGCCAGAGCCAGGCCGGGTCTAAATGTGCGTTGCAAAGCAAATGTAATTCTTTCATTGCAGAATAACCCCCTTTTAAAAAGTAGACATTGCTATAATGCAATCTTACAAAAAATCTTGTTGCAAATCTACCGATATAGTGATAGGATTATTCTACTATTGTGATATTTAAAGGAGAAGACCTGTGGGATACAAGAGACTGAGTGTGGAATCCTGTATTGATGAGGGAACGGATTGCCGGTATCAGTATGTCTATGGTACCAATGATATCTACAATCCTCATTGTCACGATTTTTACGAGATTTTTGTAACAATATCGGGTTTGGTGACCCATGAAGTGAACGGAATCATACAAAAATTGCCGGAAGGCAGTATGGTTTTTATCCGTCCCAACGATCAGCACGGTTTTCTGTATGAAACACCGGAGAGTAAAAAAACAGAATATATCAATTTTGCATTTACCCGGGAAACGGCGCAGCTTCTGTTTGACTATCTGTCTGACAGTCGTCAGACAGAACAATTGCTGCATTGTGATATGCCGCCTACAACCTCTCTGGCAAAGCGCCAAAAAGAGAGACTCAGCTCGCAGATCAGTGAACTGAGCATCGTAAATTGGGAAAACAAGGACGCACTGAAGTTGCGTATGCGTGCGATTCTGGTTGATATTTTTGTGCAATTCTTTTTTCAAATCCCAAACAAAAATGAAAACGAAATGCCAAACTGGCTTTCTAAACTGTTGTTGGAAATGGAAAATCCGGATAACTTTGCCGGAGGGATGGAACGAATGATTTCTCTCAGTGAAAAAAGCCGGGAACATCTATCACGAAGTATCAAAAAATACTGTGACCTCACCGCAGCGGAATACATCAATGAGCTTAGGCTCAACTATGCATCCAATCTGCTGATCCACACTAATTCCGGAATCTTGGAAATATGCTATGCCTGCGGCTTTCAAAGTCAAAGCTACTTTTATAAAGTGTTTAAAAATAAATACGGGATCTCACCGAATGCTTTCCGGAAAGAGTATAAGAACCTGCGTGATATATAAGATCAGATATTGAAAATGCCTAAATCCCGGAGAAGGGATTTAGGCATTTTTTCATCTGTGCTTCTTTTTGGAAGGTGGGGCGCTTTTTGCGCCTGGTTTTCTCGCGGCAGTTTTTGGCACGGGTTTACCTTTTCGCGGTGCTTTGGGAGGTGGTGCTGTTTGCTTGTCTGCTCTTGGGGGAATGGCTCGAATCAGACATTTGGGACCCGAGCCAATGAGGTCCTCCCGGTGGGCAGTAAGCAGCGCTTCCCGAACCAGATAATAATTCTTGGGATTACGGTACTGGATCAGCGCCCGCTGCATGGCCTTTTCATGGGGGTCGGTGGGGACATAGACCTTATCCATGGTTCTGGGATCCAGACCCGTATAGTACATGACTGTTGAAAGGGTGG
>JAZRKL010000046.1:0-5239 GCA_045646265.1 Faecousia sp.
CCCTCTGTTGAAGTTCATGTTCTGCAGGGTGAGCGTGAGATGGCTGCTTACAACAAGACTCTGGGTCGCTTCCAGCTGGGCGGCATTATGCCCGCACCCCGTGGTGTTCCCCAGATTGAAGTTACCTTCGACATCGATGCCAACGGTATCGTAAAGGTCTCCGCTAAGGACCTGGGTACCGGTAAGGAGCAGCAGATCTCCATCACCGCTTCCACCAACCTGAGCCAGGAAGACATCGACAAGGCTGTCCGTGAGGCTGAGCAGTACGCTGCTGAGGATAAGGCCCGTAAGGACGAGGTCGACACCCATAACAATGCCGAGCATCTGATCTACCAGACTGAGAAGACTCTGGGCGAGCTGGGCGATAAGATCTCCGAGGAGGAGAAGGCACCCATCCTGGCTGCTGTTGAAAAGCTGAAGGAACTGAACAAGGGCACTGATGTTGCTGCTATCAAGGCAGCCAGCGAGGAAGTCCAGCAGGCCTTCTACAAGGTCAGCGAAAAGCTGTATCAGCAGGCAAATCCCCAGGGTGATCCCAACTGCGGCGGCAACTGCAACAATTGCGGTGACGACGGTGTTGTGGATGCTGACTACGAGACCGTTGACTAATAAATAAATGCCCGAGGGGCGGCAAATCGCCGCCCCTTGTTGGTGATTTTGGGCAAAGCCTCCCTTGTGTAAAGGGAGGTGGCACGGCATAAGCCGTGACGGAGGGATTGCATTAAATAGAGCATAACAATCCCCCAGTCAGCCTGTTCGGCTGACAGCCCCCCTTTGCACAAGGGGGCCTTTTCAGTGCAACGAGGTGAAGACAATGGCAGAAAATAAACGAGATTATTATGAGGTACTGGGTGTTGAAAAAAGTGCCAGTGCTGAGGAGATAAAAAAAGCCTACCGCAAAAAGGCTATGCAGTTCCACCCGGACCGGAATCCCGGTGATAAGACTGCGGAAGAAAAGTTCAAGGAAGTGGGCGAAGCCTACGAGGTGCTGTCCGATGAGGATAAGCGGGCCAGATATGACCAGTTTGGCTTCCAGGGTGTTGACCCCAATTTTGGCGGCGGCGCCGGTTTTGACGGTGGCTTTGGTGGCTTCGGCGGTTTTGGCGACCTGGGTGATATTTTTGGTGAGTTCTTTGGCGGCGGAAGCGGTAGAAGAGCCGCTGCCCAAAACGCACCCCGCCGGGGTGAAAATGTAGGTGCCCGGTTGGATCTGACCTTTGAAGAAGCGGCCTTTGGCTGTGAAAAGGAAGTATCCGCTCAGCGTATCGAAAACTGTGCGGCCTGCAGCGGCAGCGGCAGTGCTGACGGTGTGATTGAGA
The DNA here is from genome assembly GCA_045646265.1 of Faecousia sp. Classification (GTDB taxonomy): domain Bacteria; phylum Bacillota; class Clostridia; order Oscillospirales; family Oscillospiraceae; genus Faecousia. The sequence goes on from JAZRKL010000046.1 coordinate 1,320, forward strand.
CCTGTTCCCAGTGCCGTGGTACCGGCCAGATCCGCACGGTTCAGAATTTCATGGGCATGCAGATGCAGTCCAACACCGTTTGTCCTTCCTGCAGCGGCCGCGGCAAGATCGTCAAGACACCCTGCACCACCTGTAAGGGTAAGGGTAAGGTTCGCCGCACCCAGAAGATCAAGGTCAAGGTGCCTGCCGGTGTAGATGACGGACAGAGCGTTCGCGTAAGGGGCGAAGGCTGTGTCGGCAGTAATGGTGGCCCCAACGGTGACCTGTTGGCGGAAGTTTACATCAAGCGTCATCCTATCTTCACCCGTCAGAATACCGATGTGTACTGCGAGGTGCCGATCACCTTCACACAGGCTGCGCTGGGTGCGGATATTGAAGTACCGACACTGGACGGCAAGGTTAAGTACGACCTGCCGGAGGGAACCCAGACAGGCAAATCCTTTGTACTGTCCGGAAAGGGCATCCCCTTTGTCAACAATCCGAAGCGCCGTGGCAATCAGGTCTTTACCGTAGTGGTGGAGACACCCACCAAGCTGACGAAAGAGCAGAAGGAGCTCCTGCAAAAGCTGGATGCCACTATGGACAACAATGAGACTCCAAAGCGCAAGAAATTTTTTGATACATTAAAAGATTTCTTTGATTAACGCAAAGAAAAATAGCGGCGGGGACTTGCCCCCGCCGCTGTTTATGTATTATAATAAGAAAAAATCCTTGGAGGTTATCTTATGAAGCGCACGGATTATATCAACTGGGATGAATATTTTATGGGTGTTGCCATGTTGGCAGCCCGGCGGAGCAAGGACCCCAATACCCAAGTGGGCGCTTGCATCGTATCTCCCGACAACATCATTATTTCTACCGGCTATAACGGTATGCCTAAGGGCTGCTCGGATGATGAATTCCCCTGGGACCGTACCGGTGAGGAAACCAAGTACCCCTATGTGGTCCATGCGGAGCTGAACGCGATCCTCAATGCCAATGGCCGTGACCTTCGGGACAGCCGGATCTATGTGGCTCTGTTCCCCTGCAATGAGTGCGCCAAGGCAATTATTCAGAGCGGTGTCAAGGAAGTGATCTACCTGTCCGATAAGTACAGCGGTACACCTATGAACGCTGCATCGAAGCGGATGATGCTCTGCGCCGGTGTGAAATTCACACAGCTGAAGCCTTCTGTAGATTCCATTGTCCTGGACTTCGTGCCGGAAGAAAATAAATAAAATACAGCCGGGATGCGCAGCATCCCGGCTGTATTTTATTTCTCGTTGCCCATGAAGAACAGCGCCAACGTGCCGGGGCCGGCATGAGAACCGATCACCGCGCCCAGATTGCCAATGAAAGCATCCTTGACACCATATTTTTCTTTGACCATGGCGGCAAGCTTGTTGGCATCTTCTATAGCATCGGCATGGCAGATAAAGACGGTGCTGTTGTCCCAATCGCCGGCCAGCTCACCCATTTTGGAAGCCAGCGTGTTGATGGCAGCCTTGCGGCCTCTGACTTTTACCATGCTGATCAAATGACCTTCGTTGTCCACGTGCAAAACAGGTTTGATGTTCAGCACTGTGCCTAAAACAGCCGTTGCGGCGCTGACACGGCCGCCCCGCTTTAAATATACCAGATCGTCCACGGTGAACCAGTGAGCAGTGTGGTTCTTGGCATCTTCAACCCATGCGGCCAATTCCTCCAGAGAAAGGCCCTCGTCCCGCTTTTTGCAGGTATGCCAGACCAGCAGGCCCTGGCCCAGCGCGGCAGCACAAGTGTCCACCACGATGATCTTTCTCTCGGGATAGTTTTCAGCCAGCTCATTTGCGGCGATGACAGCGGATTGGTAGGTGGTGCTGAGACCGGAGGAAAAAGCCAGAACCAGGGCATCTTTGCCGGAAACCAGAGTCGGCTCTATGACCTTGGCCCAACCGTCGGGATTGACAGCGGAGGTAGTGGCAACTTCGCCGCCGCGCATGGCGTCGTAAAGCTCTTTGACCTGCGCGTCCGCGACACTGTCGTTGCGGGCTTCGCCACGGAAGTTGACGACGAGAGGTGCGGTTACAATGTTCAATTCCTGCAGCATCTGCTGGGGCAGGTCACATGCGGAATCGGTAATAATCTGATAATTCATAACGGAGTACTCCTTAACATATATCTGTCATCAGTATAAAGCAAGAAACGGAAAATGTCACTCGAAAAACCTTTCTTTCCCTCTCTTGCAGGTAGAATAAACAATTCTACTGCTGGGAGAGTTGCTTTTTAACCTTACGAATAGCAGAAAAGCTGGCTGTCAGCAGGCATGCCCACAGAAAAAGACTGACGATCCAGTACTGTGAACATACCATCGGAGAAGAAAAAATAATCAAAAGGCCATATAAAAAATCTCCGGAAATATTGGGATTACCGGCTGAAAGAAAGTTCAGGACTAAAAAAATAAGGGTAGCACATAAGGATGCCAAACTGATGGCGCGAAGACTCTCTAAAACAGGTAAATTAGCATTTTTGACAGCACGGAAGTAAAGAAACCAACCGGGGATGAAAAAGAAAGCGGCAGTAAGCATCAACAGGATTTTTACAATGCCTTCCGGCTCTGGAATAAAACCCAATAGGGCGCAGATAATAAACAGGAAACCCCAAATTCCATATAAGTGTTTGTTGTTCATATCAAAATCCTTTCCAAAGATCAATGCTATTGTAACCCAAAGATCAGAAAATGACAAGGGAAAAAAGGTCTGGACAGTGGAAGTTCCTTCTGTTATAATAAAATATCATATAAAAAGGGAGCTGATTTCCCATGAAATGTCCGTTTTGCGGCGATCAGGAAAGCAAGGTTGTAGATTCCAGACACAGTGAAGATGGTTTGAGCATTCGCCGCCGCCGTGAGTGTTTGAATTGCCAGCGGCGCTTTACCACTTATGAAATCGTGGAGAGTTTGCCGATCATTGTCGTCAAGCGTGATGGTTCCCGTCAGGGCTTTGACCGGAATAAGATCCTCAATTCCATGGTGCGGGCATTTGATAAGCGGCAGGTAGACGTATCGGATTTGGACCGTATTACCACCGAGATCGAGCAGACTATCCAGAATACTCTGGAGCGCGAGGTCAGTACCGATAAGATCGGCGAGATGGTTATGGCCCGTATTAAACCCCTTGACGAGGTTGCGTACATTCGGTTTGCTTCTGTTTACCGTCGGTTCCAGGATGTCAGCAGTTTTATCCATGAGATAAACAAGTATCTGGAAGAAAAATAAGGAGTCGTCTATGGAAGACTTGATCCCAAAACTGGTAGATTTAATTAATAATTTTGACCCCGCAACACTGTTGCCAAAGGTTGATTCCATACTGGGTTGGATCGAACTAGCCGTACGCCTTTGTGTCATGGCGGCACCGGTGATCATGCTGGTATTCGGTTTGATCTATTGGTTTTTGCCTGCTAAGGAAGCGAACCATGAAGCTGGCTACCGATTCTATTTTGGTATGGGCAGTGTAGATGCGTGGCGCTTTACCCAAAAGCTGGCCGGTATCGTATGGACCGGGTTGGGATTCATACTCAGTGTGGTAATGTTCTTTGTCAGTAGCGGTTTCCGCGGTATGGAAGGCACCCAAATGCTGGATAAAGCGGTGGGGTGCATCCTTTGGGAGCTTGGTTTGATGGCAGTTGCCTGTTTGACAATCAATATCATTCTGATTGTCCGCTATGACCGGAAAGGAAATCTTCGGGCCTCTAAAAAGGAGAACAAATAAAAGTAAGCGCCTGCGAAAGCAGGCGCTGTTACTGTGAATTGAGATACAAAGATAAATGATCGTTTATCTTACGAATTCCATACGCCTAAGGCCCCCTTGTGTAAAGGGGGCTGTCAAAAATCTCTGATTTTTGACTGGGGGATTGTCGTGTTTTTGACAACCCCTCCGGTCAAAATCGAAGATTTTGACCAC
>JAZRKL010000047.1:0-11422 GCA_045646265.1 Faecousia sp.
TCGCAGCCTTATGCGGCAGCGTTTTTGTTCATTTTCCTGGCAATCAAGGTGATTATGCTTATCAAAAAGCAATGACACGAAGCGTAGCACAGATGTGACGGCCTGTTTCTTGTATTTTTGACCGTCCTTCTTTAGTCTGTAAACAGGCGAAAGCCTAATACAGACAAAGAAGGTCAGAAAATGAAGAAACGGAAATTTTGCATCGCACTTGGTTTGCTTGCAGCATTCGCCCTTTGGACCATTGCCATTCAGGGGATCGATGTGCAGCCAATCGGCCCACGGGGATCAGCCGTCGGCTTTGCTACGCTGAACGGTTTTGTTCACAATCTTACTGGGACTCACATGACCCTGTATGTCATCACGGATTGGTTGGGCTTGGTCCCGGTTGCCTTTGGATTTGGGTTTGCAGCGCTTGGCCTTGCACAGTGGATCAAAAGAAAATCCATTCTGAAAGTGGATGGCAGCATTCTGATTCTAGGTGGATTCTATATCGTCACCTTGGCAGCATATTTGTTTTTTGAAAGTTATGTGGTCAATTACCGGCCCGTACTGATCGAGGGATACCTGGAAGCATCCTACCCGTCTTCCACAACGCTGCTTGTGCTGTGTGTGATGCCAACTGCTATGATACAGCTGCGTGATCGCATCAAACAACCTATGTTCCGCAAATGCGTTTCCATAGTGATAACAGCATTTATTGCGTTCATGGTAATTGGCAGACTGGTCTCGGGTGTACATTGGCTGACGGATATTATTGGCGGCATCCTGCTCAGCGCAGGACTTGTTATGATTTATGATTCCCTGATTGGAGGAAAGATTTATGAATGATTTGACGATTCGGTTGGAAACAGAGAAGGACTACCGGGCAGTAGAGGAACTGACCCGAGAAGCCTTCTGGAATGTTTATAAACCCGGTGCGGATGAGCATTACTATGTCCATATGATGCGCTCTCATCCGGACTTCATCCCTGAGCTTGCCTTTGTCCTGGAAAAAGATGGGGAAATTGTTGGTAACATCATGTACACCAAGGCTTGGCTGGAGGATGAAAAGGGTGAACGAAAGGAGATCCTTTCGTTCGGCCCGTTGTGCGTTGCGCCGAAATGTCAGCGGCAGAAACTGGGCAAGATCCTGATCGAACATTCCTTTGAAGTTGCCCGAAAGATGGGGTATGATGTGAACATCAACTTCGGTAATCCCGGCAACTATGTCAGCCGTGGCTTTGTCAGCTGCAAAAAGAAAAATGTCAGCTTTGTTGTTCCCGGTAATTTCCCCACGGCCTTGCTGGTGGCAGAATTGGTTCCCGGTGCGCTGGAAGGCAAGAACTGGATGTACATTCCCAGCACTGCCGCGGATTGTTGCGAGGATACAGCTGCCGTGGAAGCCTTTGATGCCACCTTCCCACCAAAGGAAAAGAAATGGATGCCCAGCCAGGAGGAGTTCTATATCTATAGCCATTCTTCCGTGGTTCGATAAAGTAACAGCCGATGAGGGTTCTTGCAATTCCTCATCGGCCGTTTGTTTCTTATAATGCCTTCACAGCAACTAGTTCGATATAGCCTCTTTCCCCTCTGGGTTCCAGTTGAATACGGGGATTCGTATCATCCCAGAGGTAACCGATAGTTTCCGGATTATACTTTTTGATGGCTTCCCACACCTGCAGGATCGCTTCTTCAAAATCCTCCTCTGCAAAAGGCTCACCCTGGAACATCATATATTTACATTTGGGAAGCTCGATGATATCGAAGCCTTCCGGGATTTGTCCGTCAAAATCCAAGGATACTTCCACGCCCTGGACATACTCGCTGGTGCCCTCCGGAATCAGATGCTTCGGAAGCCACAAACATACCGGCTCACCGCTAATGGACTTCATGCTGCACAGAAGTCCCCACACATCACAGCCTACCTCTTCGCAATACTTAAAATATTCCGCTGCAGTTCTTCCCCGCTTGATGATCACTTTTCTTTCCGGCTTTTCCACGATTTGAACAAATACGCTTTTTACTTCGCTCATTTCCTTGCTATCCTTTCGTTTCGAATATTTCACGCCGTAAGGTTTGAACAGATAGATGGGCATGGGGCTTACTGAGTACTCATAGGGGTTGCAGCCAAACTCTTTATAAAATGCCCGTTGGTAGCCGTCCACACTTTCAAAACCGGAATCGTAAGCCACATCGATGATCTTTACCTTTTCATCCCGCAAGCGGAGCGCCGATTTGGACAATCGCAACCGCCGGATATAGACGGCAGGTGTCATATGGAGCAGACTTTGAAACAACCGGTAAGAATACCATGGAGAGTACCCTGCGGCTTTGGAAAGATCCGCCATGGAAATATCCTTGTCCAGATTGTTTTCAATATAATCCTGCATCCTTTGCACTGCGTCAATGCGTTCATCCATCTTTTTCACCACCTCACGCCCAAATCATAAAACATCCCAAAAGGATTTTCTCGACTTTATTTGCCCAAATGTCACAGCCGCCTCCACCGAGGCGGCTGTATTGATCATTTACTTTTTCAATACTTTCTTGCACCAAGTACGTTTGTTGCATTTAGGGCACAGTAAGTGACGTGTAAATCCTCTGTGCATTGCCATCATTACTTCTTTATAGGTTGGCACAATTTCGTAACCGCAATTTTGGCACTTATAGGCACCCACACTCACTTCCAGCTTTAAAGCATAAAAGCACGGTATCAAAAACAAAACACAAACACAAAGAATTGTAACAAGCTGCCACACTCCTTCAGGAATCAAAAATGCGGCAATAAAGATACCTGCAATGAGGGCGGTCATACTTACAATCATAATTGCCCACATAGAAGACCAAATCGTTTTGTTTTTCTTTTCTAATTCCTTCGCCATATCAAGCAAAAGCTGCTCGTTTTTTTGACTGCTGTTTTCCATATTGATTTTCTCCCCACTTAATAATTCATTTACACTGATGCCAAGAATATCACAGAGTTCAAGCATGATTGAAGTATCAGGCATTGTGATACCCCGTTCCCACTTGGATACAGCTTTGTCTGTGATGCCCAGTCTGTCTGCCAGCTGCAGTTGCGTCAGGTTTGCCCTTTTTCTGCACGCAGCAATAAATCTTCCGATTTTAATCTGGTCCATAAGGTGCCTCCTTTCGCATTCAGTATATAGAAACCTGGGAAGAAATCACACCTACCAGCGGTTTAGTGAGGAGAATAAACCTGCGGTAGAGCGAAAATGGCAGCTAGAATAAAGCTTAATAAATAATATCCTACGCTTTAGTAACACAGATTGCTTCTTGCATTGCCGCAATTGTTGCCAAACAACATATCACCAAAACGGTGTAGGTTGGCTTAACAAAGGTGAAAGTCAACGGCAATATGAATAATACAAACCCCGTGGTTTTATTTAATACGGTATGCAACGCCACCAGTTTCTTTCTGCGAACAAATCCCAAAACAATATTGGCAAGCTTAATAACGGCTATCGCGCCGCCCCATATCCACAACCACCCCGGAAGATGGATCGCCGGCAACAGCTTGATCATAGCTGCCACCACAAAAATAAGATCGGCAATCGTGTCCAGCTGACTTCCAAACTGACTGGTGCTGTTTGTTTTTCTGGCAACGATGCCGTCTATCATATCAGTAAAACCGCAGAAGAGATATACGATATAAAATGCCAAGGAAAATGCAGGGAAAAACAGCAATAAAATACTGCCGAGAATACGACAACCGGTAAGTATATTTGCAACATGCTTCGCCATATGTTCACCTATAAATCAAAAATTTTACCAACTGTTCGACATGTCGGGATTCGGTTTTTATCATAAGCACATCTCGCTGGCTTTTGCTGTCATTATATCACACATTGCACGTGGTGGGTTTGGGAGATTCCCAAGTTTGGGTGAACTGTGCCGTCATTTCACGATGCTTGCTAAGAAAATGCCGATGCCATTTTCTTGAATCAGATTATTCTCAAACGCAAAACACCTGACCATGGCAGAAAAGCCACCTGTCAAGTGTTTTGCGCTCTTATGCCAGACGCTTCCGCAGATCCAGTACCTTATCCTCGATTAAGCGGATCGTTTCCAGAAATGCTTCGTCGCTCTTGCCGCTGGGATCTTCCAATCCCCAATCCTCCCGATGGGAGCAAGGCAGGAACGGACATTGTACATTACAACCCATGGTGACCACTACTTCCACCTCCGGAATGTCGGACAGGAGCTTGCTGTGCTGGGTCGCTTCCATGTCAATTCCATGCAACTGCTTCATCAGCCGGACAGCATCCTGGTTGATTTGGGGCTTTGTTTCCGTACCGGCAGAATAGCTTTCAAACACATCGGAAGCCAGCTTCTTGCCTAACGCTTCTGCAATCTGACTGCGGCAGGAATTATGGACGCAGATAAAAGCTACTTTCTTCATATCAGAAACCCAGCTTGTGCAGCAGTTTCTCTACATCGGCGGCCTTCAGGACCTTGCCCATGGAAACTACCTTCTCATTGACCACCAAAGCAGGCATACTCATAACGCCATACTCCATGATCTTCTCCATATCAGTCACATACTCGACTTCGATTGCAAGACCCAGATTCTGTACCGCAGTCTTGGATGCTTCATACAGATCGTGGCAGTTCTTGCAGCCGGAACCCAGAACCTTGATGGTGTTCTTACCGCAGCAGCAAGTATTCTCTGCCTTGGGCGCAGAGCCACAGCAACAGCCGATTTCTTCTGCCTTGGGTGCAGTGCTGCCGCAGCAGCAACCGGTTTCTTTCTTTACTTCTTTCTTTTTGCCAAAGTTAAACAGTGCCATAATATATTACCTCCGTTTTTTGAATCAACAACAATTGGATGTACCGCAGCAGCAGGAAGATGCTGCCTTTTTCTCTTTACCCGCAAAGAACCGCTTTAAGTTTTCGGGGAGCTGATATTCTCCACAGGTGCAGACATTGGGATGATAGATTGCTTTCAAGATAGCGTCAGCCAGCATCTCTCCGGTGGGAACTTCATAGGTCTTGCCATCGTGTTCAAAGACTCTGCAATCCACCTGCACACCGGCAATGTCTCCGCAGCAGCCGCAATCGGATTCTGTGATGGTATCAAAAATATCCTGTCCATTCACAAGAATTGTGGGAGAGGAAAGGAAACGGTAGCTTGCTGCAATTTCCACCGTGTAGACTTCCTGCTTCCGGTAGCTCAGCTGATACCCGGCCAGTTCCAGGGCAGGCCGCAGAGCTTCCACAACCTCATCCAAAACCGCATCCGTGCCAACGCAGCGGTCACAGGTTTTCAGATCCAGATACAGATACTCGATTTTGATTTCCTTTTTTCCTTTGCTTGTACTGCCGCAACAGCAGCATTCCTCTTTTGCCTGGGGCTGATTTTGCAGTGCGGGAGCAATCCAGCCGGTATCATCTCCTACATAGGCGATGGCACCAACAGGACACAGATTGCCGCAGCCATGGCAGTGGTCAATGCAACCCTCAGGGTTCACCACCACCGGAACGGGTGCTTTGCTCTTGTCATAGACACCGTGGGTACACTTTGCTACACAGGAGCCACATTCCTGGCAGGTCAAAATGTCGATAACAGGATACCATTTCTTTGCCATATTTCATATCTCCTTTATACCAGTAAGAACTGAATTGCGTTGAAGAAATAACCGACGATTATAATGCCAACGGTGCAGATGGCAACAAAGACACCCAGCAGTTTCGGCTTGATGGCTTTGCGGAGCATGATCATGGAGGGAACGCTTAGCGTCGTCACACCCATCATAAAGCTGAGAACGACACCCAGCTGTGCACCCTTGGCAAGAAGGGCTTCCGCGATGGGAATGGTGCCGAAGATGTCCGCATACATGGGCACACCTGCGATGGTGGCAATCACAACACCTAGAGGATTTCCGGTGCCCAGCAGTTGGATGATAAATTCTTCGGGAATCCAGTTATGGATGATAGCACCGATGCCAACACCAATCAGCACATAGGGAGCCACCTTCTTTGCGGTGGAAACCACCTGTTCCCAGGCGTACTGCATCCGGTCTTTGACGGTCAGTTCCTCTTGGGGAACATCCACGGCCTTACCTCTGCGGATAAACTCCTCTACCTGGTTTTCCAGATGGAGCTTTTCGATCAGCGTACCACCGGCTACAGCGATCACCAGTCCCAGTACCACATAGATAACCGCAACCTTCCAGCCGAAAATGCTCATCAGCAGCACCAGACTTCCCAGGTCCACCATGGGAGAGGAAATCAGGAAAGAGAAGGTCACACCGAGGGGCAGACCCGCACTGGTAAAGCCAATAAACAGCGGAATGGACGAGCAGGAGCAGAAGGGTGTTACAGTTCCCAGAAGTGCAGCTACGCAGTTAGCACCGATGCCATGGAATTTGCCTAGGATCTTCTTGGTTCGCTCCGGTGGAAAATAGCTCTGGATGTAGGAGATTACGAAAATCAGCACACCCAACAGTACCATAATTTTGATTATATCGTAGAAGAAAAACTGAACGCTGCCGCCGATCCGGCTGGTGGGATCAAGACCAACGGCTTCTATAAGGCTGCCGATCAAACGATTCAGCCATTGCATTCCCAGGATTTCATTTTGAATAAATGACCACATGGTTATCATCCTTTCATATTCTTATATTGAAATATATCAATGTGTTGTGTTGTGAGAAAGCCGTAGCTTCCTACGGCTTATTTTTCTTTACAGCAGCAATTATCCGGAACATTGGCTGCAGTTAGAAGCTCACGGAGCATTACACTGAGTTCTGCTGAACTTTCGCTGCAAATGGAGTAGTGCATCCATTTACCCTCTTTCCGCCCGTTGACAATTCCGGCATCGCAGAGGATCTTCATATGATGGGACAGGGTCGGTTGACTGATGTTCAGCGCATCCAGCAGCTTGCAGGCACACATTTCTCCGTTGTGAAGGAGCTTCAAAATCCGAATCCGGTTTTCATCACTCAGAGCCTTGAAAACAAGCACCATGTTCTTTTCGTGAAATTCCATCAAGCCACCTCCTATTGATGTTTGTCGATATAATAGCATATACATTGATAGTTGTCAATGTATAGTGGGATAAAAACGAATTGTCCTTGTTTGTGTCTGCCGCCTCCGGTTTTAGCCGGAGGCTTTCTTTTTTGCCATTAGGTGAAAAATTTTCTTTTCGGGTGTTTCGTTTTTGGGGCAAAAGCGTGCGGTAGGTAAATGAAGGGATTATTTCCGCCAAACTAATTTTTCAAAAGGTGTTTAGTTTTGTGGGTTTTCGATGCCTACCAAATGAGGAAGAAAATATTTTTCTTATCGGGGTTGCCTTTTACCCCTCCTTATTTACGGATATATGAGGGTATTTTTGCAAGTCGCTTTTCGGCAGGAGGTGATGGTCACAAGCACCACCTCAAAAAATATTTTTTGAGGTGGGTTGACTTTGCCCCCCTCAAATGTCCGGATATGTGAAAGGACTTTTCCTCGGCAGAATTTAATACCGAAACTCCCCCTCAGGCGATGATCAAAAGCATCACCTAAAGAGGTTTCAGAAGTTTCTTCTGAAACTGGGTTTACAAAAAGGGGTCTGAAAGTCGGAATTAGTGAAGGGACTTTCAAAAAAGTTTCTGAGCCAGGGTTGACTTTTGCCCCTCCTCACTTCCGAATAAGTGAAAGGATTTTCAAAAACCTTTCACCGGTGCCCTGACTTTCGGGGCCGCAAATGTCCGAATATATGAAAGCTTCTTTCAACTGCACCTTGACAACTGAATAACCTGCCCTCCCACAGACTGTGCCAAGACTGCCCAAAAGCACGAGCGCGGCGACGCTGCGGAAAGCCCCCGAGCGGAACGAGGCAGGCCTACATTCCTCCAAAAATTGGAGGAATACAACCATGCTACTACCAAACAAAAAGCGAAAGGAGGACAAGTATCATGGAAAAACTGCACCTTATCAGCGCAGAAACACTGTTCTACACACCCCTTGACCATCCCCGGATGCTGATTGACGGCATCCTATCCAACGGTCTTGCCATTCTGTCCGGCGATTCCAAGATTGGCAAAAGCTGGATGGTTCTATGGTTCTGCTTGAAGATTAGCCGGGGTGAGCCGGTGTGGGGACTTCCTACATCTAAAACGGATGTGATCTACCTTGCCTTGGAAGACAAGGATTGGCGAATACAGCAGCGTATGCAGGATCTAATTGATGTCCCACCGACGAATCTGCACTTTGGCTTCTCTTGCGGCAAGCTAGGTGCTGAGCTGGAAGGACAGATCAAATTGGCATTAAAAGACCAACCCAGTACCGGTCTGCTCTTCATCGATACGCTGCAGATGGTCCGGGACAATGTTTCATCCAAGGTCAACGCCTATGCCCAGGACTATCGAGATCTGTCTGCTCTGAAGAAGATCGCCGACGACCACAACATTTGCATCTTCCTTGTTCACCACAACCGCAAGGAGCATGACGGCAGCAATGTCTTCAACGATATGACCGGCTCTACCGGCATTGCAGGTGTAGCAGACACCTGTATGGTACTGCGCAAAGAAGATCGTTTTGGCAATGATGCAGTTCTCAGCATCACCGGCCGGGACATCGAGGAAAAGCGGCTGAAGCTGACCATGCGGAAAAATGTATGGGAAGTCACGGAAGCACTGGACACTTCCGCCTTGCGCCGGGAGCGCATACCGCAATTCCTTTTTCAGATTGCAGATTACCTGCTGAATGAAAAGCGTTTTACCGGTACGGCAACGGAACTGCTTGCCGCTATCGGCCACGAAGCAACAAAGGCAAATGTAGCCAGCAAGCTTATAACCAGGCACTTCAACGAAGTCTTTAAACCGCTGGGGATTACTATGGAACACAAGCCAACCGCACAGGCCAGATTGATGATTTGGAATCTGAATGACGATGATGACGGCAATGACGACAAAAGGAGGAACGAGACCCTTGCGTCACTGCGTCAGCAAAATGACGCTGCCTTCTCGCTCCCCCAAACATCGTCACAATCGTCATTTGCGTCATGGGCGGTATTAACCGACCCCGACGATGAGTTGCCCTTCGCATGACGGCCTCTAAGGAAATGGCAACGGCATTTTCTTAGCAAGCATCGCGAAATGGTCCCAACGGACATTCCGCGTCACTTGGGGTAACCCCAAACCCTTACGGAAACGAGAGGAGATAACTATGGGAAAATCAACAACAAGACCACATGAGATCCACCTGCGTCTGAACGAAGAAGAGTACCAGACGCTGGAAACCAACCGAAAGAAATGCAATCTGCCGCAGCAAACCTACCTTCGAAAACTGTGTTGCGGTATTCGCCCAAACGAGTTTCCTCCAGTAGCATATTTTGAAATACTGAAGCTATTAGGAGAAATCAACTGCAACCTTACGCATCTTGCCCTTAGAACAAAATCCGGAGAAGCAATCAATGCGGAGATGTTCTGGAAAAGCCGGGATCTAATCGAGGTTGCCGTGCATGAGTTATTAATGCAATTTTATGGAAAACAGGAGGAATTTGATGGAGAACATCTGCAGTAACTGCAAGACCAATATTACCCCGGTATGGCGGCGTTACACGCTGACCGTTGAGGAAGCAGCCGGGTATTATCACATCGGAGAAAACAAGCTCCGGTCACTGGTCGACGAGCATCCTCATGAGAATTTTTATGTTATGAACGGTAATCGAGTTTTGATCAAACGGGCAAAATTCGAAGAATATTTGGATCAGGCAACGGCAGTTTAACCCCTAAAAAGGCAAATGTTATACGGCATCTGATCATTTTTCTGTACAGAGAGCCGGATTTGTGCTATAATTGTTGCGCAAGTCTGGCTCTCCTTGAAGAAAGGAGACGCTATGAGCGAAAGAAGACGCGATAATCGCAATCGCATTCTCCATGAAGGAGAGTACCAGCGCGCTGACGGGAGGTATCGTTACCGCTATATCGATGAGAACGGACAAGAGAATAATGTGTACAGTTGGCGGCTGGATAAGAATGACCGGATGCCGAAAGGTAAGAAGCCTGAACTGTCTTTGCGGGAAAAAGAACGGCAGATCCAAGCCGACCTTTTTGACCACATCGTGACCAAAGGTGGCAACTACACCGTACTGGAACTGGTGGAGAAATATCTGTCGGTAAAGACCGGTGTTCGTCCCAATACCAAAGCCGGTTACAAGACTGTGACCAACATGCTGAAGAAAGATCCCTTTGGTCAGCTTCGCATTGATAAGATTCGGCTTTCGGACGCAAAGCTTTGGCTGATTAAGCTGCAGCAGAAGGACGGCAAAAGCTATAGCACCATTCATTCCATCCGAGGAGTGCTGAGACCTGCCTTTCAGTTGGCGGTTGACGATGACTTGATCCGCAAGAATCCTTTTGGATTTGAACTGGCATCGGTCATTGTGAATGATTCTGTAACCCGTGAGGCTATCACCCGAAAACAGCAACGGGATTTCTTGAACTTTGTGAAGGAGGACAAGTACTACAACAAGTATTACGACGCCTTCTACATCTTGTTCCACACAGGACTCCGCATTTCCGAGTTTTGCGGTCTTACCATGTCGGATATCGAGTTCGACCAGAACCGGATCCATGTGGATCATCAGCTTCAGCGCACAAGCGAAATGAAGTATGTGATTCAGGAACCGAAAACCGAAAAGGGTGTGCGCTATGTGCCGATGACCGACGAGGTGGCTATGTGCTTCCGCAGGATCATCAAGAACCGGAAAAAGCCGCGGAAAGAACCTATGATCGACGGCCATGCGGGTTTCCTCTGCCTTGACAAGAACGACATGCCGATGGTGGCGCTCCACTGGGAGAAGTACATGGAGCATGTGGTTGCCAAGTACAACAAGACCTACCGTGTGCAGCTGCCGAAGATCACACCCCATGTGTGTCGGCATACCTTCTGCTCCAACATGGCTAAGTCTGGGATGAATCCCAAGACGCTGCAGTATATCATGGGACACAGCGATATCAGCGTGACGCTGAACACCTACACGCACGTTCAATTCGATGATGCGAAGCAGGAACTCCTGCGGGTAGCCGGCAGATAGACCGTTGGTAAACTCCCCAATTTTACCAACGTTTTTACCAAAGTTGCCCAAGAAAGCATGAGAAGAAACGAGAAGATTTGAAAAGATACGAAAAACGCCCCTAACATTCAAGGTGCGAAAGAGGCGTAAATACAAGGATTTAAGAAGAAATCCGGTACTTTTAAGGAGATTCATAAGATGGTTAAAATCTTATTTGTTTGCCACGGCAATATCTGCCGCAGTCCTATGGCGGAGTATGTGCTGAAGGATATGGTGAAAAAGGCCGGGATAGCGGCTCAATTTCACATCGAATCCGTGGCAGTGAGCCGGGAGGAGATCGGCAATCCCGTATACCCCCCTGCCCGTCGGGAGCTTGCCCGGCACGGCATCGGCTGCGACGGTCATCACGCCCGTCAGATCACC
>JAZRKL010000048.1:0-8303 GCA_045646265.1 Faecousia sp.
CTCTCCTTTTCTCTGCGTATGAAACCAATATGAGAAAGATCCAGTTTGGATCTGAGATAGCTGTTCAGGTAATTCATATGATTGCCTCACTTATGGTCCTTATAATGCTTCAGGAAAATCTTGATATCCTTGACATCCATCTTAGTGACGATTTCGCGGGCACCGCCATGTCTTGTGATATACTGGTCATTACCGTGCATGGCATATCCATAAAGCTGATCATAAGGTTCATAACCTGCAGCCTGCAGCGCAGAGACTGCCTTTGCCATCTCTCCCAGAAAATCCAGAGAAAGACCCGCTGCACGGTAACGCTCGGTATGATCCGAGATTGGGTTCTTGTTCAGTTCAATAACCATGGCGACCAACTTCCTTCGTGTGAAATAACCTGTTTGGGTATAATACTTCATCTTGATTTTAGCATAAATGGATACAACTTACAATGAGGTTCACGTACAATTCACAGAATGTCTATAAAATGGGTATAGTATCCCCCTATATTATATAAGTACGATTTTGAAGCCACAAAGTTACAACAGCACCCATCAATTCTTATAAATTTTACTGTCAGTCTGATATATTCTACCGATTTGCTCATTTTTTCTTCGCCTAATGACCAAACTGGTACTTTCTACCTCGTTGCTCATTCATTTGATCATTTTTTCATTTTATACTATTTCAAGATCAATCAGATAAGGAGCAACTACGATGGAAGTAAGCGCAATTATCATGGGTCAGAGAGTCCGAGCAGCCCGGCAGGCCAAGAAAATGAAGACTGAAGAGCTCGCCGAGAAAGTCAACATTGCAGTTGAGTCTATCGGTCATATCGAGTGCGGAGCCAGAAAGCCCAGCCTCAATCTTCTGTTCAACATCGCTGAGGTTCTTGAAGTGTCTATGGATTATCTCACTGGCAGAACTCCCACAACTAACGACGCTATCATTCATGAGTTTGCCGATCACAATGACCTGACTCCGGATCAGACACAGATGCTTTTGGAGCTTTGCAAGAGCATGATCCCCATTATCAAAAAGAGATCCTAATATATATAAAAGCTGCCCTTCAAGGGGCAGCTTTTTATTTATTAGGATCTTTACAATATGTACAACGTACAGCCACGCCCATATTCATCATTGGAACTTCACGCTAATAGTAGTTCCAAACCCGACAGTACTGTTGATTTCTATATTTGCGTTAAGTCTCAAGGCAGCGTGCTTGGCGATGGACAGACCCAAGCCGGTGCCGCCGGTTTCACGAGAGTGGCTCTTATCTACCCGATAGAATCGTTCAAAGATCCGCGCCTGATGTTCCTTTGGGATGCCGATGCCGGTGTCCTTGACCGTCACGCTGTCCTTACTTACGGTGACGGTGACCTTTCCGCCGTCCTTATTATAGCGGATGGCGTTATCACACAGGTTGTAGATCAACTCATAGGCAAGCTGCCGAACACCGGTGATGACGGTGTGTTCACCCAGCAGTTCCACAGTGATGTTTCTTTGATCTGCCGCAGGGAGCAGGGATTGCAGCACCTGAGAACAGACGGCATATAGGTCAACACTTTCTTTGGGAAACTCACCTCTTTCATCCAACTGGGACAGGCGGATCACATCGTTGATCAGATTCAGTAACCTCTCTGCTTCGCTACAGATGTACCCTGTGAATTTGGCATTGTCCTCTGGCTTTACAAGGCCTGATTGCAGGAGCTGGGCGCTGTTTAGGATGGACTGCAGCGGTGTTTTCAGTTCGTGGGAAACATTGGCGGTGAACTCCTGGCGGTTGCGCTGGGAATTGATCTGCTCTGTCACATCAAAAACAAGCACCACAGCACCTAGAAGTTTCATTCCCGAAGCGATAGGACTAATACCGATCTGATATTCGCTGCCGTGCTTAGTGGTACGGAACTCAGCGTGTTTTCCGGTAAGTGCCTTTTGGACACCTTCACTCATAACTGCGCTGCGGTCGATCACTAGAAAATCCAAGCCCACACAGGCAGAACTGGTTTCAAACAACTTCGCCGCGGCGGGATTGATACTGAGGATCTTTCCTTCTGCATCCAGCAAGACCAGTCCCTCATTCATCGAAGCGATGGTCTGCTCAAACTGGTCTGTTTTCTCCTTCAGCATAGCAACCTGTGCGCTGATCTGCTTATTCTGTTTGTCAATGCGGTGCAGCAGCGGAGAAAGCTCATCATAAGCCTGTGCTTCGGTTGGAGCATCCAAATTCAGATCATTTAGAGGATCTACGATCTTCTTTGCCATGGTTTTTGCAAGGAACATAGACACCAAAACTGCTGCAACAAAAATGAGCAGCATGGGGAACAGAATGTCCAGCAGGAATGCTAGTATAGAATCCTGTGCAGCTGCTATACGCAGTACTGTCCCATCTTCCAAGCGAACTGCGCTGTATAACATCTTGGTAGTCAGGGTATCAGAGTAGCGCTGGCTGGTGCCTTTTCCATAGGCCATTGCTTCCAGAATTTCTTCACGCTGGGCGTGATTATCCATGGTTGTTTCGTCGGCCCGAGTATCAAAAAGAACCGTGCCGTTACCGTCGATCCATGTAATACGAAAATCCTTATTGTTAATATTCCGGAGGTAGTCTTCCCCAGAGGATTCCAGACCCAACCTGGTAAGTTGCAGTTCGGTCTCCAACTGCTTCCACTGGACATCCGAATAGTTGGAATACAGGACACCCAGCACGACTCCCAGGCTAAGCAGCAACACCACAGCAGCAACAGCGAAAATAGAACGAAAGATTCGTTTTGTCATGGAGTAACCTCCATTCGGTATCCAATACCCACCACGGTTTTGATATAGCCGGAAGCCGCACCCAGCTTTTGCCGCAGGGTTTTAATGTGCATATCTACAGTCCGGCTTTCACCATAGTATTCTTCGCCCCAGACCTCGCTCATCAGCGCTTCACGGGTATAGACCTTTCCAGGATGCAGCAGGAACAGCCGCAGTATGGCAAATTCCTTTTTGGTCAACTCCACATCCTCGCCATACACGCGCACCTCATGGCTCTCCGTGTCCATGACAATACCATGAGCAGACAGGAGCGCATCCGACTTCTGCTTTCCGCAGCGTCGAAGTACAGCCTTGATTCGGGAAACCAGGGTCATGATACCAAAGGGCTTTACTAAGTAATCGTCCGCACCGGTATCCAGACCGGTGATCATATCCATCTCTGTTCCCTTTGCGGTTGCCATGATGATAGGAATATCTTTAGTGGAGGGATTGCTGCGCAGCTTTTGGAGAATCGTAATGCCATCATCACCGGGCATCATAATATCAAGCACGATCAGTTCCGGTGTTTCGGTTTTCAGCGCATCAAACATAGGTGCGCCTCCGGGAAATCCCTTTGCTTCAAATCCGGTGGTATTGAGCGTATAGACCTCAATATCCCGAATCGTGCTGTCGTCATCTACGATCCAAATCATAATTCATTCCTCGTTTGTATGTGTGCCGGTGATAGAAAATTCCACCCACTCGGCAATATTGGTGGCATGATCACCGATTCTCTCCAGGTATTTTGCGATCATCAGCAGGTCAAGACAGTACTGACCGTCCTCTTTGTTTTCTGCAATCATGTGGATCAGGGTGTGTTTGGTGCGATCAAAGGCATCATCCACAATATCGTCCATGGAAAGCACCTTTTTGACCAGAGCCATATCCTGATTCACATAGGCATCCACAGCGGAGCGAACCATCTGCTGGACTGTTTCTGCCATCAGGCGGATATCCTCACATTCCTGTCCGGTGTGTCCGTTCAGGAAGGGTACGATTTCACCAATATCCTCGGCCTGGTCTCCAATACGCTCCATATCGGTGATCATCTTCATAGCGGCGGAGATCTGCCGCAGATCCCGGGCAACCGGCTGCTGCTGAAGGAGCATCTTAAGACAGATGGCCTCGATCTCCCTCTCCATATTGTCGATCTCCCGGTCGTGGGCTGCTGCCTCATGAGCAACATCTGCATTGCCTTCCAATAACGCCCGGACAGCCAGATCAATGGCAGTTTCACAGGCAGAGCCCATTTCAATGAGCTTTCTGTGCAGGGTATTCAGCTGATTATCAAACAAATTACGCATTATCCGAACCTCCCGGTGATGTAGTCTTCCGTGCGCTTGTCACGGGGCATAGAGAAAATCTTCTCGGTTTCTCCAAATTCCACCAGCTCGCCAAGGAGGAAAAATGCGGTATTGTCCGAAATGCGGACAGCCTGCTGCATATTATGGGTGACCATGATAATAGTATATTCCTTCTTCAGTTGCTGCGTCAAGTCTTCAATTTTGGATGTAGAAATGGGGTCAAGGGCAGAGGTAGGCTCGTCCATCAGCAGCACCTTGGGCTTGACTGCCAAGGCACGGGCAATGCACAGCCGCTGCTGCTGACCGCCGGAGAGGCCCAGTGCGGACTTTTTCAGCCGGTCCTTCACCTCGTCCCAGATAGCAGCACCTTGCAGTGCTTCTTCCACGATCTCATCTAATTGCACTTTACTTTTGATGCCATGGGTTCGGGGGCCGTAAGCAATGTTGTCATAAACGCTCATGGGGAAGGGATTGGGCTTCTGGAACACCATGCCGATCTCCTTGCGAAGATCGTTCACATCCACAGACGGAGAAAAAATGTCCTGTCCATCATAGGCAACCGTTCCTTCGATCTTCACACCTGGCACTAGATCGTTCATCCGGTTCAGTGTTTTCAGAAAAGTGGACTTACCACAGCCGGAGGGGCCGATCAGAGCAGTAATGCTATTGGCCGGAATTTCTATATTTACATTTTTCAGTGCCTGGAAATTGCCGTACCACAGGCACAAATCTTTTGCGGTAATGATACTCATACTTTATTTTTCCTCTCGAAGTATTTGCCGATCAGTGTTGCACTCAGATTGATCAGCAGGGTCAGGATCATCAAAATGGCTGCGATGGCGAAGGCAACCTCAAAATTGCCTTCTTCCGTGGCGTACACATACAGGGCAACCGTCAGGGTTGCACCGGAGGAGCTGAGTCCCTCAAAGAATCCGTTCAGGGAATGGGCAAAACCGGCAGTGAACAGCAGTGCGGCGGACTCACCAACGATACGTCCCACGGACAGAATGCAGCCGGTGATCACACCGTCCACGCAGCTGGGCAAAACCACCGTGCGGATCACACGCCATTTTCCCGCACCCAGGCCGAAGGCACCTTCCCGGTAGGACTGGGGTACGGTTTTCAGACTTTCCTGAGTATTTCGCATTACCGTTGGCAAATTCATAATGACCAGGGTAAGCGCGCCTGCCAGCAGACTCTTGTCCAGGCCCATAAACTGCGAGAAAAACAAGGAGCCGAACAGGCCGTAAACGATAGAGGGAATACCGGACAAACCTTCCGCCGCATATTCGATCATACCCACCAGCCGCTTGTTGGTAGCGTACTCCGTCAAGTAGATAGCAGCCCCAACACCCAAAGGAAGTACGAAGATCAAGGTGGCGATGATGATATAGACCGTATTCAGAATGTCCGGCAGGATACCGATCCGCTCGGTCAAGTAGCTGGGTTTGGTGGAGAGCAGCTCCCAGGTAATATTGGGGATACCCTTGAGTAGAACATACCCCAAAAGAAACAAGGTCAGCGCTGCAGTGATTCCTGCAGCCATCCACATAAGGATGCGCATTGTGAGGACATATACGCTTCTTTTTTCCATCTTACAGTACCCCCAGCGCGAGGATCAGAAGCAGTACACTTCCAAGGCAGAGAAGAAAGTACGGCTTTCCACGGAGGGTCCAGCGGAACAATTCTTTGTTGTGAAATCTCATCCTTTTTTCTCTCCTTTCAGGAAGAAGTTCAATACTGCATTGATCAGCATAATAAACAAGAACAGCACCAGAGCAATGGAGAACAGAGCCTCCCGGTACAGTCCATCCGCATAGCCCATGCCGCTGGATACGGCAGTGGTCAGAAAACGAACACTTTCAAAGAGGGACGGCATATTTGCCACATTGCCGGACACCATCATGACTGCCATGGCTTCGCCAATTGCACGGCCTACACCCAGTACCACCGCTGTGGCGATGCCGCTTTTTGCGGCAGGGACGCTGACCCGGAACCATGTTTCTTCCGGGGTAGCACCCAGCGCCAAAGAGGCGTCCTCATATTCCTTGGGGACGGCATCCAGGGCGGTAATAGAAACTTTAATGATTGAGGGCAGTATCATGATCGCCAGGACAATTATGGCAGCCAGCAAGCTGGCGCCGTCCGGTAAGCCAAACAGACTGCGGATACCAGGAACAAGAACCATCATGCCTACGAGACCATAGACAACGGAAGGGATACCTGCCAGCAGGCTTACGGCTGCAGACATGATCTCTTTCACCTTGGGGGAGGCTTTCTTAGAAAGATACACTGCTGTCAGAAAACCAACGGGAACACCTAGAATCAATGCACCTGTTGTACCGTAAACACTGGACAGGATAAAGGGAAGGATTCCAAATTGAGCATTCGAGTCGGTAGGTTCCCATGCTTTCCCAAACAGAAAATCCCAAAGACCGATCTCCGCAATGGCCGGGATACCGGATACCACCAGATATACCGTAATCAGCAGAACACAGGCAACCGTTACAAGTCCCAGGATCAGAAAGATGCCGTGAACAGTTCGTTCAAATAGCTTATTGTTTTTCATATACACACCTAACGACGCACAGCAAGCGGCGATTTTCACCGCCGCGTTGCTTGTTTAGTTAACAGGGACAACACCGGCTGCGCTGATGATTTCATTGGCAGCAGAGGAAATAGCGTAGTCGTAGAAAGCCTGTGCGGTCTCGCTCAGCTCGACACCTTCCTTGGTGACCAGCACAAAAGGACGCTGCACCGCGTAACTACCGTCCTTGATGGTTGCCTCACTGGGCGCCACACCGTTTACACTAATTGCCTTGACGGTGTTCTTAACAGAGGACAGGGAAACATAGCCGATGGCGTTGGGATTCTCAGCAATGGCCGTCAGAACAGCACCGTTGGAAGTCAACTCCTGGCGATAAGCACAGGCATCTTCTGTGTCGGTAATAGATTCAAAGCCATCACGGGTACCGGAGGATTCCTCACGGCCGATCAGAACAATCTCACCATCATTGCCGCCCACATCTTTCCAGTTGGTAATCTCGCCCTTGAAGATAGCGGAAATCTCTTCCAGAGTCAGATCAACCACAGTATTGTCAGAATGAACGATGATGGCGATGCCGTCGATTGCCAGAATGGTTTCCTGCAGACCCTCTGCCTTTTCACTATCCTTCAGATAGCGAGAGGACAGGCCAATGTCGCAGGTGCCATCCTTAACGGCAGCTATGCCCGTACCGGAACCAGTAGCGTTGTAAGTAAAGTTCACGCCGCTGTTGTTTTCCATGAAGGCTTCACCCAGGGCGTTGATAACCTTGCTCATGGAAGTTGAGCCATCGGTAGATACGGACTTTTCCTCCTTACTGCCGCAGGCAGCCAAGGACAACGCCATAACGCAGACCAGTAAAATACAAATAAGCTTTTTCATAAGTAATTTCTCCTTTGTTTTGGATTACACTCTTATCCTACTGAATGTGTGTAAAGTCCGAAACCAAGGCAATGTAAAATAGTTGTAATGTTTTCCTTTTCTCTAAAGTGAATACCGGAAAATTTTATACCTCTTCGACTGTTTATGACGGATTTCGAATGAGCAGTTTGGTATATTCTACCTATCTGATACACCAAGTATCAAGATCAGAAATAACGGAGGTATAATCATGAATGTAAAAGATCTTCTCAGCGGCATGGAAAGCCGCGCCATGGATGCGCAGTTTCTGAATGATATCTGTGCGCTCTATGGCACTAAGGACTATGGGGATACAGAGCCAGACTGCCAGACCGGTTATACGAAGTTGCTCCCCCTTCTGACCGAGGAGCAGAAAATGAGTCTGGAACAGATGGAGCAGGCATATATCCGCCGTCGTAATTACGCTGCGCAGTACGGTTTCAAGTGTGGCATCTTCGGAGCCTTCCGGCAGTTCTTCGGCTATTCCAAGTCAAATGATGGCGGCTTCGATGATCTTGTATTTCAGGATCTTCTGATGCAGCCCGGTATGCAGCGACACCATGAGAACTACGCAAACCTTGAGCTGTGTAATGAGATCGACCGGGCGATCATGGACACCTTAGGTGAGGAAGACAAGGAGCACATGGTCAGTATCGCTTGTGCCTGGCAGCAGCGGGTTTACAGCGCAGCTTTTGACGGTTTCTATTGCGGTTACCGTGCTGCCTACGATCTCATGGAGGATCTGATGCCCCTGGTCAAGGTCCAGAACATGG
>JAZRKL010000049.1:0-8358 GCA_045646265.1 Faecousia sp.
ATTCTGGATGGCTCCATCCTGAAGGCTGAGACCAAGAAGATCCCCTACTTCGACTTCGAGGTTCCCACTGCTCTGCCCGGCGTTGACACCAACATTCTGGATCCCAGAAACACCTACGCTGATCCTTCCGTCTGGGAGGAAAAGGCTAAGGATCTGTCCGCCCGCTTCATCAAGAACTTTGAGAAGTACACCGGCAACGACGAGGGCAAGGCTCTGGTCGCAGCAGGCCCCCAGCTGTAATCTAATTACATAACGAACCGCCCCGGCTTGGCCGGGGCGGTTTTGTATGCAGATCGCCTTGTCATTACTGCCTTGCTCGGTATCGTTCCTGCCGAGATAAATGAGCGTTTATGCGGGCAGTGCCCGCAGCCAATGCGTGCATAGTGCAGTACTTTTCGTCAATTCCCTAACCCGCTCGGTGTCGTTCTATGTCTGTCATTCTGAGGCCTTTAGGCCGAAGAATCTCCGGTCTATCGTTACTCCGGAGATCCTTCGCTTACGCTCAGGATGACACATCGATGGTGCGCTAAACGATCATTTACAGCGTTAAAATGAAAAATCTGCCCTGTCGGATGACAGGGCAGATTACGGTTAGCGGACGTATTCGATGACCACGCGGCGGTTAGGTTCGACACCAGTGGAATGGGTGGTGATGTTTTCCATTTCCTGTAATGTAGCGTGAATCACATGACGCTCATAAGCGTTCATAGGCTCCAGAGTGGTGCGGCGGCGGTTCTTCAAAACCTGCTGTGCCTTTTTACGGGCATAGCGGCGCAGGGAGTCCTCCCGCTTCTCACGGTACTCTTCAGCATCTACATTGATGCGGATATGACCCTCGGAGCCGCGCTTGATGGAATAGTTGCAAAGGTGCTGAATGGCATCCAGAGTATCACCGCGGCGACCGATCAGATAACCAAGATCATCGCCTACCAGATCGACCTTATAAGTATTTTTGTCGACCTTCCATGCGTGGGGAACAGCACTGGAACCCATGTGCTCCAGCAGACCCTTCAGGAACTTCTCGATTTCTTCTTCGGTGCTGCCTGCTTCAGCAGGTGCATAAGTCTTGGGCTCCTTAGGTGCCTTGGGTGCTTCTTCCTTGGGTGCCTTGGGCTGCTTTTCGGCCTTGGGTGCCTTTACTTTCGGTTCTGCCTTCTTAGGCTCGGCCTTGGGCGCTTCCACCTTGGGTTCTGCCTTGGGAGCGTCGGCTTTAGGTGTTTCCACCTTGGGGACCTGAGGCTTCTTAGCCTTAGGTTTGGAACGGGAAGCAGAGGACAGCGCTACCTTGGGTGCTTCGGGAACGGGGTCAGGTGCTTCGTAAGTTACCTGAATTCTGGCAGGTGCCGCGCCAAATCCCAAGAAGCCGGCCTTCGCCTGAGACAGTACCTGAACGGAAACATCGTCACGCTCCAAACCCAACTGGGCCAAAGCGGCATCAATGGCTAATTCAATTGTTTTGCCGGTGGTAATCAGTGTTTTTTCCATGGTTTACTCCTCCGTGGATGCTTGGCTGTAACGGTTGGGATCGTAGGCACGGCCCTTGCAGAAGGGACGGTCAGCAATACCGGACAGAGTGGTCTTTTCCTCTTCCACTTCCTCCGCTACAATACCCTTTCTGGCAGCGTATTCCTTAGCTGCAGCAGCCTTCGCGGCTTCTGCTTCACGCTGCTGCTTCTGTTGCAGCTTCTTCTTGCTGGTGTTTTCGGTAATGCCGTCGGGGTTTGCGGCGCGGCGCTCTGCGCGCAGACGCTCCTTTTCGGCTTCGATGCGCTCAGCTTCCAGAGCCTTCTGGAGGCGGATAGCATCTTCTTCATCATAGATCTTACGGTATTTCTTGGTCAGATAGACATCAGCGACGGTGGACACGACACCCTGAACAAACCAGTACAGGCTCAGTGCGGCGGGAACGGTAAAGCCGATCCACAAAGACATCAGAGGCATCATCCACATCATTGCCTTGCCGCTCTGATTGGCCTTGGAGCTCTTTGCGGTTTCCTCATCCTGAATGCCCTTCTCGTTGGTAACAACGGAGTCGTTCATCTTCATGGAGATATGCATGCTCAGAACCTGGCTGCCGGCAGACAGCAGAGGCACGAGGAAAGCGCCGATGGTTGCCCAGTTATAGACATCCCACGCGAATACATTGAACTGGGGAATCAGACCCATGTCAATGCCCAGGAAGTTGAAATTAACACCGGCCTTGGCGGTTTCACTCAGAACAATGCCGGCCTGCTCCAGCTGGGGCAGAAAATCGGGAATATACTTGGCGGCAACCACCTGGTCGTAGTAGCTGTTGTTGGAGAAAATACCCTCAGCGGACAGTCCCTTGATAACTTCCACGATCTTCTCGGCAACAGCCAGATCTTCGCCCAGCATGTAGACGATAGGCTGACGGATAACGGTGAACAGGGGAATCAAAACAAACAAGGGAATCATGCTCCACAGGCAGCCGCCGCCCATGGACACGCCCTCTTCCTTATAAAGCGCCTGGATAGCTTCGCTCTGTTTTTGCTGGTCGTTTGCGTACTTCTCCTGGATGACCTTCAACCGGGGAGACAAACGGGACATTTTCATAGAGCTTTTCTTGCTCTTGGCGGTGATAGGCATAAGAATGATCTTTACCAGAACGGCAAAGATGATCATCGCGACGCCGTAGTTATTGGTCAGCTGGTACAACTGGCCCAGCAGCCAACCGAAAGGTACGGTGATGATATCAGAAAGCTGGAAAGCGAGAATCATTATTTATTCCTCCTTAAGGAACTGGGTCATAAGGGTTGCCCTTATAGAAAGGGTTACAGCGCAGCAGCCGTTTGAAGGCCAGCCAGCCGCCTTTTATGGCCCCATACTTTGTGATTGCTTCGTATGCGTAAGCAGAGCAGGTGGGTGTGAATCGACAGCTTGGGGGAGTAGCAGGAGAAATGGAACGCCGGTAAACAGAAATGAGGGCGAGCAGGATTTTTTTCATATTGCTTGCTCACCTTCCGGGATCAAGAGGCCGCTTTTTTGGGCCAGGGAAAGAAACGCACCGGTTAGTTTTCCAAAGGGTGCTTCTACAGCACGGGTCCTGGCCACTACCACAATATCCCAACCGGGCGCGAATCGCTGTTCGTTGAGACGGTAGATCTCCCGGATTCTGCGGCGGGTACGGTTGCGTACCACGGCATGACCCAGTTTTTTGCTGACCGTGATGCCAATGCGGTTGCCTTCTGTCCGGTTAGGCCGGGCATACAGTACGAAATAGGAATTGGCAACACCCTTAGAGCTGTAAAGCTTTCGGAAAATATGATTCTTTTTCAAACTAATTGAAAATTTCATAAAATTCTCCCATACTGTTTTTCATTTTTTTGCTTACGCAAAAAAAATGAAAAAGGGAGCGGGGCGAATCATCCATTCGCCCCGCACAGACTCCCGTTTCGCTATGAGCTGTCCTAGCTGTGGTCACCCACGAGTCGGTGCTCAAGCAGACAGAACCTTGCGGCCCTTAGCACGGCGGCGGGCAAGAACCTTACGGCCGTTGGAAGTAGCCATTCTCTGACGGAAACCATGGACCTTGGATCTATGGCGACGGCTGGGCTGATAGGTACGCTTCATGAGTACACCTCCTGTCAAAAATCAATAATGCTCAACAGTTAGAATCTAACCGCAGCAACACATAATAACTGACCATAATTGGTCATGCTAGACCAGTATAACCGAAAAATGCAACCAGGTCAACAACTTTTTTTGTATTTTTACGCATTTTTTACGGAAAAAGATAAGAAATTTGGGATTCAAACTCCACCCCATGGGGGGAAACTGTATCCGTGGCGGCTACACAGCGGCGAACAAAGTCCGCGGCCAGCACACCGCTTTCGTAAACGGAGCGGCCTCGCAGCAGGCTTCCGGTGAAAACAGCGGTATAAAGATCTCCGGTGCCATGGCACTGCCGGGGAATCACCGGGGTGTGATAGGAGAAAAATTCTCCCGTTTTTTCCTGCTCACAGAAGCCAATGGTTCCACCCTTGCCGGTGACACCTGTAATGACAACTGCCTTGGCAGGAAAACGCTGCAGCAGCTTGTTCGTTAAATCCTGTAAATAATCACTGCCGGGCTGCGCTTGGTAGGGAGTTTCCGTCAGCAGCGCGGCTTCCGTGACATTGGGCAGCAGAATGTCCGCTGCAGCACAGAGCTTTGCCATCGCTGCCACATGATCATCCCCTAAGCGGCTGTAAAGTCTGCCGTGGTCACCCATGGCAGGGTCTACGATCACAGTGCTTCCCTGGGACCTATACTTTGTTAGCAGGTGGAGAACGGTTTCTGCCTGCCCGGCATCTGCCATATATCCGGTGGTAACGGCATCAAAAGCAATCCCTACTGTTTCCCAATGGCGGTCAAAGCTTGCCAAATGGTTCGTCAGTGAAAGCACCTCCGGCTGGGGAAAGCCGGTGTGGGTGCTGAGTACCGCGGTGGGCAGAACACTGCACCGGATGCCCATGGCGCTGATCACCGGCAGGGCCACGGTCAAGCTGCAGCGACCCACGCAGGAAAGGTCCTGAATAGAAAGTACGGACTTCATAATTACTCCTGGTTGCGCTTCTTCATCAGCTCACGCATACGCTGGCTGTGATCCAGAACACGCTTGCGGATGCGCAGGGTCTTGGGTGTGCATTCCAGAAGCTCATCATCTGCCAAAAATTCCAGACACTGCTCCAGAGAATAAATCTTCGGGGAGGTCAAACGCAGGGCTTCGTCGGAACCGGAGGCACGCATGTTGGTCAGCTGCTTTTTCTTGCAGACATTGACGGTCATATCTTCGTTGCGGCTGCAGATACCGACAACCATACCGGCGTAGACAGGCGTGCCGGGGCCAATGAACAGGGCGCCACGCTCCTGGGCACCGTGCAGACCGTAGGTAACAGCTTCGCCGCTTTCAAATGCGATCAAAGAGCCGGTTAGACGGCGCTCGATTTCACCCTTCATAGGCGCGTAGTTTTCCAGAACGGAGGACATGATGCCCTCGCCGCGGGTATCGGTGAGGAATTCGCTGCGGTAGCCGAACAGACCTCTGGAGGGAACCATGAATTCCAGACGGTAGCGGCTGCCCATGGGGGTCATACTGAGCAGATCTGCCTTACGGCGGCCCATCTTTTCAATGACGCTGCCCATGCACTCTTCGGGAACATCAGCCACCATTCGCTCGATAGGCTCGCAGAGTTTGCCGTCAATAACCTTGGTAAGAACACGGGGGGTGGAAACGGAGAACTCATAGCCTTCCCGGCGCATGGTCTCCATCAGAATGGACAGATGCATTTCGCCGCGGCCAGCCACGTTGAAAGCATCGGTACCCTGCTCGGTGACATGGAGGGAAACATCCTTCAAAAGCTCCTTCTCCAGACGGTCCCGGAGGTTGCGGGAGGTGACAAATTTGCCTTCCCGCCCAGCAAAGGGGGAATCGTTGACGGCAAAGGTCATTTCAATGGTGGGGTCAAAGATCTTTATAGATGGTAGGGGTTCCACAGTTTCGGGGGCGCAGAGGGTGCGGCCGATGGTGATATCCGCCATACCGGACAGCGCTACGATCTCACCGGCGGAAGCCTGCTGGATGGGGTTCTTGCCCAGACCGTCGAACTCGTACAGGGCAACGACCTTGCCCTTCTGGCGCAGCTCGGCATTGTGGTAGTCGCAGATCATAACTTCCTGTCCGACCTTGATGGAACCACGCTCTACACGACCCACAGCGATACGGCCTACATACTCATTATAATCAATGGAGGAAACCAGCAGCTGCAAGGGCTCTTCCGCGTTGCCGGTGGGAGCATCGATATACTTAACGATGGTCTCAAACAGGGGAGTCAGATCGGTGCCAACTTCATCCGGGCCGTAGGAGGCGGTTCCCTGTCTGCCGGAGCAGAAAACAGTGGGGGAGTTAAACTGCTCATCGGTGGCGTTCAGATCCAGCAGCAGCTCCAGAACCTCGTCCATGACCTCGTGGATCCGGGCATCCGGCTTGTCGATCTTGTTAACGGCAACGATGACCTTATGGCCCAGCTCCAGAGCCTTTTGCAGCACGAAGCGGGTCTGGGGCATGGGGCCTTCCGCGGCATCCACCAGCAGAATAACGCCGTTGACCATCTTCAAAATACGCTCCACCTCACCGCCAAAGTCGGCGTGGCCGGGAGTATCGACAATATTGATTTTATAATCCTTATAATAAACAGAGGTGTTTTTTGCCAGAATGGTAATGCCGCGCTCCCGCTCCAGATCGCCGGAGTCCATGACCCGGTCCTGAGTGGTCTGATTCTCACGGTAAATGCCGCCCTGCTTCAAAAGCTCGTCCACCAGGGTGGTTTTGCCGTGGTCGACGTGGGCGATGATGGCAATATTACGAATATTTTCCTGAGATGCCATACGGATTCTCCTTTGTGTAGTAATTGTCACATTCTCTCAACTTTAAAATATAACATATCACTAAAAAAATTGCAATAAATTTGGTAAAAATTTACGAATAAAATTCCTGTTTTTCTGTGAAAAATTGCCGCAGAAAACCTATTGACCCTTGAAAAAACCTATGGTATATTATAAGATAACAGACTATAACATAAACAAAATTTTACAGAAAGACTTAGGAGGTAATTCCAAATGGCGTACTTTTACACCGAACCCAGCCACACCTTCAGTGAGTATCTGCTGATCCCCGGTTACACTTCTGAAGAGTGTGTTCCCGATCGGGTATCTCTGCGCACTCCGTTGACCAAGTACCGCAAGGGTCAGGAAGAGCCGGCAATTTCTTTAAATATTCCTCTGGTTTCTGCTATCATGCAGTCCGTTTCCAATGACACTCTGGCCATCGCTCTGGCGAAGGAAGGCGGCCTGAGCTTTATCTTCGGCAGCCAGTCCATCGAATCCCAGGCTGCTATGGTCGCTAAGGTCAAGGGCTACAAAGCAGGCTTTGTTGTTTCCGCATCCAACCTTACTCCCGAAAATACACTGGCTGATGTGCTGGCACTGAAGGAAAAGAACGGTTTCTCTACCGTTGCCATCACCGAAGACGGCACCGCTACCGGCAAGCTGTTGGGCATCGTTACCGGCCGTGACTACCGTGTTTCCCGTATGGATGTCAGTGAGAAGGTGGCTACCTTCATGACCCCCCGGGAAAAGCTGATCACTGCCCCTGCAGAAACGACTCTGAAGGAAGCAAACGATATTATCTGGGAGCACAAGCTGAACAGCCTGCCCATCGTGGACGAGAACGACCATCTGATGTACTTCGTATTCCGTAAGGACTACGCTTCCCATAAGGCAAATCCCCAGGAACTGCTGGACAGCAAGAAGCGTTACCTGGTCGGTGCCGGCATCAACTCCCGTGACTATGCCCAGCGTGTTCCAGCTCTGCTGGAAGCAGGCGCTGATGTGCTGTGTATCGACTCCTCCGAAGGCTACACCTGCTGGCAGGCAAAGACCATCGCATGGGTCCGTGAGCACTACGGCGAGAGCGTCAAGATCGGTGCCGGTAACGTTGTGGACCGTGACGGCTTCCTGTTCCTGGCTAAGGCAGGCGCGGACTTTGTTAAGGTCGGTATCGGCGGCGGTTCTATCTGTATCACCCGTGAGACCAAGGGTATCGGCCGTGGCCAGGCAACCGCGCTGATCGAGGTTGCCGCAGCCCGTGACGAGTACTTCAAGGAAACCGGCATTTATGTGCCTATCTGCTCCGACGGCGGTATCGTTCACGACTACCACATGACGCTGGCTCTGGCTATGGGTGCTGACTTTATGATGCTGGGCCGTTATTTCGCCCGTTTCGACGAGTCTCCCACCAACAAGGTTCTGGTCAACGGCGCTTACATGAAGGAGTACTGGGGCGAAGGCTCCAACCGTGCCCGTAACTGGCAGCGTTACGACCTGGGCGGCTCTTCCAAGCTGAGCTTTGAAGAGGGTGTTGATTCCTATGTTACTTACGCAGGCTCCCTGCATGACAATGTGGAAGCTTCCCTGTACAAGGTCAAGAGTACCATGTGCAACTGCGGTGTCATCACCATTCCCGACCTGCAGAGAGAGGCTAAGCTGACTCTGGTTTCCTCCGTCTCCATCGTCGAAGGCGGCGCCCACGATGTCACTCTCCGCTCCGCTTCTACCGGTAAGTAAGAATAAAAAGAAAAGACCTTGCGTTTGAAAACGCAAGGTCTTTTTGCGTAGGTGTAGCGCCAGAAATGCAATAGAGAATCCCACTAGATGCTGTAAATGATCGTTTACAGGTCTAAGTTACCGCCGCACCCAAGCCTCCCCTGTGTAAGGGAAGGTGGTCAAAATCTTCGATTTTGACCGGAGGGGTTGTCAAAAACACGACAATCCCCCAGTCAAAAATCAGAGATTTTTGAC